>NZ_OZ255835.1:3610000-4125000 GCF_965277665.1 Lichenicoccus sp.
TCGGAAGTGCGAATGCTGACATGAGTAGCGACAAACAGTGCGAGAAACACTGTCGCCGAAAGTCCAAGGGTTCCTGCGCAAGGTTAATCCGCGCAGGGTGAGCCGGCTCCTAAGGCGAGGGCGAAAGCCGTAGTCGATGGGAATGAGGTGAATATTCCTCAGCCTGCCAGAAGTGACGAATGCGAGATGTTGTCGGGTCTTATCGGATTGATCCGGCTTTTTGAGCATTCCGGGAAATAGCTCTGGCATACAGACCGTACCCTAAACCGACACAGGTGGACTGGTAGAGCATACCAAGGCGCTTGAGAGAACGATGCTGAAGGAACTAGGCAAATTGCTCGCGTAACTTCGGGATAAGCGAGACCACCGTGTGGGCAACCATGCGGTGGTGGCACAGACCAGGGGGTAGCGACTGTTTAGTAAAAACACAGGGCTCTGCGAAGTCGAAAGACGACGTATAGGGTCTGACGCCTGCCCGGTGCCGGAAGGTTAAGAGGAGGTGTGCAAGCACTGAATTGAAGCCCCGGTAAACGGCGGCCGTAACTATAACGGTCCTAAGGTAGCGAAATTCCTTGTCGGGTAAGTTCCGACCTGCACGAATGGCGTAACGACTTCCCCGCTGTCTCCAGCATCGGCTCAGCGAAATTGAATTCCCCGTGAAGATGCGGGGTACCCGCGGTCAGACGGAAAGACCCTATGAACCTTTACTGCAGCTTTGCAGTGGCATCAGGAAAATGCTGTGTAGGATAGGTGGGAGGCTATGAAGCCGGGGCGCTAGCTCAGGTGGAGCCATCCTTGAAATACCACCCTGAATTTTTCTGATGTCTAACCGCGTCCGGTCAGCCCGGACCGGGACCCTGCATGGTGGGCAGTTTGACTGGGGCGGTCGCCTCCCAAAGTGTAACGGAGGCGCGCGATGGTGGGCTCAGGCCGGTCGGACATCGGCTGCTGAGTGCAATGGCATAAGCCCGCCTGACTGCGAGAGCGACAGCTCGAGCAGAGACGAAAGTCGGCCATAGTGATCCGGTGGTCCCGCGTGGAAGGGCCATCGCTCAACGGATAAAAGGTACTCTAGGGATAACAGGCTGATCTCCCCCAAGAGTCCACATCGACGGGGAGGTTTGGCACCTCGATGTCGGCTCATCACATCCTGGGGCTGGAGCAGGTCCCAAGGGTTCGGCTGTTCGCCGATTAAAGTGGTACGTGAGCTGGGTTTAGAACGTCGTGAGACAGTTCGGTCCCTATCTGCCGTGGGTGTTGGAGACTTGAGAGGATTTGTCCCTAGTACGAGAGGACCGGGATGAACGCACCTCTGGTGCACCGGTTGTCGCGCCAGCGGCACCGCCGGGTAGCTACGTGCGGACAAGATAATCGCTGAAAGCATCTAAGCGAGAAACTTACCTCAAAACCAGGTCTCCCAGAGGGCCGTGATAGACCATCACGTCGATAGGCCAGATGTATACGTGCAGCAATGCACTCAGCTAACTGGTCCTAATCGCCCAATAGGCTCAAAACACAAATACACCACCACACGCACAGCAGTCATCCACATCACACAACACCGCGCACCAACCCACTCACTCGCCCGAACCTCCCCCAAAGGTTGGCTCGGACGACCTGGTGGCCATGGCGGGGAATGATCCACCCGATCCCATCCCGAACTCGGCCGTGAAAACCCCCAGCGCCCATGATACTGCATCTCAAGATGCGGGAAAGTCGGTCGCCGCCAGGTCTTCCGAACCAACCTATTACACACACATCGAGGCCGCATACTCACAGCAGCCTCACCACCGCGGGGTGGAGCAGCCCGGTAGCTCGTCAGGCTCATAACCTGAAGGTCACAGGTTCAAATCCTGTCCCCGCAACCACCAATCGTTGACTCCCCGTGCCACAAGGCGCGGGGAGTTTTTCGTTGGGCCGCGCGCCGCCGATGCCAGGGCCAGGATCGTCGCAAGCGCACCCCGCAGCAACGGCCAGTTTTTGAACCACCTTGGAAATAGTCGTAGATCAACCGGTCTGCATTGCCGTCAAGGAACCCCATGCATGTTGCCATCATAGCGGCTACTGCGGCTCTCAGCGGCTTGCTGTTCGGTTACGACACCGGCGTGATTTCCGGGGCGTTGCTGTTTCTCGGCAAAGCCTTCCAACTGTCCCACCTGATGCTGGGCGTCGTGACGAGCGCAGCACTCGCCGGCGCAGCAGGGGGCGCCGCCTGCGCTGGCCTGCTCGCCGACCGGTTCGGACGTCGCCCGGTCCTGCAGCTCACCGCGGCGGTCTTTGTCGGAGGCGCGCTCGTGTCGGCAGTGGCGGTCGATCTTGCCATGCTGCTTGCAGGCCGCCTGCTGGTGGGTATCGGCATCGGGGGCGCCTCCATGCTGACCCCGCTCTACCTTGCAGAAATCGCCTCCGCCCGCGAACGTCGCGCGCTGGTCTCCTTCAACCAGCTCGCCGTGACGCTGGGCATCCTGATTTCCTAACTGGCCGGATACGCCTTTGCCACCACGGGCTCCTGGCGTTGGATGCTGGGGCTTGGCGGCGTGCCAGGCGTCGTCTTTTTCATCGGCATGCTGCTTCTCCCGGAGACACCGCGCTGGCTGGCAGGTCCTGGGCACGCCGATCGCGCTCAGGCGGCACTTGCCCGCCTGCGCGGACGCCATGTCGATATCAGGGCCGAACTTGCCTTGCTCCGGCCTGATCTCAAGCCTGAAGTGTGTGCGATGCCGGAAAGCCGGCTTACCCACAAGGCCGCGATGCTGCCTCTGATCGTCGGCGTCGGTCTTGCGATCTTCCAACAGGTGACCGGGATCAACACGGTCATCTACTTTGCTCCGGTCATCTTCCAGGCCGCCGGACTCTCGTCCGCGTCGGCAGCGATCCTCGCGACCGCCGGCATAGGCGTGGTCAACGTCGTCATGACCATGGTGGCGATCTGGCTGGTCGACCGGGTTGGACGGCGCGTTCTGCCTGCTGACCGGGCTCGTTGGCATGGCGGTGAGCCTCTGCCTTCTCGGCCTGGGGTTCCTGCTCGGCAGCGGTGTGGCGCTCGGGTGGCTGATCGCCATCAGCCTGGCCGTCGACGCCTTGTGGCTGCCGGGTGGCGCTGCCGCCGTCAAACCGGACACGAGGCATATCGCGGCTGGTCCGGATGAACCCAATCGGTGAGCGCATGCGCAAGAGGGCAGGCGTGCCTCTCCGACACGAGTGTGTTCCATCAGGCAGCGTCAGGCAGCGTCTCCGACAGCCTGCCGCCCAGGCGCACCGGCGCCACCCGCATGGCATGGCCGGTGCGGTCATCGGTCTCCACGAACAGGCCGCAAAGGGTCGCGTCGCCCTCGGCCGGGCCGAGCCGCTCGGTCGGCATCTTGCGCACGAAGCGTGCTACCGCCGGCACCTTCGCCATGCCGATCACGCTGTCATAGTCGCCGCACATGCCGGCATCGCTCTGGAAGGCGGTGCCCCCCTTCAGGATGCGATGGTCGGCGGTCGGCGTGTGGGTGTGGGTGCCGACGACCAGCGACACGCGCCCGTCGAAATGATGCCCGAATGCCATCTTCTCGCTGGTTGCCTCGGCATGGATGTCGACCACGATGGCACCGACCGTGACCCCGAGGCGGTGCCGCGACAGCAGTTCGCCCACCGCCCGGAACGGATCGTCGAGTGCATCCATGAACAGCCGGCCCATCGCGTTGATCACCATTGCCCGGCGGCCATCCGCGAGCGTCACCAGCACGCTGCCGGCGCCGGGCGTGCCGGGCGGGAAGTTGATCGGCCGGATGATGCGCGGCGCCTGGCTGATATGGCCGATTAGTTCCTTGCGGTCCCACGCATGGTTGCCCAGCGTGATGACATCGGTGCCGGCGGCGAACAGGCTGTCGGCCATGGCGGGTGCCAGGCCGAAGCCATGGCTCGCGTTCTCGGCGTTCACGATCGCCAGGTCGATGCGCAGCCGCTCGCGGAGTGCGGCCAGCCGCGCCTCCACCAGGTCACGTCCCGCGCGCCCCACCACGTCGCCGAGAAACAGGATACGCACGGCGTCTCACCCCTCCGGTTGTCGGTGCAGCCGAACCGGACCCTGCTCGGTCACGATCATCGGCAGCCTGATGTCGAAGGCGCCGTGCGGCACCGCTTCGACCTGCTGGCTGGACAGCGCAAACCCGATGGCACGCGCCTGCGGCAGGCCGACCAGGGTGCGATCGTAATAGCCGCCGCCATAGCCGAGCCGCCAGCCCTGGCGGTCGAAGGCCAGCATCGGCACGAACACGATCTCCGGCACATCGGATGCGGGCCCCGCAGGATGCGCGGTGCCATGCGGCCCGGCCTCCATCGCGCAACCGGGCGACCAGGGGCGGAACCGCAGCGCCGAGCCGCGTGGCGTCGTCTCTGGCAGCAGCACCGCACAGCCGCGCTCATGCAGTCTGTGCCAGAGCGGTCGCAGGTCGGGCTCGTCCGGCAGCGGCCAGACGCCGCCGATACGCGCGCCGGGCGGCATGGCCACATGGGCGAGCAGCGCCCGGGACAGCCGGGCGTCTGCGGCAGGATCGGTTGTCCGGCTGCGCAATAGCTGAATGCGGAGCGCCCGCTTCTGCGAGTCCAGGGGCATCATTGCGGGCAGGTGCGGAGCCGCCTCGGCCGTTGGACTGTCAGCCTCCCAGAACCCGCAAGTGCAGGTGGGCGCCGGGTAACATGGCCAAGAGCCATGACAGAGCCAGCTCCCGTGGAAGTGCTTATCGGCCCGGGGGTTGAATTGCCTGACGCACCAGGCAGCCCCGCCCCATCAAGCTAGTCATGCTCGAGCGCCGCTGCAATGGCTTCCGCGCGTTCGGCGAGGTTGGCCAGTTGGCGTTCTCGCCAGTCCGCCTGCGCACGCACCGCCTCCGCCTCCTCGATCAGGGCGGCGGTGCCGGCCGGCATGCGGTCGGCCGCCATGTCGTGCAGCTCGTCGGCCATCAGCAGGGCCACCAGGGCGAGCAGCCGCGCCTCGCCGCTCTGTCCGCCGATCGCCTTGATGCGCTCGACCCTGCGGTCCACCTGCGACGCCATCTGCTGCAGATGCTGCTCCTGGCCATCCTCGCAGCCGACGGCATACGCGTAGCCATTGATCCTGATCGTGACCTGCGCCATCGCCGCCTCCAGCCCTGCTCTTGCCGCCCGTTAGAGCAAGATCGGCTCTGACAGAGCCGATTAACTTGCTCTATCCTATTGTAATAGAGACTGATTCACGTCTTAGGCTGATAAAGCCTGAGACGATCAGGCTCTAGAGCGCCCCGCCTTGATGCGTCGGGTCGCCGGCAGGATGCTCCTTCGCGCCGGATTCACCCAAGACGTCGCGCAGCCGCACGATCAAGGCGTCCAGGTTAGCGACCAGCACCGGCAGATCGACGGAGGGGACCGCATTGGCCTCGCGCAGCGCCGATCCTGCCCGTTCGGCGTCCAGGCGGGCCTGCCCCGCGGCGGCCTCGACGTCGCGCAGGGCCCGGGCCCCGGTCGCCTCGACCTCGGCAGCCATCGCCTCGCGACGTTCGACGGCAACGGCGATGCGGCCCAACGCCGCCGCCAGCCGCTCGGCCGGATCCTGTTCCGGACGCTCGCCGGGCCCACCCTGCGGCACTCGATCCCCACCCTGCGGCACTCGATCCTGGTACTGCGACAATGCGAACATCCTCCGAAGCACCGATGTCGTTGCACAGATCGCGTGCAACACTTTGAACGTCAAGCAGCAAGGCAGGCAGGCATGAACCAGGCAGCCTCCGGCGGTGCCACACGCACCCCAGGGCGCGCGCCAGAGCGTGCGGTCGTGATCCACGGACGCGATCACGCCTTGTTCGCGCTGCAGGCCGCCGCACCCGCTCCCCGGCTGCTGCTGCTGTCGGCCGAGAGTGCCGCCTGTTTCATGGGGCCGCTCTGGTGGGCGGCGTTGATGCACAGCCTCGAAGGCGAGATCCTGGCCGCCGAGGCAAGCAGCATGCTCGATTGCGGCGCCTCGGCCGGCCGCAGCATGGAGGCGCTGCGGATCGGGCTGCGACGGCTGGTGCTGGCGCCGGATTGCCCGCAATTCGAGGCCGTCCGGCTGCGCGGCGAGGCGCTCGGCGCCGAACTGGTCGCCGAGCGGCCCGCCTGTCTCGATCTGGGCAGCCTCGATGCTCGGTACGACCGGGCCGGCCTGTTGCGGGACTGGCTCTGCAGGAGCGCCGCGCCGCCGTGACACAAGGCACGGTTTCGTCTAGCTCTCCTCGCTTGAATCGTTCGGCCGGACACTGAAGCATGGCGCCCGTTCAACAGGCCGCACCGGATGGCTGCAGGCTCTACCTGGTCACCCCGCCGGCACTGGACCCCGCGGTGTTTCGTGACCGGCTGGCCGAGGCGCTCGATGCCGGCGACGTCGCCGCGGTGCAGCTTCGCCTCAAGGACGTCCCGGACGCGGCGGTGGTCCGCGCCATCGAGGTGCTGCGTCCGGTGGTGCAGGATCGCGGCGTCGGCTTCATCCTCAACGACCGGCCCGACCTCGCGCACCAGCATGGCTGTGACGGCGCGCATGTCGGTGCCGACGACATGCCGGCTGCCCGGGCGCGCACGCTGCTCGGCGACCTGCAGCTCGGCGTCTCCTGCTACGACAGCCGCGACGCCGCCATGCTGGCGGGCGAGAATGGCGCCGACTACGTGGCGTTCGGGGCGTTCTTCGCCAGCGGCACCAAGCGGACCGACATCCGGGCCGAGCCAGACCTGCTGGAATGGTGGTCGGAGGTGATGCAGCTGCCGGTGGTGGCGATCGGTGGCATCACGCCGGCGAACTGCGCCGGCCTGGTGCAAGCCGGCGCCGACTTTCTCGCCGTGGTCGGCGCGGTGTGGGACCATCCCGGCGGACCGGCCGCCGGGGTGCGCGCGATGAACCAGGCGATCGCTGCGGCCTGACGCGATCCGGGGACCCGATCAGGAGCCCCGGGGATCAGGAGCTGTGGGGATCAGTGGCGGGCGCCGACCCCGGTAGTGTAGTCGCCCGGCACGTAGGTCAGAGGCGCGCCGGCCGCAATCGACGCGCCGGCACTGGACGCGAGCTGGATGTCTGGCGTCAGCAGCGACTGCGTCACGTAGAGCACGCCATTGGATTGCGGCACGTTCGACAGCCAGATCCGGTTGATGTGGCCACGCGCGTCGCCCAGCAGCAGCTGGCCGGTCGCGGGCTCGATGGAGAGGGTCAGCACGTCGCGTCCGTTCAGCGTCCGCAAGGCAACGGGACCGTGCTGGTGCGCGATCATCGTCCGCAGCCGCTGCTCGGAATACGCGCCGGGCACAATCGTGTAGGCCAGCAGCCGCTGCAGGAACGGCGCATCGGTGGGCGCCAGCAACTGGCCGCCGGCCGCCTGCTGCTGCTGCTCAAGCGGCGTATTGGGCGGCGCGAACACGGTGAAGGGACCGTTCCGCTGCAGGACAGTGAGCAGGCCGGTCCGGTAGAGGCAGAGCGCATAGTCGGTCAGCTCGAGCGAGCCGACGATGCTCTCGTCGACCGTGCGGTCGGTATAGACCGGCACATCGGCGAACACGATGTCATCGGAGCTGCCGATGATCGGCAGCGGGTCCTGCCGCGCCCCGCTCTCGCAGGCCGCCAGCCCGGCCAGCATGCCAGCCACCACGAGCGCCCGCCCTGCCAACGCCTTCACACGTCTCATGCTGCCCCTCTTGTTCCGGCCATCAGGCCCATCCGTCCCCTGGCGTTCATACAGGATGCGCAACCAAGGCGCGACCGCTTCGGATGAGCGCGATCAGCAGCCGTCACCGCGCAGCGCCCAGGACGAGACGCGGTCGTTGGTGACCTCGAAGGTCGTGGCGCAGACCGAGTTGTAGTAGGTCGGCGGGAAGCCGCCGAAACCGCCATAGCCACCGTAGCCGCCGAACCCGCCATAGCCGAAGCCGCCGCCGCCGCCCCAGCCATAGCCGCCCCACCCCCAGCCCCAGCCGGGACCGATCCCCGGGCTGTAGCTCGATTCGTTGTCGATATAGGCGAGGAAGCTGTGGCCGTCTGCGGTGTAGGTCCGGGTCGGCACGCCGAAGGCGCGGACGAGATCGACCTGCGAGTGGCCGATCATGGAATCGAGCAGGCGGCGCTGGGCCGGGGAGGGCGTCTCGCAGGCCGCAAGCGCAAGCAGGGGGACCGCGAAGGCGGCGAGCGAGACAAGATTTCGAGCGGACATGGTTGCAGGCCCTTCTTCGAGGAGGGAACGACAGACCGGGCGTGAACGCTCTGCCACGCCATCCGGATGGCCTGCGAGTTTGTGCGTTACAAAAAAATCAGCGGGCGCCTCCCAGCCACAGGATGTCGTTGATCCGCGCGGCCCCGGTCGCGAGCATCACCAGCCGGTCGAAGCCGAGCGCGATGCCGGAGCAGGGCGGCATCTGCTGCAGGGCTGCCAGCAGCGCCTCGTCCATCGGCCACTCTCCCACGGTCCAGCCCGGTACAGGGGGCGGCAGTGCGGCGCGACGCGCGCGGTCATGCAGGAACCGTGCACGCTGTTCGGCCGGGTCGGTCAGCTCGTCGAAGGCGTTGGCGAGTTCCAGGCCGCAGGCATACAGCTCGAAGCGCAGCGCGACGCGTGGATCGTCCGGGTCGCGCCGGGCGAGGGCGGCCTGCGCCGCCGGCCAATGCGTCAGGAAGGTCGGCCGCTGCCGCCCGATCTGTGGCTCGACATGGCTCAGCAGCAGCCGGAAGAACAAATCCTCCCAGGTCTCGCCCCGTCCTTCCCGATCACGCAGCCCTTCGCCATCACGCAGACGCACGCCGGCCTGCCGGGCCAGCGCCGGCGCGTCCTCCTGTGTCGCCAGCAGGTCGGCGCCGGTGTGGCGGGCGAACGCCTCCTGCAGCGTCAGCCGCTCGAACGGCGCATCGATGCGGCAGCGCGCGCCGTCCCGCTCGACCATCGGCGGCAGCAAGGCCCGCAGCAGGGCTTCGGTCTCGTCCATCAGGCCGGCCAGCCCAGCGCCGGGTCGATACCATTCGAGCATGGTGAACTCGGCGGCATGCAGCGGACCCGCCTCGCCATTGCGCCAGACCCTTGCCAGCTGGAACACCGGTTGCGCGGTCGCCGCCACCAGGCGCTTCATCGCGAATTCCGGGCTGGTGTGCAGGAACAGGCGCTCGCTTGTGCCGTCGGGCGCCAGGCACTTGGTGGCGAACGGGTGCAGGTGCACCTCCTCGCCCGGCGTGCGCACCGCGAACGGCGTCTCGACCTCGAGATAGCCGCGCGCCTCGAAGAAGCCGCGGACGCCGCGGACCAGCATCGCGCGCCGGCGCAGCAGCGGCAGCCGGTCGGCGACCGAGGCCTGCGGGACGGGTGCTGGCGGTTGCGGCGACATGGGCACGGCAGTACAGCCCAGCCACGCGCAGCGGCAAGTGGGCCACGCGCAGCGGCAAGTGGGCCATGCGCAGCAGCAAGCGGGACATGCACAGCAGCAAGCCGGCTACCTCCATTGCGGGCGTCGAGGCCCTGATCGCGTCGGGTCTCGCGGCTGCATCGCAGCGCGCTGCCCTCGATGCGGTCGCCGCCCGCTATGCCACCCTGATCCCGCCTGCCTTTGGCGCGCTGATCGATCGGCCGGACGATCCGATCGGGCTGCAGGTGGTCCCGCACCCCGACGAGTTGCGAACCGCTCCGCATGAGCAGGCCGATCCCATCGGCGACGAGGCGTTCTCCCCGGTCCCGGGGATCGTCCGCCGCTATGCCGACCGCGCGCTGCTCAAGCCGCTGCTGGTCTGCCCGCTCTATTGCCGGTTCTGCTTCCGCCGCGAGCATGTCGGGCCGGGCGGCGGCGTGCTGGGCGAGGCGGCGCTGCAGCGCGCGCTGGATTGGCTGGCCGGCAGTCCTGCGATCAGCGAGGTGATCCTGACCGGCGGCGACCCGCTGATGCTGTCGCCGCGCCGCCTTGCCCGGATCGTGCGGGCTCTCGGCGGCATGTCGCACATCACCACGATACGCATTCACAGCCGGGTTCCGGCGGCCGACCCCGAACGCGTCACCGAGGCGCTGGCCGACGCGATGCAGACCGACCTTGCGATGTGGCTGGTGCTGCACGCCAACCACGCCAGCGAGTTCACGCCGGCGGCCGCCAGCGCGATCCGCCGGCTGCAGGCCCGTGCGATCCCGGTGCTCGGACAGTCGGTGCTGCTTCGCGGCGTGAACGACGACGAGGCGGCGCTGGAGGCGCTGCTGCGCGCCATGGTGCGGCTACGGATCAAGCCATACTACCTGCACCAGCTCGACGCCGCCCCCGGCACCAGCCGCTTCCATGTGCCGATCGAGGAGGGGCAGCGCCTGCTCGCCGGCCTGCGCGGCCGCGTCACCGGCCTCGCCTGGCCGACCTATGTGCTCGACATTCCGGGCGGCCACGGCAAGGTTCCGATCGGCCCGGACTATGTCGATGCGTCCGCAGGCCTGGTGCGCGATCCCTCCGGCAGGTCCCATCAGCTTGCCCGGGACCGTCCGAGGGGATAGACACCCGCGCTCCGTCAGCACCGCCAGCCGGCCCTTCCGCACAGCAGAGATCCAGGACCATGAAGCAGCAGGCCAACCTCATTCGCGCCGGACAGGTCATCGAGCATGATGGCCGGCGCTGGACCGTGCTGAAGCAGCAGATCATCAGCCCGGGCAAGGGCGGCGCCTTCATCCAGGTCGACATGCGCGACCTCAAGACCGGCAACAAGACCAACGAGCGCTGGCGCACCGCCGACACCGTCGAGCGGCTGATGACCGAGGAGAAGGAGTACACGTACTCCTACCTCGACGGCACCAACCTGGTGCTGATGGACCCCGAGACCTTCGAGCAGGCCTTGATTCCGGCCGACATCCTGGGCGAGCAGCTGCCGTTCCTGCAGGACAACATGACCGTGATCGTCGATCTCGTCGAAGACGATCCGGTGGCGATCCACCTGCCGGCGACGGTGGTCCTGGAGATCGTCGAGGCCGACCCGGTCACCAAGGGCCAGACCGCGACCTCCTCGTACAAGCCGGCCCGCCTGTCGAACGGCGTCAAGACGATGGTGCCGCCGTTCATCGAGACCGGGGAGCGCATCGTGGTGCGCACCGACGACAGCACCTACGTCGAACGCGCCAAGGGCTAGTTGGATGTCGCCGCGCCTCTCGCCGCAGATCACCGTCATGCAGAACGCGGCCCAGAAGGCGAGCAAGCGGCTGCTGCGCGACTTCAACGAGGTCGAGCAGCTCCAGGTCAGCATCAAGGGACCGTCGGATTTCGTCTCCCAGGCCGACCTGCGGGCGGAGGCGACGATCCGCGAGGAGCTGGCCCGCGCGCGCCCCGGCTTCGCCTTCCTGATGGAGGAGAGCGGCGCGTCCGGCTCCGAGAACTGGGCCTGGCGCTGGGTGGTCGATCCGCTCGACGGCACCACCAACTTCCTGCACGGCATGCCGCACTGGGCGATCAGCATCGCGCTGCAGAAGCGGCTGCCGGACGGCGGCGCCGAGGTCGCGGCGGCGGTGGTGTACAACCCGGCCGCGAACGAGATGTTCTGGGCCGAGAAAGGTGCGGGTGCCTACCTCAACGAGCGCCGGCTGCGGGTGTCGGCGCGGCGCGACATCGCGGAGGCGGTGTTCTCCACCGGCATCCCGTTCGCGGCGATCCCGGCCCAGCGCCGGCTGCCGTTCGCCCGCACCCTGGGTGTGCTGATGCCCCAGGTTGCCGGCATCCGGCGCTTCGGGGCCGCGGCACTCGATCTCGCCTGGGTCGCGGCCGGGCGCTTCGATGGCTACTGGGAGTTGGGCGTGAAGCCCTGGGACGTTGCCGCCGGACTGCTGCTGGTGCGCGAGGCCGGCGGCTATGCGACCGACCCGTACGGCCAGGAGCAGAACGCGATGGACATGGAGTGCAACGTCGTCGCCGCGAACACCGGCCTGCACGAGAAGCTGCGCGAGGCGGTGGCGCACGGCCTGGACGGCTAGCAGGCCGCCGACGCGGCTCGCTACGAGATGGTTGGGACACGGTAGCCTTACGCCTCAGCCTGGGAGCGGCGGATGGCTTTGGGCGACCAAGACGTGCCTGGACACCTTGCGATGTCCATCGGCGGCGAGAGCATTCCGTTCACGATGCAGGTCGAGGTCAGCCACGAAGCGCCGGCAGCGGATGCCCTCCGGCCCGACGAGCCGGGCATGGTCCGCATTCCGATCACCCTCAACGTGATGATCCCCTCGCATCTGCTCGCGGCGACCCGAACCGCCGCCGGCGCATCAGGAACGGGAGCGCCATCCGCCGCGGCGGACCCCGGAGCCGACGGGCGGCATAGGCGGGGTCGGTTTCCAGGTTCAGCCGGCTCCGCGACCAGCGCCAGCAGCTTCCGCACGATGCTCGCACCAGCCGCGAACGAAGGCGGCGCGGCCTTCCGCGACATGCTCAAGGCGACACGAAGCGGGCAGCGCCAAAGCGCCCCGACGCTGCCGGTCGTGGAGCCGATCGACAGCACGGATGTCGAGCTGCCCCGGATCGTCGCCAGGAGCTCGTCGACAGGCGCGGCACAGGTCAAGCCGGCAGCGGCTTTGGAAGTGGGGCGAGACGAGGCGGTGCCTCCCGCGTCTGGCGCCACCCGCGCCAGTGCAATCATGGTCGCAGGCGATCCGGAAGGCGTGCACCCGGCAGCCGCGAGCGGCGGGCTCGGCTCCGAATCCGTCAGCCCGATCGGACAGGCCGGCCAGTTCGCGCATGGCTTCGGCCAAGGCCTGCGGGACGGCGCCCCCGACACGGTCGAGGGGTTCGGCAGCCTGGCCACCGGGGCTTACGCCCTGGCGACGAGCGCCGATGCGAGACAACAGTCCTGGAGCGCCGCCGTCGAGGATACACAGTCGGTCGGTCATTTCGTGCGGACGGCGCTGACCGACCCGAAGCAGGCAGTTGGTCGGGTCGTCGAGGCAACGAGCAGCGCCGGGAACAAAGTCTCGGCGGCCTATCGGCAGGCGGAGGCGCGAGGCAATGGCACCGAGTTTCTCGGCATGCTTGCCGGTCAGGGCTCTGTGCTGGCGATGGGCGCGATGATCCCGGGCGGCGCCGAAGCGGAAGTCGCCGAGGCCGTCGGCGATGTCGGGCGTGCGACTGAGATCGCGAAGGTTGCGAGTGCTTCCGCCTCCGAAGGAAGCAGCACCCTTGGCACGACCACTGAGGCAGCGGGCGCGGTATCCGATGTGGAAGCTGGCGAGAGTGAGGTCGTGGGAGGTGCCTCAAACCCGACGACCGTCGAGGCCCACAAGGACGGTTTGCGAGCTGCGATGACGAAACCAGCGACTTCTGATCCGGATCTCAAAGCGATCATGGACGACCTCTACCGAGACAGAGCTACCATAGGCAGTGGCAGCACCGCAGCGGCCGTCAGGCATGAATTGGCCACAGGTGAGCGTGTCAAAGGAGCCTTTCACTCGGTCAAGGCCGTCAACACCATTCGAACCCTGAACAGGTGGCTGCGCAACAACCCGACTGCTTCGCCTGGTGATCGAGCCGCGGCCGAAAATGTGATCATCACACGCAAAACGCGCTAAAGGGCGAGTAATGGATCAGTACGTAGTCTCGTTTGTAAATCGGCTATTAACATTATCTCCTGGAGCCCAATCCGCTTTTCGTAAGACTGTGGCATACTGGGATCCTGACGAGCCGCCAGACACAACACTGCTGGCTGATCTAGGGAGGCAGATTGTCGACGACTTTCCTTCTGTCGGCGATGCGATAAATGATCAACTATTACTTGAAATCGAAGGTGCCATGGCGAGCGGCGACGAGGACCTGATAATAGCGGTCGCGACAGGCATGATAGAAGCCATGGTCGGCAGAGCAAACCGCCTGGGCACATGGAACGACATCAGGCCCCGGCTTGGGAAGCTGTCTGGGGACCATGCTGACTGGTGGAACGGACCATGCTGATGCACGGCCCTGACCAGGCCGGTTCGATGAAGACAGCTTCCACCCCCTTAAGGTCGTCACGCAGGCTCCCGGCACCCCCGTAGTCGCCATGGCGCAGCCGGGAGCTCCGGCCTGCCGCTGGCGCATGTCCGGGGGTTGCGAACGCTGGCGCCTGTCCTCCGGCCTGCTCTGGTAGCTACCCCGATTCCTGCGCCCGGTTGAGCATCGGGCCGGTGTCGTCTAGCGTCAGGGCAATGCGTCCATCGATGATCCTGGTCGGCAACGTCCGACGCGCGCTGCTCGTAGCCCTGCTGAGCGGCAGTGCCCTCTCTGCCGCGGCACCCGCCCGGGCCCAGGCCAAAGGCGACCAGCGTGCCCTGGACTCGCTGACCCCGCCGAAGCCGGCCCAGCAGCCGAAGCCGGCGCACCCGGCGCATCACCATGCCGCCCATCATCCGGCACATTCCGCCAACGCCGGCCCCGCTGCCGACACCGGGGCCTCGCACATGCCGGCCGGCGTCAAGATGCCGCCACCGGTGCCGACCACACCACCCGCGCCGCCCATCATCAAGGCGCCGGTCATCAACGTCCCGCTGCATCCGGAGCCGCCGCCGCCGCCGGTGCCGGTGGTCGCCAGCGCCCGCGGCGAGCCGAGCCCGATCCACGGCGGCACCCGACTGACCTTCGGCGACCGCAGCGCCGACCTGAACGCCGCCAACATGCAGGCGATCCGCGACTTCGCCGTTAGCCTGAAGGCCGACCCCGAAGCCCGCGCGCAGATCGACGCCTACGGCAACGGCACCCCGGACGACCCCTCGACCCCGCGTCGGCTCTCGCTGTCCCGGGGGCTCGCGGCGCGGGCGGTCCTGATCAATGCCGGCATCCCGTCCACGCGCATCTACGTGCGCGCCATCGGCCGGCCGAGCGATGGCGGTCCTGCCGACCGCACCGACCTCACCCGCTCCGACCTCGACGCAGCGCCCACGACCGCTGCCGCCGCCTCCAACCCTCCGGCGCCCAGCACGGCTGCAGCCGCCTCGAACCCTCCGGCGCCCAGCACGGCTACAGCCGTCTCCAACCCTCCGGCGAAAGTGCCATGACCAAACCACTGACCTATCTCGTCCGCATGCTGGTGTTCCTGGTGGTGGTCGCCGCGGTCACCGCGCTGCTCGGGCCGACCCTGATCGCCGCCTTCAACAACAACCCGCTGCTGGACGGCCTGATCCTCGGCGTGCTGGCGCTCGGCATCCTGTGGAACCTGGTCACCGTCGCACGGCTCAATCCGGAGGTGCGCTGGCTGGAGACGCTGCGGCATCCGCGCGCCGGCCTCGCCCCGCCGGCCTCGCCCAAGCTGCTGGCGCCGATGGCCTCGATGATCGCGTCGCGCAACCGCGCCGACCGGCTCACCCTGTCGACGCCGGCGATGCGCTCGCTGCTCGACAGCCTCTCGTCGCGCCTCGACGAGAGCCGCGAGCTGTCGCGCTACATGATCGGGCTGCTGATCTTCCTCGGCCTGCTCGGCACCTTCTACGGCCTGCTGCTGACGGTGAGCGCCATCTCCGAGGTGATCGCCAACCTCTCGATCAGCACCGGCGACGTCAACCTGATGTTCGACCAGCTCAAGTCCGGGCTGGCGCGACCGCTGCACGGCATGGGCACGGCGTTCTCCGGCTCGATGTTCGGCCTCGCCGGCGCGCTGGTGCTCGGCTTCCTCGACCTCACCGCCGGGCAGGCGCAGAACCGCTTCTTCAACGAGCTGGAGGAATGGCTCGCCGGCATCACCCGCTTCTCCGGCGGCTTCGGCGGCGAGGGCGAGGCGCCGATGCCGCACTATGTTCAGGCACTCCTCGAACAGACCGCGGAAAATCTCGACGGCTTGCAGACGGTGCTGTCGCGCAACGACGAGGCGCGCTCGTCGCAGACCCATACGCTCAACGTGCTGTCCGAGCGCATCGGCGACCTCGCCGAGATGATGCGCGTCAACCAGACGCTGATGCAGCGCGTCGCCGAAGGCCAGGCGGCGCTGGCCCCGGTGCTGCGACGCCTGGCCGATGCCCAGGACACCCATGTCGAGAGCGACAGCTCGCGCGAGACCCGCGAGCACATGCGTGCCATCGAGCGCCTGCTAGGCCGCATGCTGAGCGAGAACGAGCAGGGCCGTGCGCAGAGCACCACGGAGCTGCGTGGCGACATCCGGCTGCTGACCCGAACGATCGCCGCCATCGGCGGCAACCCGGTCAATTAAGGCCATGGGCTTTGCCTCTGGACGAATCGGGGTCTGGGGCGTGCCGCCCCAGCGGGTCAAGGGCAGAGCCCTTCTGACAGGAACAAACCAATGAGGCGCCGCCGCAGCGTCCATAACGGGCTCGACGCCTGGCCCGGCTACGTGGATGCGCTGTCCACGCTGCTGATGGTGATCATCTTCGTGTTGCTGGTGTTCGTGCTGGCGCAGGCGTTCCTGTCGGTGGCGCTGAACGGGCGGCAGCATGTGCTGGACCGGCTGCAGCACGAGATGGCGCAACTGACCGAGCTGCTGTCGCTGGAGCGCGGCAAGACGCACGATCTCGGCCTGTCGATCGCGACCCTCACCGCGCAGCGCAACCAGACCGAGGCGGCGCGCCAGCAGCTGGCGGCGCAGGCGCAGGCGCTGAATGCCGAGGTCGCGAAGGAAACCGGCGTGATCGCCGCGCAGAAGGCCTCGCAGGACAAGCTGAGCGCCGACGCGCAGGCGCAGGTCAACCAGCTCAACCAGCAGCTCGTCGAGCTCGAGAAGCAGCTCGCCGCCATCACCCAGGCGCTCGACATCTCGCAGAAGGACGTGAAGGACCGTGATGCCAAGCTTGCCGACCTCGGCAACAAGCTGAACCTGGCACTCGCCGACAAGGTCGAGGAGCTCAAGCGCTACCGCTCGGAATTCTTCGAGCGGCTGAGCAAGGTGCTCGCCAACCGCCCCGGCATCGCGGTGGTGGGCGACCGCTTCGTGTTCCAGAGCGAGGTGCTGTTTCCCCCTGGGAGTGCCGACCTGTCGAAGCCCGGCGCGGACCAGATGAAGGCACTGGCGCAGACGCTCAAGGGCATCGCCGGCGAGATCCCCGGCGACGTCCCGTGGGTGCTGCGCGTCGATGGCCATGCCGACCGCCAGCCGGTCAACGCCCAGCACTTCGCCACCAACTGGGAATTGTCCTCGGCGCGCGCGATCACCGTGGTGAAGCTGCTGATGGAGCAAGGCGTCGATCCGCGACATCTCGCCGCCACCGCCTTTTCGCAATACCAGCCACTGGATGACGCCAGCACACCGGATGCCTATGCGCGCAACCGCCGCATCGAGCTGCGCCTGACCGACCGCTGAGACGGGCTCATGCCGGGGTGGCGCTCTCCTGCAGCTCGCTCGCCCAGGGCGGGTTGGAGCCGGCGCGGCCGCAGGTGAAGGCCGCGACGCGCACCGCGAAGCGCAATGCGCCTTCGGCATCCGCCGCATCGATGCCGCCGATGCGGTTCGCGCGGAGCCGGCCGATGCGGTCCAGGTGGCACAGCACGGCGGCGATGAAGCTGTCGCCGGCGCCGACCGTGTCCACCACCCTCGTCTCGCCGACCGGCACATCGACCGAGCCGCCGCCGACCCAGGCGGTGGCGCCGTCGCCGCCCTTGGTCACGATCACCAGCGAGGTGCCGGCGGCGATCCACGCGCGTGCGATGCGCTCGGGCTCGGCACCCGGGATCAGGTAGTCGAGATCGGCGCGCGACAGCTTGATGATGTCGGCCAGCGCCAGCGCCTCGGCCATCCGCGCGCGATATGCGGCCAGATCATGGGTCAGCGTCGGGCGGCAGTTCGGGTCGATGCACAACACCCGCCGGCCCTTCTGCTCGCGCATCAGGGCCAGGCACTCGTCGGCGACAGGCGGCGAGATCAGCCCGAGCGAGCCGACATGCAGCGCGCCGACATCCTCGCCGAGTGCCGGGCTCGCCGCCCGGGTCCAGCAGCGCGACGCGCTCGCCTCGTCGAAGAAGGCATAGTCCGGCTCGCCGTCGCCAAGCTTGACGAAGGCGAGCGTGGTCGCGTTGTCGAGACGCGCGACATATTGCATCGACACCCCGGAGACCTGCATCGAGGAGACGATCTGGTCGCCGAAGAAGTCATTCGAGATGCCGCCCATGAAGCCGACGGTGGCGCCGAGGCGGCCCAGCCCGACCGCGATGTTCCGGCAGGAGCCGCCCGGCACCGGGAGATAGGCCGCCTGGCCGCCATCCTCGCTCTGCACCGGCAGGAAATCGATCAGCGAGTCGCCACAGATGACGATCATGCACCTTCCTCCAGCTCGACGCCGAGCGTCTCGAGCGCGCTCCAGTAGCCAGGATAAGTCTTCGCGACGCAGCCCGGCTCGAGAATCGTGATGCCCCGGATCAGCAGACCGGCCAGCGCGAAGCTCATGGCGATCCGGTGGTCGTTGCGGGTGTCGATGCGCGCCGGCAGCGTCTGTCCGGCAAGCCGCGGATCGGCGGCGACCAGCAGGTCATCGCCATGCTCGGTGCCAAGCCCGGGCCGGATACGCGACAGGCCGTCCGCCAGCGCCCGCACCCGGTCGCATTCCTTGACGCGCAGGTTGGCGATCCCGGTGAAGCGCACCGGATGGTGGTTGAAGGCTGCCATCACGGCGAGCGTCGGCACCGCGTCCTGCATCTGCGCGCCGTCGATCACCGCCGGCATCGCCGGATACATCGCAATCAGCGAGGCGGCGGCGGCGTCCGGCTGGGTGAAGGCGTCGGCCGCGATGCCGAGATCGATCGCACCATTGGTCAGCCGCCCGGCGGCCCAGAGATAGGTCGCCGCCGACGCGTCCGGCTCGACCAGCAGGTCGCGGGCGCGATAGCCGGTCGGCGCCATGCGCCACGCCCCCGGTGCAGGTGCCGTGATGTCGGCGCCGAACGCGCGCATCGCGGCCAGTGTAAGCTCGACATAGCCGCGCGCACCGATCGCGTCGCCGCGCAACGCCACCTCGACCGGACCGTCGCCACAGGCGGCCGTCATCAGCAGCGCCGAGACGTACTGGCTCGACAGGGAGGCATCCACCTCCACCCGTCCCGCGGGCAGCCGGCCGGTGCCGTGCACGCGCACCGGCGGACAGCCGGTCGGGCAATCCACCCGCACGCCGAGGCTGCGCAGCGCCTCGACCAGCGGGGCGATCGGCCGCACCCGCATGTGGGCGTCGCCATCCAGCAGCACCGGGCCCGCGACCAGCGCGGCGGCGGCAGTCAGGAAGCGGGTGGCGGTGCCGGCATTGCCGAGGCACAGCGGACCCTCCGGCACGTCCAGCCGGCCATTGCCGTGCACCAGGAACGAGGTCGCGTCCGGCTCCTCGATGGCAATCCCGAGGGTGCGCAGGGCGGCCGCCATGGTGCGTGTATCGTCGCTCTTGAGCGCGCCGCTGAGGCGGCTGGGGCCGTGCGCCAGCGCCGCGAGCAGCAGCACCCGGTTGGTGATCGACTTGCTGCCGGGCGGACGCACCCGACCGTGCAGCGGATCGCGCACCGGCAGCACTCTGAGAGCGGCGGCGTCGAGCCAGTCGCGTTGCCGGTCGCCTCGGGGGCCGGTCGGAATCATGCCGGCTGCCCCAGGGCACGCCGCCGGAGCCGGTCCAGGCGCTTGCCGCCGTCCTCGATCATCGGGTCCAGGGTCAGCACATGCTGCCAGGCCTTGTAGGCCGCTGCCGCCGTGCCGCGCTGCTCCTCGACCGCCGCCAGCGCCTGCCAGGCAAGCACGTCGCCGGCGTCGCGCGAGAGCGAGCCGCCGAGATCCTGCACCGCGGCGTCGAGGTTGCCGTCGAGATCGTACGCCGCCGCCCGCTCGCGCCAGAGCAGGGCGTTGTCGGGCTGCAGCGCCACGGCGTCGTCGAGGTCGCCGATCGCGGCCCGGCGCTGGCCTGCCGTCATCTCGCGCTGCGCGCGCCGCAGCAGCAGACGGACCGCCGGCTGTACCGCCTGCTCGCGCAGCGCCTCCATTCGGGCGGCCAGCGCCTGCGCCTGGCCGGGATCGTGCGCCTGGGCCAATTGGGTGGCCAGGCTCGCGAGAGGCGGGTCGGGTGCGGCGGCGATCGCGGACGCCCCCCAGCAGGACATCGCGGCAAGCGCAAACAGCCGCCACCTGAACGCCCGCTTCGCGATCAGGTGCGGCTGCGCCCGCATGCTCTGGTTCCCGAGGAACCGGCCCCCGGATCGGAGGAAGCCGCCTTCAGCCCTGGCGGGCCTTCATGCGTGGGTTCTTCTTGTTGATCACATAGACCCGGCCATGCCGGCGGACGACGCGGCAATCCTTGTCGCGGACCTTCGCCGACTTCAGGCTGTTTCTGATCTTCATGACACGACCCTGGTTCAACAGCCCGGCGCGGGCCAAAAGTGACGGTTCCGCGCGCGGGCAGCGCCGGGGGGAGAGGCTGACTAGCGGCGGCATCTGGCCCGGTCAAGTGCATTCCCCTCATCCGCCTTCTGCCCTAAGCACCTCGCATGGCGCGCATGCAGGGTGGAACGAGCAACAAGAGACAGGGCTCGGCCTGGGGCGGCTTCCTCGTCATGGCCTTCATCGTGCTCGGCCTGTGCGGCCTGTTCTCGACCTATGCCGCGCAACTCCCGTACCAACGCGCCCTGTATGCGGACGCCAGGCTCGATGCCGCCCGGAATGCTCCGGACGCTCTGGCGCAACTCGACCGGCTGCGCGACGCACTTGGCGATGATGGCACCGGCGCCTTCGACAGCACGGGCGATATCGCAAACCGGATCGCGCACGCGCACAGCGTGCTCACGCAGCATTTCCAGCAGCAGGGCGGCGACATCGCGCTGCGCCTGCGCATCGTGCTGGTGGTGTTCACCGGCGCCGCGGCGCTGTTCGGCCTCATGGTCGTCAGCGTGCTCAGGCGGAGTGCAAGCTGATCCGCCTCAACTGCCGCTGGCCGGCGAAAGGCTATGCAAGTAGGCGATGATGTCCCGGCGGCCGACCGCATCGTCGATGGCGTCGGGCATTGCGGTGCCAGGAATGAACGCGCGCGGTCCCGACAGCCAGCGCTCCAGCGTCGTGCTGTCCCAGGTGAGATGGGCGGCGGCCAGCGCCGGGGTGTACGGGTAGCCGGGCACCGAGCCGGCGCGGCGGCCATAGACGCCCGCCAGCTTCGGTCCTTCGGTCGCGTGGTCGGGCGCATGGTCGAGCGCATGGCAGCCCGAGCAGTTCGAGACGAACAGCGTGTGTCCGGCGGCGGCGTCGGGCGGCGCATTGGCGAAGCGCGCGAGGTCGGCGGCGTGCTTCGGACGGCTGGAGCGGAAGAAGGTGTAGGACAGGGTGATGTTGTCGACCTCGGTCGTCGACGGGTCCGTCGCCAGGCGCGGATCGACGAAGAAGGTCACCGGCATCTCGACCTTCTGGTGTGCGCCGAGGCGCTCCTCGGTGAAGCAGAAGCACTGGATCTTCTTGAAGTAGATGCCGACCTTGTCCGGCGTCACGTTGAAGCTGGCGTGGCCCACGATCGGCGCGTCGGACAGGTTCTCCGCCTCGAAGAACACCAGGCTCTCCTGGCCGAGCCGCACCCGGACCCGCCCCTGGATCGGCCGGAACCGCCAGGGCAGGCCCTTCGCCGTGCCGGTGGAGAAATCCACCGTGACCAGGCGACCGAGCGTGCCGCTTGCGGCCAGCGCCCGCTGGGTGGTGCCGCCAGAGCCGGTCGCCGCGCAGAACATCCGGTACAGCGGCACCGAGAACGAGACGATGGTCAGCATGACGGCGACGATGGCCAGCAGCCCGGCGGGCACCAGCCAGCCCCGGCGGCGGCGAGATGAACTCATGCGCCATCTCTAGCCCAGGCGCGGGTGCCGCGAAACGCGAGAGCGGCGCGGCCGCGCGCACGATCCGCTGACCTGTGCTACAGGGCCGCGCTTTCCGCCCGCCCGCTTTCCGCCGCCCGCTTTACGCCACGGAGACCGATTTGCCGCGACCTGCACCCTCGGCGCTCGCCGCCCTGAGCCTGCTTGCCGTCGCTGCGGCGGCTCCCGCCCCGACCGCGACGCCTGCGCTGCCGAGCGAGCTGGCGTCGCATTTCCAGCCGCAGGAGCAGAGCTTCGACTACAGCAGGCGCATCGTCATGATCCCGATGCGCGACGGCGTGCATCTCAGGACGGTGATCCTGATCCCGCGCGGCGCCGCGCATGCGCCGATCCTGCTGACCCGCACGCCATACGACGCCCTCGAGAAGGTGAGCGAGAACCCCAGTTCCAGCCTGGCCGGCGTGCTCGGCGATGGCGACGTCGTCGACCGCCTGGTGACCGAGGACGGCTACATCCGGGTGCTGCAGGACGTGCGCGGCAAGCACGGCTCGGAGGGCGACTACGTGATGACCCGGCCGCTGGCGGGGCCGCTCAACCCGACCGGCGTGGACGAATCCACCGACGCCTGGGACACCATAGACTGGCTGGTGCACCACACGCCGCAGAGCAATGGCCGGGTCGGCATCCTCGGCATCTCCTATGACGGCTTCACCTCGCTGATGGCGCTGTTGCATCCTCACCCGGCGCTCAAGGCGGCGGTGCCGATCAATGCGATGGTCGATGGCTGGATGGGCGACGATTGGTTCCACCAGGGCGCGTTCCGCACCGGCTCGCTGGCCTACATCTACGAGCAGGAGGCCACCCGCGGCAGCGACCTGCACTGGTGGTCGAGCGCCTACGACGACTATACCGAACTGATGCGCGCGGGCTCCGCCGGCGCCCTCGGCCGCTCGCACGGTCTGCAGCAGACCGGCTACTTCGGCAAGCTGCTGGCGCACCCGGCCTATGACGGGTTCTGGCAGCAGCAGGCGATCGACCGGCTGCTGGCCAGGCAGGGCCTCGGCGTGCCGACATTGCTGGTGCACAGCCTGTGGGACCAGGAGGATATCTACGGCAACATCGCGGTCTGGAACGCGGTGAAGCCGGACGACCGGGCCGGGCTGCTGCATCTCGCGATTGGGCCGTGGTTCCACCACCAGGAGCGCCTGGACGGCAGCGCGATCGGGCCGATCCGCTTCGGCTCCGACACCTCCGCCTATTTCCGCGACCATATCCTCAAGCCGTTCTTCGACCGCACGCTCAAGGACGACACCCAGGCACCGGCGACACCGCCGGTGACCGACTTCGTCACCGGCATCGACCTTTGGGAGCAGCGCGCCGATTGGCCAGGTAGCGTGCACATGCAGTCGCTGCATCTGGGGCCGGAGGCCGGATTGGGATTTTCTCCGGGCGCCGGCGGTGCCCCGACCTATCGCAGCTACGTCTCCGATCCGGCCAATCCGGTGCCGTTCCTGCCGCGCCCGGTGCATCTGTCCGGCCCAAAGGGCGAGGAGAGCTGGCAGACCTGGCTGGCGAGCGACCAGCGCACGGTGTCCGGGCGCCCGGACGTGCTCGAATACAGCACGCCGCCGCTGACCCGGGCGCTGCGGGTCAGCGGGCGGCCGGTCGCCGATATCGATCTCTCGACCACCGGCACAGACGGCGACCTCGTGGTCAAGCTGATCGACGTCTATCCCGATGTCGCCGGGCGCGAGCCCGTCCTCGGCGGCTACGAGCTGATGATCAGCGCCGACATCCAGCGCGGCCGCTACCGTGCCGACTTCGCGCATCCGCGCCCGCTGACACCCGGGGCGATGCAGCGCTGGCACGTGATGCTGCCGACCGCCAACCACGTCTTCCTGCCCGGCCACCGCATCATGGTGCAGGTGCAGTCGAGCTGGTTCCCGCTCTACGACCGCAACCCGCAGAGCTATGTCGCCAACATCTTCGACGCCAAGCCGTCCGACTACCGGCGCGCCGAGATCAGGATATTCGACAGCAGCACGGTCGAGCTGCCGGTCGCGGGCGACACCTCGAAATGATCGAGAATCAAGGACCCGGCGCGCGTCCCGCTGCAAGGAAGCCCGACCAGGCGTTGGTGTAGAATTCATAGGCCTCGGGGTTCTGCAGGAACAGGCCCCGCCATTCGTGGAAGCTATCGTCGTGCAATCGGTAGTCCCTGTCTGCAAGAAGCTTCAAGGCGGCCACCGGTTTCGGGCCATGGAAATGGATGATGCGGGCACACGGGTCGATCCCCGGCCAGTACGGCTTCCAGTTGTATTTGGGTGATAGCGGAGTCCACTGGCCCATGTAGAACTGTTCGAGCGCGCCCTGGTCGTAGCCGCGTATCGTATGCAGCATGTCGCAGGCGAGGTCGATCAACGCGGGGAGGTCCTTCCGCATCCTGTCGACATTCATCAACATGACGCCGGAATTGAGCTCGGCATAGTTCTGCCTGCTGGGATGGCGGATGTCGTGGCCGTAGAGATCGAACTGGCTGGCGGCGGCGAATGTCGTCGGGCGGAAGCGGCCGAGGTCGGGGTTCTGCAGAAAGATGACGTCGCAGTCCGTGTACAACACGAAGTCCTCGACCAGCTCGATGCGTGGAATGTCGAGCCGCAGGAAGGCACCCGCCGCCGTCGCCATCCATTGCGTCATGCCAGGCAGCAGCCGGCGCTGCGCGTGTTCCAGTTCGGCATAGAACGAGAGCCGCCGGAAGATCACCGTGACACCCGCGTCGGCCATCTCCCGGGTGAAGTCGCACGCCTCGCCGTCGAAGATCATGTGCGGCCGCAGGTCGGTGTTCGCGGCGGCGGAGGCGACCGCGGCCCGGATCATGTCCGGGAAACCCTGTTCGACATTGGCGGTGAGCGTATTGCCGGTTACGCAGAAGTACCATTGCATGGCGCCGGGACCGGAGGTTCCTGCAGATCGCAGTGGGCGCATCCGGCGTGCTTGTCCAGGAAATCCCGGTGTCTCAGAGAAGTCGCCCAGAGCCTGTTTCAAAATGCCTGATGCTGGATGAGAGCGGCCCGAAGGGTCGCGCCCGGCGTGGCTTTCCGAGCACCGCAGCGCAGCGGCCGTTTGGCCGTGAGCAGTGGAGCACAGGAAAGGCGCCCATCCTTGGAAAAAGGGGGATCGCCAGCAGCAGGTGTTTTCAAACAGGCTCTCAGGCCGGTTCGCGCTGCCGCTCCGTCATCTCCGACGCCGCGGCAAGGTCCACCGACAGCAGCCGGCTGACGCCGCGCTCCTGCATGGTGACGCCGTACAGCCGGTCCATGTGCGCCATGGTCAACTGGTGGTGGGTGACCACCAGGAAGCGGGTCCCAGTTTCGGCCACCATGTCGGCGAGCAGCGCGCAGAAGCGCTCGACATTGGCATCGTCGAGCGGCGCATCGACCTCGTCCAGCACGCAGACCGGCGCGGGATTGCAGCGGAACACCGCGAAGATCAGCGACAAGGCGGTCAGCGCCTGCTCGCCGCCGGACAGCAGCGACAGGGTGGCGAGCTTCTTGCCGGGCGGCTGCGCGTAGATCTCCAGGCCGGCCTGCAGCGGGTCGTCGTTGCCGACCATGCCGAGATGCGCCCGGCCGCCATTGAACATGCGGGCGAACAGCGTCTGGAAATTCCGGTCCACCTGCTCGAGCACCGCCAGCAGCCGTTCGCGTCCCTCGCGATTGAGATGGCCGATCGAGCCGCGCAGGCGCGCGATCGCCGCCTCCAGCTCCCGGCACTCTCGCAGGATCGTGTCGGCGCGGGCCTGCGCCTCGCCGCTTTCGATGTCGGCGCGCAGGTTCACCGGCCCCATCTCGTGGCACTCGCGCGCGAGCCGGGCGACGCGGCGGCGCAGGCTTGCCTCCGCGTTGTCGCTCAGATCGTCGGGCGTCAGCGTCTCATGCGGCGCTTCTTGGGGCGTTTTTGGCGGCGTCTCGGCCAGCAGTTGCGCCAGGATCGCCTCGGCCTGCTCGTTGCGCCCCTGCAGCCGGAGCCTGGCTTCGCGCGCCTGCATCAGCGACGCATCGGCGCTGCGGCGCTCGTTCTGCGCGTCCAGCAAAGCCTGGTCGGATTCGTCCAGCGTCTGCTTCGCCGCCCGGTGCTCGCGCACCGCGTCGGCCAGCGCCGCATCGTGCTGGCGGCGGTGCTGCCCGGCCAGGGCCGGCGCCTCGGCCAGCGCGTCATGGCTCGCTTGGTCGGCCGCCAGCCGGGCGCGCGCCGCCTGGCAGTCCTCGCGTGCGGCAGCCGCCCGGCGCGACCAGTCCGCGCGGGCCCCGGCCAGGCGCGTCACCTCGGTCTCGAGTGCCTCGCCCTCCGAGGCAAGCCGCAGCTGCGCGTCGCGGCACGCCGCTTCCATATCCCATGCCGCCTCCAGGCGGGCCGACGCCTCGGCCGCGGCTGCAGCGGCCGCATCCAGCCCGGGCAATTGGTCCCGCGCCGCCTGCGCGCGAGCCAGTGCATCCAGCGCGTCCTGCCGTTCGCTTGCCAGCGCCGCCAGTCGCGGGGCCAGCGCCTCCATCCGGCTGCGCTGCTCGACCAGCCTGGTGTTCAGGCGCGAGCGTTCCTCCTGCAGCCGCTCAAGGCGTGCCGCCACGTCGCGCCATTCCGCACGCGTCGCATACTCCAGCGCTTCCGCGGTCCGGGCCGCCTCCCGCAGGCGCGCGGCGGCGAGCGTGCCGGTCTGCGGATCGGGCAGTCCGGGCAGGGCCTCCCCGGCTGCGGCCAGTTCCTCGCGTGCCGTCCGCTCGTCTTCCGCGATGCGCAGATGTTGCGGCCGCAGGGCATTGAGCCGGCTCTCGGTCTCAGCCTGTCGGGCCAGATGCTCTGCGACCTTGCGCCGGCCGCCCTCAAGCCGCTGTTCGGCCTGCCGCCGCGCCTCGCGCGCCTGGCTCTCGGCGGCAACCGCCTCGGCCTCGCGCAGCCTCGCCTGGTCCAGCGACAGCTCGAGCGCAGCCACGACCGGGAGTGCCTCGCGCTGCGACCGCGCCGCCGCCAGCGCCTGCTCGGCCTCATGCAGCGCCTGCCCGGCGCGGTCGCGCTGCGGAACGAGGGCGTCGAGCCGGGCGCCCGCGGCGTCGGCCTGGCCATGCAGGGCGCGATGGTCCTCACGCGCGGCGGAAAGCGCCGCCTCCGCTTCATCGCGCCGGATGCGAGCTTCGCCTGCGGCCGCCACGCGGTCCGCTAGCGTCCGCGCCACGATCTCCGCCTGCGTCCGCGCGTCGTCGGCTTCGCCGGCCGCGGCCTCCAGGCGCGCGTTGGTCTCACGCAGCCGGTTGCGCTGTTCGAGCGCCCGTGCCGCCCGTGCGGCGGTGGTCTCGGCAGACAGGCCGCCGGTGTCGCTGTAGCCATCCCATCGCCAGAGCGAGCCTGACCGCGAGACCAGCGCCTGTCCCGGCTGCAGGGCGACCTGCAGCACAGAGCCATCCGCCTCCTCGACCAGGCCCGCATGCGACAGGGCAAACACCAGCGCGGCTGGAGCGTCGAGCAACCCGGCGAGCGGGGTGGCGCCCGCCGGCAGCGCGACCGGAGATCCCCTCTCCAGGTCGCGCCAATATCGCGGGGCGGCAGGATCCAGCGCGGCGTCCAGCCCGTCTGCCAGCACTGCTCCGATCGCGCGCTCCAGGCCCGGCGGCACTGTCATCACGTCAGCCAGGTGCTGCCAGTTTTCGGCATCCGGCGCAGGTTCCTCCGCCCCGGGTGCCAGTCCGTCGAGCTGCGCCTGCAGACGCGCCTGCTCCGCCAGGATCGAGGCGAGACGCTGCCCGGCCGCCGCATTTTCCCGCTCGCCCTCCTCGCGTGACTGCTCTGAAGCTGCCAGCGCGGCGCGCGCCGCGTCCAATACGGACTCGATCCCTGCTACCTGGCTTGCAGAACGATCGAGGCGATCCTGCGGCACCAGGATCGCCTCCGCCGCAGCCGTGTCCCGGACGATCTGCTCGTGCTGGTCTGTGGCGCGGCCCTGCATGGCCGCCGCAGAGGTAGTGGCGGCCGATGCCTGCTCGTGCAGAGCCCGGGCCTCCGCGGCCTTGCTGCGGGTGGTGGCATGCGCCTCCTGCGCCTCGGCCCGCGCCGTCTCGGCCGCCGCCAGGCCGTGCCGCAGCCTTTCGAGCCGAGTCTCCTGCGCGGAGACCTCCTGCCGGCCGTCCGCCGCATCCTGCTCGGCAAGGCGACCGGCTTGCGCTCCGGCGATCTCCGACGCGATCGTCGCAAGTTCGGCCGCGAGCCGCGCCGCGCGCAGCGAGGCCTCCGCCTCCCAAGCGACCGCGGCGGCATGCGCCCGCGACGCATCGGCGGCCTGCAACCCGGCGAGGTCGGCGTCCCGCGCCGCCCTGTTGCGTGCCTCGCTCGCCTGCTCGGCTGCTGCTGCTGCCTGCTCCAGGGCCGAAGCTGCCTGCTCGCAGGCTGCCTGCAGGGCGGCACGCTCCGTCTCCGCAGGCAGCGACGCGGCCGCCGCGTCATGATCGGTGCGCAGCGCGGCCAGCTGCGCCGACAGGCGGTCCAGGCTGTTCGCTGCCGCCGCATGCTCGCGCTCGAGTTGCCCGCTCCGGCTGCGCAGCGTGTTCTCGCCGGCAACGGCTTCGGCATGCGCCGCATTCGCCGCCGCCAGTCCGGCCTGGGCGTCCTGGTGCGCCTGCAGCGCCGCCTGCCGCCGCTCCGGCAGCGCGCTGCGGCGGCGCTCGGCGGCGGCGAGCTCCACCTCCAACGCCGCCAGCGCCTGCTCGGCATCGGCCAGGCGCGCTGCCGCGGCCTGGGCTTCGGCACGCGCGCGCGACAGACGGGCCTGGGCGTCGACCAGCTCGCGCGCGACGCGTTGCTCCTCGGACGCCAGCGTCTCGGCGGCGATGCGGCAGCGCTCCAGGCTGGTGCGGGCCATGGCTTCGGCTTCACGGGGCCGCGGCAGGGCCAGTTCGGCGGCATGCTCGGCGATGGTCGCCAGCTCGGCGCGCTGCCCGGCGGCCGACAACGCCGCGTCCGTCGCGGCCGTTGCGGCGCGGGCCTGCGCGACCGCGGCCCGGGCGCGAGCATGCAACAGCGCCAGCAGCCCGGCCTCCGCCTCGCGCAGCCCCGCGGCGACCTCCCGATAGCGACGCGCCTGCCTGGACTGCACGTCGAGTTCAGAGAGCCGCGTCTCGAGTTGCA
Source organism: Lichenicoccus sp. (assembly GCF_965277665.1). Classification (GTDB taxonomy): domain Bacteria; phylum Pseudomonadota; class Alphaproteobacteria; order Acetobacterales; family Acetobacteraceae; genus Lichenicoccus. The sequence goes on from NZ_OZ255835.1 coordinate 3,638,858, forward strand.
GGCGGAGGTCCTCGGCGCGTGCGAGGTTGGCCTCGGTCGCCCGCAGCTTCAGTTCCGCCTCGTGCCGGCGCGCGTGCAGGCCGGTGATGCCGGCGGCTTCCTCCAGGATCGAGCGGCGCTCCTCCGGCCGCGCATTGACCAGGGTGGAGACGCGGCCCTGGCTGACCATCGCCGACGAGCGCGCGCCGCTGGCGAGATCGGCGAACAGCGTCTGCACGTCGCGCGCGCGCATCTCGCGCCCGTTGACCCGGTAGGCACTGCCGGCGCCGCGCTCGATGCGCCGCGAGATCTGCAGTTCCGGCTGGTCGTCGAACGGCGGCGGCGCGATGCCGGCCGCCTCCTCGAGCGTAAGGGTGACCTCGGCGAGGTTGCGCGCCGGCCGACCCGCGGTGCCGGCGAAGATCAGGTCGTCCATCTCGCCGCCGCGCAGCGAGCGGGCAGAGCTTTCGCCCATGGTCCAGCGCAGCGCCTCGACGACGTTCGACTTGCCGCAGCCGTTCGGTCCGACAATCCCGGTGAGGCCAGGCAGGATATCCACGCTGACCGGTTCGGCGAAACTCTTGAAGCCGGCAATGCGCAGGCGGGCGAAGCGCACGCTCATCGAGGGACCGTGCCGGTCAAGCGTCCATTTCTCAAGCTCCGGCCGCGGTCACCTGCTTGAGGAACGTGTCGTAGTCCATCTCGCCGGAATGGCTGGCGGCGCCGAACACGAAGGTCGGCGTGCTGTCGACCTTGTACTGGTTCTGGCCGCGATCCTGCTCCGCCAGGATTTCCTTGCGCAGGCTGTCGTCGGCGATGGTGGCGTCGAACGTCGCCTTCGGCATGCCGGCGAGGGCCGCCATCTGCTGCAGCTGTGCCTGCGGATCGACATTCTGGCCGAACGCCCAGCGATCCTGGCTTGCCAGCAGCGCCAGCACGAACGGTTCGTAGCGGTCGGTCGGCAGCGCGCGTGCGACCATGGCGGCGGTCAGGGCCACCTGGTCGAGCGGGAAGTCCTTGAACACGTAGCGGATGCGGCCGGTATCGATCAGCTTCGCCTTGACGTCTGGGAAGGTCTCGGCGGCGAAGCGCGCGCAGTGCGTGCAGGTCAGCGAGAACCATTCCTGCACCGCGAGCTTCGCGTCCGGCCGGCCAAGCGCGCGCTCGGCCATGCGCGGATCCGCCTGCTGCGCCCGGGCCGCGTGCGGCAGTAGCAGGGCAGGCGCCGCACCGAGGGTGAGTGCTGCACCGAGAAGTGAACGGCGGCGAACGGTCGGCATGGTCGAGGCGACTCCGTAAACCGCCGCAGTACGCCAGACCGCTCGCTGCTTTGCAACTTAGGACTCCAGGCTGGCGTCCAGCGTGATCTCGGCCTTGAGCAGCTTGGAGACCGGGCAGCCGGCCTTGGCCATCGCGGTCAGCTCGGCGAACTTCTCCTGCGTGGCGCCGGGAACCTTCGCCTTTAGGGTCAGGTGCACCTTGGTGATGGAGAACCCGTCCGGCACCTGGTCGAGGGTGACGTCCGCCGTGGTCTGCATGTGCTCGGCGGTGAGGCCGGCGCCGCCCAGGATCATCGACAGCGCCATGGTGAAGCAGCCGGCATGCGCCGCGCCGATCAGCTCCTCGGGATTGGTGCCGGGCTTGCCCTCGAAGCGGGCCGCGAAGCCGTACGGGTATTCCTTCAGCGCGCCGCTATGGGTGGTGATGGCGCCCTTGCCGTCCTTCAGGCCGCCTTGCCAGACTGCCGAGCCGTTGGTCTTCATTTGGGTCTCTCCCTGGTCTTGCCTGTCGCATTATATCAGCGGCGCTTGCGGGCGGCGATACGTCCGCCCAACGCCGATAGCGCGTCGCGTAGTGGTCCCTCCGGCATGTCGGGAATGTCCACCGCTACCGCAGCAGGCGGGGCCGGGCGTGGCGGGGTGCGGTCGGCGAGCGCGGTGTCGTCCTGGATGAAGCGCAGCCGGCTCACCAGTTGCCGCCCATAATGGGTGTTGATCCGCCCGATCAGATGGTCGGCCACATGCTGCAGTTCCAGCGCCACCGGGCCGGCGCAGGCCAGCGTCAGCGTGCCGGCGGACAGGCGGCGTGGCCGGGTGGTCGCGGCATGCGCCGGGCCGACGATGGCATCCCAGTCCGCGACCAGTTGCGCCGACGCCGCATTGCGGCTGTGCAGCGCCGGCCGCACGATCGCCGGCAGCAGCGTGCCGAGTGTTCTCGGACCATAGACGTGGCGCCGATGGTTCGTCATGGATGCTCCCGTGCCGCACGCATCAGCCGCCCTCGTTGCCCATTCCGATGCGCCTCCCGCCGGTGCCCTGCTGCGCTGGTACGACCGGCACCGGCGGGTGCTGCCCTGGCGTGCCGGACCCGGCCATGCCGCCGACCCTTACCATGTCTGGCTCAGCGAGATCATGCTCCAGCAGACCACGGTGGCGGCGGTGATGCCGTACTATCGCCGCTTCCTGGCGCTGTTCCCCAGCGTGCAGGCGCTCGCGGCCGCAGAGGATGGCGCGGTGCTGTCGGCCTGGGCCGGTCTCGGCTACTACGCACGCGCCCGCAACCTGCATGCCTGCGCCCGCGCCGTCGCGGCGCTCGGCGGCTTCCCGGACAGCGTCGAGGCGCTGCGTTCGCTGCCCGGGATCGGCGCCTACACCTCGGCCGCCATCGCCGCGATCGCGTTCGGGCGTCCGTTGGTGCCGGTGGACGGCAATGTCGAACGCATCGCCGCCCGGCTGTTCGCCATCGACACGCCGCTGCCGCTGGCGCGCCGTGCGATCGCGCGGGCGGCGGCGACGCTGAATGCCGAGCCGGAAGCGCGGGCGCGCCCGTCGGACTTCGCGCAGGCGCTGTTCGATCTCGGCGCCACCCTCTGCACGCCGCGCAATCCGGCCTGCACGATCTGCCCCTGGATCGGCTCCTGTGCGGCGCGCGCATTGGGGCGAACCGGCGATCTGCCGGTGAAGGCCGCAAAGGTGGTGCGCCCGCAACGTCACGGCGCGGTGTTCCTGCTGTCGGATGCCGACGGCCGGCTGCTGCTGCGGCGGCGTCCGGCGAGCGGGCTGCTCGGCGGCATGACCGAGTTCCCCGGCACCGCATGGCGGGATGCGCCCTGGGAACCGGCCGAGGTGCTGGCGTCGGCGCCGCTGCCGGCGGACTGGCGCGTCGTCGGTTCGGTGGCGCATTTGTTCACCCACTTCGCGCTGACCCTGCAGGTGCATGCGGCCAGCGTCGGGCGGGTGGCGCCGGCACTACTGCAGGACGGTTTTCTGCGCGCGCCTGATGCGATGGGCGCCGAGGCGCTGCCGTCGCTGATGCGCAAGTGCCTGGAACTGGTGCGGTGAGCGACACGCAGCCGGGCCGCCTGCCGGTGTTCCTCGATCTCGACGGACGCCGCGCGCTGCTGCTCGGCGCGGGCGAGGCGGCCGAGCGCCGGGCCGCCACCCTGCTCGCCTGCGGCGCGCTGCTGGTGCGCGCGACCGAGTTCGACGAGGCGCTGCTGGATGGCTGCGCGATTGCCATCGGCGCTGCCGACGAGGACGCGCGCGCCCGGGACCATCCGCTGCAGGTGCAGCTCCGGGCGATGGCGGCGGCGGCACGGCGGCGCGGCATTCCGCACAACGTGGTCGACCAGCCGGAGCTCGGCAGCTTCATCACGCCGGCGGTGGTGGAGCGTGCGCCGCTGTCGATCGCGATCTCCTCGGGGGGCGCCGCCCCGGTGCTGGCCCGGCTGCTGCGGGCGAGGATCGAGACGCTGGTCCCGCCGGGGTTCGGCAGGCTCGCCGCACTCGCGGGGCGGCTGCAAGACGAGACCCGCCGGGTGCTGCCCGACGTACTGCAACGTCGGCGCATGCTGGAGGCGGCGCTGTCCGGGCCGGTCGCCGAGCTGGTGCTGGAGGGGCGCGAGGTGGAGGCCGAGGCGGCGTATCGGCGGGCGCTGGACGACGCGGCGCGTGGTGCGTCGGTGCAGCGCGGCTTCGTGCATCTGGTGCATCCGGGGCCGGGACCGGCCGACCTGCTCACCCTGCGGGCGCTGCGCCTGCTCGGCGAGGCGGATGTCATCGTGCATGGCGCGGCCGAGAGCCCGGCGGTGCTGGAAGTGGCGCGCCGCGATGCCGCGCGTGTCGTGGTGCTCGATGCGGAGGCGCCGGCGCTGCTGGTGCGGCTGGCAGGCGATGGCGGCAAGCTGGTGCGGCTCTCCCCGACCGACGCCGATGCGCGGGCCCTGTGCGAAGCGGGTGTCGATCATGCGGTCGTGCCGGGGGTCGCCTCGGTCCGAGATTGACGCCACCGCGTCGGCGCTGGTCAAGTCTCGGCATGTCACGCCTCGATCTCAGCAAGCAATTCATCCCCGTCCGGATCGCGGTGCTCACCGTCTCGGACTCCCGCAGCTTCGCCAACGACACCTCCGGCGACATCCTGGCCGGCCGGATCGAGGCGGCGGGGCATGTGCTGGCGGATCGCGCCATCGAGCCGGACGATGCCGGGCTTATCGCCGGCCGGCTGTCGGGCTGGATCGCCGATCCGCAGATCGACGTGGTGGTGAGCACCGGCGGCACCGGCGTCACCGGCCGCGACGTGACGCCGGAGGCCTATGCGCGCGTGCTCGAGAAGCAGATCGAGGGGTTCGGCGAGCTGTTCCGCATGCTGTCGTACCAGAAGATCGGCACCTCGACGATCCAGTCCCGCGCCATCGCCGGCGTTGCCAACGGCACCTACCTGTTCGCGCTGCCGGGCAGCACCGGCGCCGCCCGCGATGGCTGGGACGACATCCTGGTCTGGCAGCTCGACAGCCGCCATTCGCCCTGCAACTTCGTCGAGCTGATGCCACGCCTGAAGGAGCATCTTACTTCATGAGCATGCGCGCGGAGCTGACCGAGAAAATCGTGCGGATCAAGATCGAGCGCGCACTGAGCTGGAGCGGGCTCGCGGAACTGGCTCCTGACTTGTCAAAGGAGTTCGTGACCGCCGGGCTGCTCGGACAGATGCAGGTGCCGAAAGCCGCGGCCGAGGCGATCGGCGATCATCTCGGGCTCGATCCGTTCGAGATCAGGCTGCTGCAGGAGCCGCCCTATCGCGGCTCGCTGCCGACCCCGGTGCCGACCGATCCGCTGATCTATCGCTTCTACGAGCTGGTTTCGGTGTACGGCACCACCTTCAAGGCGCTGATCCACGAGGAGTTCGGCGACGGCATCATGAGTGCCATCGACTTCCGCATGGACCTGGCGCGCGAGCCCGACAACCAGGGCGACCGGGTCAAGATCTCGATGAGCGGCAAGTTCCTGCCTTACAAGCCGTACTGATTGAGCTACTTCCGGTTCGGTCGAGCACGTCGTCCCGGGCGGCCGCCTCCAGCTTCCGCACATTTCAGGACGCGAGAGCCATATCCAGCAACGCGTCGACGTCACCATGGCATTCGGGGACGGCAAGGACGCCGTCGAGGCGGCCGTCGATAAGCAGCATGGCGAAGCCATGCACGACGGACCACTGGCCGACGGCCCTGCCGACGATGGCAAGGCGGCCGGCGTCCGACGGGTGCGTATCAGCGGGGCCGGCGCTAAACATGAGCGCGCGGGAAGCCTCTGCAGCGGCTTCTGCCAAAGCGGGGCGGCCGAAGTTCAGCCGTTCGGACCGGAACATCAACACAAACATGGCGGGTTCCGCGCGGGCAAAAGCCACGTAGGCGCGTGCTGTGGCATTCGGGATGGAGCGGGCGCCAGGGTTGTTCTGCGCTTGCCGGAGGGCGTCATTGAACATCCGGTAGCCCACGGCGGCGAGTTCGCTCAGCAGGCCTGACAGATCGCCGAAGTGCGGGGTAGGCGCCATGTGCGAGACGCCGACCCGGCGGGCGACCGCGCGCAATGTCAAAGCTTGCAGGCCTTCGGTGCGGAGGATGTCGCCCGCCGCGAGCAGGAGGGCGGCCGGAAGGTCGCCGTGGTGATAGGGGCGTTTCACGAGACACACCATGGCAGGAGGAGCAAACCGGAGCGGTAGGACTTTACACTGGACAGATCGGTAGCGACAAGGCTACAACCGATCTGTACACCGTATAGAATGCGGTCTGCCGATGGGACGCAGCAATGATGCTCCGGTGTCGCAGGAGAGAGCTCCGCAGCCCGTGCAGGTCCGTACGGTTCCGGGCAAACCGGGTGGGAGAGGCGTCATGAACAGCCCGATTGTGGCTGGCGCCGCGAACGGCAACCCGGCCGCCAGGCCCGGTGGCAGCCGTCGGGCGATCGCGATCGATATCGTGTTGAATGTGGTCTTGCCTTACGCCGCATACGTCCTGCTCAAGCGCGCAGGACAGAGCGATGCGCGGTCGCTGATCTTGAGTGCCGTCGTGCCCGCGGCCGTGGCGCTGGTCAGTCTCGTTCAACGCAGGCGAATGAACGGGCTTTCGCTGCTGGTGATTTTCGCGACGGCGCTAAGTCTGGGGGCGACAGCGCTATCCGGCTCGGCCTGGTTCGCTCTGATCCGGCCATCGTTCGTGACCGGATCGATCGCGTTGGCCTTCATGGCTTCGCTTACCCTCAAGCGGCCGGCGCTGTTCTACCTGGCACGCGACACGACATGCCCGACGCCGGAGGAGGCACGGGCGTTCGAAGCGCAGTGGGCGTCGGCGATCTTTCGCCGATCGATGCGCCGTCTGACCGTGGTGTGGGCGGTGTTCCTCGGCGGGGAAGCAGCGCTGCGAGCGGGGCTGGCGGCGATCTGGCCCGATGCGACACTTGTTGCTGCGACGCAGATCCTTTGGGTCATCCTGCCGATCCTGCTCACCCGTTGGAGCATCCGTGCAGGAAGGCGGTGGGCGGCGCAGGAGGCGGAATGAGGCGTCCGCTCGCGGGTCTACCCTCGAGGCTAAGCGTGAACTACCGCGACCTTCTGCTGGTATCCGGGGTCCGGCCGGTGTCGGAGTTCATCCAGGACCTGCAGGTTTGAACCCTGCAAGGGTCGACCGCATCGCAGGCGTCTGTATGCTGCCCTCCGCAACCGACCCGGGGACCGGCCACAGTGAAGATCGATCGTCTGCTCGTGCGTGCCGCCATGCTGTCGGCCCTGGCATCGACTCCTGCCTTCGCCCAGGGCGTCCCGTCCGCGATGAAGCTGCAGCGCATCGAGGTGATCGGCAACCACCGGGTCCCGACCACCGACATCGACAGTGCGATGACGGTGCATGTCGGCCAGAAGGTGACGCGGGCCGATCTCGTGGCCAACGAGAACGCCGTGGTCGACGTCTATCGCCACGCCAATGTCGGGGCCAGCCTGAAGCAGCGCCTGACCATCCAGCCGTCGGGGGCCGCCACGGTCGCCTACCTGATCACCGAGCAGGCCGCCCCCGCGCCGCAAGGCCCGGCGGTGCTTCGCGTGGACAAGGTCACGGTCGAGGGCAACAGCCTGATCACCACCGAGGCGATCGACAGCGTCATCACCCTGCGTCCGGGCGATACCGTGGACGAGGCCAAGGTGACCACCAACATGCAGGCGATCCTGGCGCTGTACAAGAAGAAGAATGTCGGCGCGCAGATCATGCCGAGCGCCACCTATCCGCAGCCCAACCATGCGATCGTGGATTACAAGATCACCGAGAAGGGCCACGACTGAGAGGCTGCTTGCAAACACCTGCTGCTGGCGATCCGACGCGATGTTATCTCCGCTCCGCTGCTCACGGCCAGTAGGCCGCTGCGCTGCGGTGCTCGAAAAGTCACGCCGGGCGCGGCCGGAAGCGGCCGCTCTCATCCAGCAGCAGGCGTTTGCAAGCAGCCTCTACAGAGTGAAACAGGTTCTAGTCGAATGCCGCCATCGGAGAGCTGTGGTTGATCATCGACAGCAGCTCGCTTCGGGTGGTCGGGTTGTCGCGGAACGCGCCCAGCATCCGGCTGGTCACCATCGAGACGCCCGGCTTGTGCACGCCGCGCGTGCTCATGCACTGGTGGCCGGCCTCGATGATCACCGCGACACCGTGCGGTTCCAGCACCTCGTTGATGGTGTTGGCGATCTGCGCGGTCAGCCGCTCCTGGATCTGCAGCCGCCTCGAATAGACCTCGACCACGCGCGCCAGCTTGCTGATGCCCACCACGCGCCGGCGCGGCAGGTAGGCGACATGGCACTTGCCGATGATCGGCACCATGTGGTGCTCGCAATGGCTCTCGATGCGTATGTCGCGCAGCAGCACGATCTCGTCGTAGCCGTCGGTCTCGGCGAAGGTGGTGGCCAGCAGGGCCACCGGGTCGGTGTCGTAGCCCTGGAAGAACTCGTTGTACGACCGGGCGACACGGCGCGGGGTGTCGCGCAGGCCCTCCCGGCCGGGATCCTCCCCCGCCCATCGCAGCAGCGTACGGACGGCCTGCTCGGCTTCCTCCTGGGATGGCCGGTCGGCATGGCGGGGCAGCATGCCCGGAACGACAACCTGGTCCATCAGTGCAGGATGACCGACTGGTGCGGGCTGTCGAGGCTGAAGGTCGGGATCTGCACGTCGAAGGTCTCGCCGGTTGCGGTCGACACCATGTGGTACGCGCCGGTCATGAAACCAGAGGGCGTCTCGAGCGGCGCCCCGGAGATGTATTCGAACGCCGCGCCGGGACGCAGCTGCGGCTGCTCGCCGACCACGCCGCTGCCCTCGACATGCTGCGTATGGCCGCGGCTGTCGGTGATGTGCCAGGTGCGGCGCAGCAGGCGGACATCCTCGGCGCCCTGGTTCTCGATGCGGACCCGGTAGGCCCAGACGAACTGCCGCTCCTCGGGCTGCGACTGGTCCTCGAGGAAGAACGGCCGAACCGTGACCCGGATGCCGCGCGTGACCGCAGCGTAGCTCGGTCCGTTGGTCTCCCCGGCGGGTGCCGCGGCCCCGATCGCCAGCCCTGCGGCTGCGGGGTCGTTATCCTTCATGCCGGCGTCCCTCCCGTTCTGGCGCCCGGTTCTGCCGTGCCGGGCATTTATGCCTACCTAGCAGCAACCAGGGGTTGGCGGCAGGTCATTACTCTGCCGCCTGCAGGCGGGATAGCGTACCGAGAGCGTGGCCGAGATCGTCCTGCAGGTCGAGCGGGTCCTCGAGCCCCACCGAAAGCCGCACCACGCCCTCGGTGATGCCGAGCCTGGCCCGCTCCTCGGCGCCGATGCGCATATGCGTGGTGGTGGCGGGATGCGTCACCAGGGAGCGGCTGTCGCCCAGGTTGTTCGAGACCGCGATCAGGCGCAGCCGGTTCATCACCTTGAACGCCGCCTCCTTGCCGTCCAGCTCGAACGTCACCAGCGAGCCGCCGGCGCTCATCTGCCGCATCGCCAGCGCCTGCTGCGGGTGGTCGGAACGCGCCGGATACCAGACCCGGCTTATGCCGGGCTGCAAGGCCAGCCAGTCGGCCATGCAGGCGGCGTTGGCGCACATCGCGTTCACCCGCAAGGCCAGCGTTTCCAGCCCCTTGAGCAGCACCCACGCATTGAAGGCGGACAGCGTCGGGCCGGAATTGCGGATGAACGGCTGCAGCACCTCGACGATCCATTGCGTGCGGCCGAGCACCGCGCCGCCGAGCACGCGGCCCTGGCCATCGATATGCTTGGTGCAGGAATACACCACCACGTCGGCGCCGAGCTCGAGCGGACGCTGCAGCAGCGGGGTGGCGAACACGTTGTCCACCACCACCAGGGCGCCGGCCGCGTGCGCCAGGTCGGCGACCGCCTGCAAATCCACGATGTCGAGCATCGGGTTGGACGGGCTTTCCAGCAGCACCATCGCGGTGGGGATCGCGAGTGCGTTGCGCCACTGGTCGAGATCGTGGCCATCGACGAACACGCTCTCGATGCCGTAGCGCGGCAGCAGCGTGGACACGATCCAGAAGCACGAACCGAACAGCGCGCGCGAGGCCACCAGCCGGTCGCCGGTCTTGAGGTGGCTCAGCAGGGCCGCATGCACCGCCGCCATGCCGGACGCCGTCGCCCGGCACGACTCGGCGCCCTCGATCTCGGCGAGGCGGCGTTCGAACATGGCGACCGTCGGGTTGCCGAAGCGGCTGTACTGGTAGTGCTCGGCTTCGCCCTTGAAGGTCGCCTCGGCCTGCTCGGCGTTGTCATAGACGAAGCCCGAGGTGAGGAACATCGCCTCGCTGGTCTCGCCGAACATGCTGCGCTCGGTGCCGGCATGGATCAGGCGGGTGGCGGTGCGGTAGCTGCCATCCTTAAGAGTACGGTTGTCGCTCATCATGCGTATCCCGGTCGCGTTCACGTCGCCGGCCACGGATGACAGGGCGAACCTCCGGGGATTGGAGAGCTCGCCGATGCCTCTTTAGCGCACTTGTTTAACCTCGCCGCAAGCCGGCCGGACAAATCACGAGGACCCTGGCGCCATCGACGTCGGAACATTGATACGGTGGTGCCTGCGGCGCTGGCGGTCAAGGTTGCCTCGGTGCCAGACCGCGTTTACTCTGTGAACTCAGGCGGGTGTAGTTCAATGGTAGAACGGCAGCTTCCCAAGCTGCACACGAGGGTTCGATTCCCTTCACCCGCTCCAGACCGCCTGCAAACGCCTGCTGCTGGCGATCCGACGCACCGTTTCTGTGCTTCGGTGCTCACAGCCGGAAAGGCTGCTCCGCTCCGATGCTCGAAAAGGCACGCCGGCCGCGGCCCTCTGGGCCGCTCTCATCCAGCATCAGGCGTTTTCAGACGGTCTGGTGGTTTGTCAACGTGAAGCCGGGGTTCAGTTCGTCGCGTGCTGCTCGCGGCGCCTGACGGCCGCGCGGTGTTGCTCGACGGAGCGCTTCAGGCCCAGCAGGGCGGGGGCGGCGAGGGTGTCGCGATAGCCGTGTCCGGCCCAGCTCCAGCGGTCGTTGCGGCCGACCAGCAGGTCATGCAGGCCGTCATGGCTCTGCGCCATCACCCGGATCGGCCCGCTGACGGAATCCAGCACCTTGGTCCAGCTTCGGTCGTGCCTGAGATAGACCGAGGTGGAGCAGCCGGCCGATCCGCACAGGCTCGCCGACTGCAACTGCACGAACAGGGCCTCGTCCGCCCGGTGCTCCGACAACGGCGCCGAGCCGACCAGCACCAGCGGCTCCTCGCCATGCCTTGCGGCACCCTGCAGGTCCTCCCGGTTCAGCGACCGCGCCGCCTTGTCGAGCGCCGTGCCGGGCTGGCGCGTCAGGATCACCGGGGCGCCGGTCTGGTGGACGCGCCTTGCGGCACCGAGGGCGTGCAGCGCAGGCAACAGCAGGAGGGCGGCCAGGAGCAGCGGGCGGACAGAAGGCATGGCGTCTCGATCATCCCGGCTGCGGCGACACGCGCTCATTCTAGGACCGGCAAGCAGCCTGGTCGATACGGGACGGAGACAAACATGACGCCCGCACCAGCGAAGCCTCCCGAACCGGGACCCTACCGCCACTACAAGGGCGGCCTCTACACGGTGATCTGTGTCGGCCGCCACAGCGAGACCGAGGAGTGGCTCGTCACCTATCGCAGCGACGCAACAGGCGACTACTGGGTGCGCCCCCTGGCAATGTGGAACCAGGCGGTCGACGGCGTGCCGAGGTTCCGAACCGTTTGATCCCGTGGCAGAGGCTGCTTGCAAACGCCTGATGCTGGATGAGAGCGGCCCTTTTCTGGGCCGCGCCCGGCGTGACTTTCCGAGCACCGGAGCGGAGCGGCCTTAATGGCCGTGAGCACCGTAGCGCAGGAAAGCCGCGTCGGATCGCCAGCAGCAGGCGTTTGCAAGCAGCCTCTCTTACCAGCCCATGCTGCCTGGGATTCCCTTGAACGGCCCCTTAAGATCGCTGGTGATCCAGCCGCCATAGAACCCGCCGGGCTGCGGGGTTGCCGCCTCGTCGCCGACGAAGCACTGGTCCATCATCCCGGCATAGACCGCGAGATGGTCGCGCAGCGCGGCATAGGCCGGCGCCGGATCGGGATAGCTCCAGGCGGCACGCTCCGCGCGTGCCGCGCCGACCCGTATCGTCCAGTAGCGCGCCTCGCCCTTCCATTCGCACAGGCTGCGCCCGGGCGCCGGCTCGAGCACGCAGCCGGTGAAGGCGTCCGGCGGCAGGTAGTACACCGGCGGGTGCGAGGTCTCCAGCACCCGCCACGCTGCCGTGGTCGCGGCGATGGTGTGCCCTGCGAACAGGATGCGGACCGGGCGTCCGACCGGCTGCAGCGCCGGCGGCCGCGGGTAGTCCCAGACGCTTTCCGTCACGGCATTTTCCGTCATGCCCGGCGCGCCTCCAGATATTGCACGACCGGCCTGGTCAGCCCGACACCGCGCAGATCCTCGGGCGCGAACAGCCGGGCGCCGACGACCTCCCGGTTGTCGAGGCGAAGCTCGGGCAGGCTGTCGAGCCTCAGCTCGAAGAAGTGCACGCGATCGGGCCGGCAGTCATAGATCCCCGAGGTGACGCCCACCGGGTGCAGCGGGCCGGCCGAGAGACCGATCTCCTCGAGCAGTTCACGACGCGCGGCCGCCTCCGGGGCTTCCCCGGCCCGCAGGCCGCCGCCAGGGAAGTTCCACTGGCTGCGGTAGGACGAGCGCAGCAACAACAGGTCGCGCCCGACATGGATCGCGATCAGCGCGCCCTCGTGCGGAGGCCGGCGCAGCCGCCACCAGAGGCGCGCCAGCGGGAAGCCGATCCTGAAGGCGGTCCGCCAGGCGAGATCGATCAGCGAGAGCAACCATGCTCGGCGAGGGCTTGTCATGGCGCCGAGCATACCCTGCGCTGGCCGCCCGGCGGAACACAACGATCTGCCACGTCGTCTATTCCCCGAGCACACGCAGTCCGAGCTGGCGCGCCAGCTGGTCGCGGTAGGTCCGCTGGCGTGTCCGGTCGGCATCCAGCAGGCTCGGGCCGCGTCCGACCAGACGGTGGATGCGCGCGACCTCGCCCAGATGCTTCTGGCCGGCGAGGCGATGGGTCGCCGATCTGGCGTGCCTGCGGTGGATGTTGAGCGGCGCCGCGACATAGGCGATCCGGGCGCCCGGCGCGCGCAGCATCTCGATATACAGCCGCCAGTCGCCGGCCATGCGGAAGGCGAACAGCTCCTCCCCGCAGGCAGCCAGCGCCTGCCGCAGCGCTTCGCGGGAAAACAGGACGCCGCTCGCATTGAGGATCAGGTTGCGCTCGCTCAGGCAGTCGCGGACAAAATCGGCGCCCTCGTGCAGCCCGTCCTGGTCGAGCGTGGTTCCGGCGGTGGTGGCGAAATACGGCTTGTAGCTGTCCGACGTCAGCGTGCCCTCCTCGTCGATGGCCTGGCTGTCGCAGAACACCATCGTCACCTCCCGGCCGATCGCACAGGCCTGCTGCATCGCCTGGACCAGGCGCTCGAGCATCAGCGGCTCGGCGGCGTCGTCGGCTTCCGCGATCCAGACCCAGTCGCCGCGCGCTTCCGTCGCCGCCCGGTGCCATTGCCTGAACACCGATCCGGAATTGCGTTGCGCGGCGACGACCCGCACGTCGCGGTTCCATTCCGCGGCGGCGGCGCGTGCCACCGCGACGCTGTCGTCGGTGGAGGCGTCATCGAGCACGATCACCTCCAGGACCGGCTGCGTCTGCGCCAGGATCGAGGCCAGCCGCTGCTTCATGTAGCGGGCATAGTTGTAGGACGGCACCACGACCGAGATGCGCGGCAGCGCCGGCTGGGCCAGCGCCATCAGGCTGGCGACGTAGGCCGCGAAGTCGAACCTTGCCGCGGCCCGCCGGCCGGCCGCGGCCCGGGCGGCGGTGCTCTGCGCGTGGGTCCGCGCCGCCAGCGCCAGGGCGTGTCCCGCCATGCCCTGAAGGTCGCCGAGCGGCGCCAGCGCGCCGCCGCCATGCTGTTCGATCAACTCCGGAATGCCGCCGCTGCCGGCGAAGGCGACGCAGGACAGGCCGGCCGCCATCGCCTCCATCACCACGCTCGGCAACGGGTCCTCCCGGGAGGTCAGGACGAACGCGTCGGCGGCACTGAGATAGTCCGGCGCGTTCTGCACATGGCCCGGAAGATGGAAGCGGCCGGATGCCAGCGCCAGATCCAGCTCGGCCTGCAGGTAGAGACGCAGCGACGGGTCCAGATCGCCGAGCCACAGGCAATGCACGCGCGCCACGCGCTGGCCGCACCTCGCACGGCTGCGCGCCGGGACCTGCGCCGGGACCTGCAAGGTCCGCCAGAGCTGCAGGAACAGGTCGAAGCCCTTGCGCAGGTCGCCATATCCCATGCCGACCAGCAGCAGATCGTCCTTCGGAATGCCGATCCGGGCGCGGAGTGCCAGGCGCATGCGTGCCGAATACCGGCAGTCGCGATACAGGCCCTGCGGCAGCAGCCGGGTTCTTGCGTCGGGGATCGCCAGCAGGCGCCCCACGGCGTTCTGCACCACCGTCGCGGGGAACACCACAATGCGGGCGAGGGCGGCGGCGGCGGCGAGCGGCGGCTGTAGGTGCTTCTCGGCGATCACCGCGGGCAGTTCATGCACCAGCAGCGCAAAACCGATATCGGCGGCATGTAGCCTGGCGCCGGCGGCGCCCGACGCCGCGGAGTTGACGATCGCGTTGTCGAAGCCGTCGCGTCGCAGCCGTTCGAGATGGCCCGGCAACGCCGGGTCGTCAGCGGCCAGCACGCGCGTCGGTCCGATCGCCTGGTAGCCTTCCAGCATCGGGCCGCCGGCGAGCAGCAGGAAGCTGATCTCGACGCCATGCGCGCGGGCGAGTTGCCGCCCGACATGCAGCAGCAGACTCTGCGCGCCGGCCTGGAAGGCGTCGTGGCCGACCAGCAGGATGCGCCCGGGCCTGGTTGCCGCACCGTATCCGCTCACCGCGCGCGCGGTGGCATTGAGATAGGCGGCGCCGTGGTGCAGGTCCGGCTCGAGATAGGCGCCCTCCGCCCACTCGTTCCAGGCGTTGATGCAGACGATCGCACTCCCGAAGAACGGGTGGGCCAGCGCCTGGCGCATCAGCCCCTCGAGCCAGGCCTGGTATTTCGCCGGCGTCGAGCCGTGCATCACCAGGCCACTGCCCTGGCGCCGCGCATCGTTGTCCCAGGACGGGCAGGCGGTGCGGACCAGCGGGAAGTCGGGCACCGCCGCCGCCAGGGATCGTTCGACGATCTGGTCGTAGTCATAGACCTGCGCGGTGAACTCTGTGTCGAGCAGGTCGAGCTGCGCATTGATGGTGGCGAGCCCGTCGACCACCTTGTGCGGCGGAAATTCGATCGCGCCGTCGATCCCGAACGGGCGCGGGTCGCTGTCCCCGAATGCCTGCGACATCAGGAAGATCGGGTCCTCGCCGCAGCGCTGCATGAACAGCTCGCGCCAGCGTCCGATCGTGCGTTTTGTGTCCGGAACGAGACCGGCGCGGTAGATCATCAGCAGCGGACGCCCCTGCAGCCTGATATAGCGCGGATCGGCAAAGTGCCGGCCGAAGCAGTCGATCATCGCCGGCTCGTCCTCGGCCCGGAAATCCTGGCTGATCAAGATGTCGTGCTCCGAGCCGTCCCAGCGCCGGGTCCAGTTCTCGTTGGCCCACATCAGGCAGAACGGCATGTCGATCGAGCGGTCGGCGAGCAGGGCCTCGAGTGGCGCATCGAGCAGCCGGGTGCCGTTGAACCAGTAGAAATAGAACACGAAGCCGGCAATGCCGGCATTGCGCGCCATCTCCGCCTGACGCCGCATCGTCTGCACACCGGTCAGGCTGTAGTGGCCGAGATCGCGCGGGATGCGTGGCTGGTAGTGCCCGGCGAAGCGCGGGAGGCCCCGGGCCACGTTGGTCCACTCGGTGAAACCCTCGCCCCACCACTCGTCGTTCTGCTTCACGGCGTGGAACTGCGGCAGGTAGTAGGCGAGCATCTGCACCCGCCGTGCGGCACCGCTCGGCAGCGGGCGCACCGGCTCGAAATAGGCACCGGGCTGGGTGGTGCGGCGCATCTCGCGCGGGATGCTGGTCTCGTTGCGCGGCAGCGCCGGATGCACCTCCGGATCGTCGCGATGCGAGAGATAATGCAGCAGCGGATTGGTGGCGTTGTCGTGGCGCAGGTAGCGCTTGCGGTAGAAGGCCGGATCGAATCCCTCGAACGGACGCCGCGCCTCGCGAAAGCCCTGCACCATGTAGTGTTCGAGGGGATCAAGGCCGGCGGCGGCGACATCCGGATAGGCGCGAAGGTAGAAGCCGGCATCGAACTCCGGCAGCGCGCTCACCGCGCCGTCGGCCCGATGCAGCAGGAAGTGCCGCAGGCCGAGCATGCCGTCCGGCACTGCATAGGTGCGCAGGTACCACAGCGGATCGAACCAGGCGATCGGGCGGTTGCCGGCGGTCTCGCCGCGCGCGATGTAGTGCAGCAGCGGATCGATGCAGGCGGCGGCCACGTCCGGATATTGCGAGAGGTACCAGCGCGGGTCGAAGTACAGGTTGGGCTTGCGGCCCTCGCGCCATCCGTAGTTGTGGTAGTGCGACAACGCCTCGGAACCGAGCCCGGCGAGGTCCGGGTTGCCGCCGAGATAGAAGTCGCAGTCGAACAGGCCGGAATGGCCGATCACCTGCAGGGCCCCGAATGGCGGCTTGGCGACGCCGCCACCCTGCGCTGCCGGATCGTCGGCGACGAGCGGGGCCGTGGCGACTGGACGGCTTGCCGTTTCCGCTGACATGATCGTGATCCGACCGGGCTGGAGGTCTCTAACAATTCGTTAGGTAACGTAGGCGTGATTAGCCTGTGGGTAAAGTGCTGTCATGCGAGCAATGCAGCGATTGGGCGAGCCGTGCGTCCCGGATGACGGTGCAGGCCGCATCTGGCATGATGCGCCCACGATGTTGCCGCTGTAGACCCTCCGGATGGATCAGCCGACCGCTCCGACCACGACCGTTCATCGCTGCATCTCGTTGCCGGGCGGCCTGACGCTCGATTGCGGCGTGCATCTGGCATGCCTCGAGATTGCCGTATGCAGCTATGGAACGCTGAACCAGGCGGCCGACAACGCGATCCTGGTCTGCCATGCGCTGACCGGCGATCAGTATGCCGCCGAGCCGCATCCGGTGACCGGCAAGCCGGGCTGGTGGTCGCGCATGGTGGGCGCCGGCCGGCCGATCGATACCGACCGCTTCTTCGTGTTGTGCATGAATGTGCTGGGTGGCTGCATGGGGTCGACCGGACCGCGTTCGCCGCGCGGCCGATCTCCCGGGCCGGGCGATGGCGTCGAGCCCTGGGGCACGGATTTCCCGCCGATCACCATACGCGACATGGTGCGCGCGCAGCGGCTGGTCATCGCCGAGATGGGCATTGCCCGCCTGTTCGCCGTGGTCGGCGGCTCGATGGGCGGCATGCAGGTGCTGCAGTGGGCCGCGACCTATCCTGACCTGGTGTTCGCCGCCGTGCCGATCGCGACCGCGCCGTTTCATTCCGCCCAGAACATCGCCTTCAACGAGGTCAGCCGGCAGGCGATCTTTGCCGATCCGGACTGGCAGGGAGGCCGCTACTGGTCGGACGGCCGCATCCCGTCGCGCGGTCTCGCGGTGGCGCGCATGATGGCGCACATCACCTATCTGTCGGAGGAGGCCCTGACACGGAAGTTCGGCCGCCGGCTCCGGCGCGATCCGTACAACGCCGAGGCGCCGCTCGCCCTGTTCGGCGAGATGTTCGAGGTCGAAAGCTACCTTCGCCACCAGGGCAGCAGCTTCGTATCCCGGTTCGATGCGAATTCGTACCTGACCATCACCAGGGCAATGGATTATTTCGATCTCGCCGCGGATCATGACGGCGATCTCGCGGCTGCCTTCCGCCAAACCGCGACACGCTTCTGCGTCATCTCGTTCTCCTCGGACTGGCTGTTCCCGACCGCGCAATCGCGCACGGTGGCACGCGCCCTCAACCGGGCCGCGGCCAATGTCAGCTTCGTCGAGATCGACAGCGACAAGGGCCACGATGCGTTCCTGCTCGACGAGCCGGCGCTGGATCGGACGATACGTGGATTCCTGGCTGGAGCCGCCGAACATGCCGGGCTGCAGCACCAGCCGGTCGATCAAGCTCCTTTCGTCGTCTGAGGGATCGGCATGCGTCTCGACCAGAAGCTGATTGCCGACATGATCGTGCCGCACTCGCGGGTGCTCGATATCGGCAGCGGCGACGGGTCGCTGATCGAGCACCTGTTCCGCACCCGCGACTGCGATGCACGCGGCATCGAGATCGACATGGCGGAGGTGACACGTTCGGTCGCACACGGCCTGCCGGTGATGCATGGCGATGCCGACAGCGATCTTGCCCATTATCCCGACAGTGCCTTCGACTATGTCGTGCTGTCGCGTACCCTGCAGGCGGTCGAGCGGCCGCGCGAGGTGCTGCGACAGATGCTGCGTATCGGCACCCGTGCCGTCGTCAGCTTTCCCAATTTCGGCCACTGGCGACTGCGCTGGCAACTCCTGCTGCGCGGCCGCATGCCGATGACCGACACCTGGGCGACCTGCTGGTACGAAACGCCCAACATCCATCCCTGCACGATCCGCGACTTCGTCTCGCTGTGCGGCAGCGAGGGCTATACGATCCAGCGCTGGCTCGCGGTCGATGACAAGGGCGACCGGGCGCCCTGGCAGCGATCCATCCAGCTCGCCAACCTGTTCGGCGAGCAGGCGCTGTTCCTGCTGCATCGTGCCGAGCCGGTTGCCGATCCAAGCGGGCGCGCCCGGGTTCAGGCCAGCAGGTCGAGCAGCGAGGACGCGGTCGAGGACGCGGTCGAGCCGGCGGTGGAAGCGGCCGTCTGAGCGGCTGCCGGAAGTGCGGGCGCCTTGTGGCCACCATGATGATGGCCGCGCACCATGCCGGTCTGCTCCGCCGGAACAGCCTGCTGCAGCTTCTGGATCTGCTGGGTCAAAACCGCCGATCCGGCTGCCGCGACGCTGGCGATGCTCATCGAAACCCTCCTGGCCTGCATTGGACGTCGTCAATTTGCGCTGCAAGCGTGAAGCAGCGGTTAACGGGGCGGGAGAAGGTCTAGCTAGTTGTCCGGCGTGTTGGCGAGCCAGACGGTCTGGGCACGGCCGTCGCGCATCGAAACCGTCAGAGTGAACGAGCCCGAGGCGGCGTCACCCGCCGGCAGCGCGAACGCGGTGCGTCCGTCGCGCTTCGGGACATGGCCGTATATGCCGGCGATCCGCTCGGCCTGCGTGCCGGGGCGGATGATGCGCGCATCGAGGGTGAGATCCGGTTCGCGCTCCGGGACCGGGCAAGTGCTGCCATCCTGGCGGATGCCGTCGAGCGCGATCGCCGTCACCGCATGCGAGCGGCCGGTCGCCTCGGCATCGGAGAGCAGCCACAGGGTCAGCGCCGGCGCCTCGTCGTGTGGGTTCCTGCTGCCGGCCGGGACATCGAGGCGCGCGCAGGTCCAGTACACGCTGTCGCCGGCATCGCCCTGGTGGCGCACCGCAATGCCGAGGCCGGCGGCGAGGCGGTCGATCCCGGTACGGCCGAACGCCAAGGCCACGCCGGCGACGCGGATGGTCCCGAGCGGCGGCATGTCGGCAGGTGCGGGATAGGGGTCGGGCAATTCCGCGCGCAGCATCTGCTGCATGAACGAGGGCAGCGTGGCGGCACTCGCCGGCGATGCGAGCGCCCCGAGCGACAGCACCAGCAGTGCGGCCCAGCCGGGCGTTGCGGCATGGAGCAGGTTCAGCACCACCGCTCCGGCCAGCGAGGCGGTGGCCGGAGCAACACAGCGCTCCGGCGTGCAAAATCTAGTGTTTAGCCGATTCTGCACACAGGCTTGTGCACAGATCGCGCCATGGGATCCCGCCAGTTTCTGCTCCCTTCTGTTCACCCCGACATCCAGGTACTGGTGCAATGCACGCCCCCCGGGGGGTCCGGCGAGCCGCCCGGCATTGTGGTGCCGATAGGTGTCCTCGATCAAACGCCACACCTTGCCCGGCGACGGCAGAAGCAGCATGACCGAGGCACTCAACACCACCACCACTCCGGGGATCTGCAACGTGATGCGGGCTGTTTCGATCGGCGTCGTCGGGCTCGTCCTGTCGATCACCTCGGCATCGGCCCGGGATGCCAGGGACGAGATCGACTTCGTCACCAGAGCGTCCATCGGCAATCTCGTCGCGACGGCGGAGTCCCGCCTGGCGTTGGATCGGACCACCAGTCCCGAGGTGAGAGCCTTCGCGAGCCAGCTGGTCCAGGCCCATGCGGCGGCGGAAGCGGCGCTGCAGGCTGCGGCAGCAGGCTCCGGGGCCGCGGTCTCGACGACGCCGGACGCGGATCATCAGGCGAGCATGACGGCCCTGCAAGGCAAGTCCGGCAGGGACTTCGACGAAGCCTACGTCGCCGATCAGGCTGAAATCCACTCCAACGCCCTGACCCTCTATGCCGACTACATGCTGCTCGGCGACAACGTCAAACTCGAGGCGCTGGCGATCAAGATGATCCCGATCACCCAGGCGCAGTTCAAGCGCGCCCAGGATCTCGCCAAAAACTGACACCCGCCGCGCCGGACAGACCCCCAGTGGCGCCGGACCGATTTTGACGAGGGTGAGCCACGCGAGCCAGAACACACCACTGCCGATGACAAGATAGAGGCAGGTGAACAGGAAGCCATAGACCCTCGACAGCGCAGAGTGCTGTTTTGTTTGAAAGACCAGTTCAGGCAGCCCTGCGCAAAGGCTGGCGATGCCGGGTCGCGTCTCAGTTTGAAGTTCAGCTCTGCCCGGGAGCCAACGGCAGCTATCAGGCGAGCGGACCTCCTGATATAAGACTTAATGCTGAAACTTACCTGTCTCTGCGGTCAAGTCCGCATCGAAGTGGCAAAGCGGCCGGACTTCATCAACGAGTGCAATTGCACGCTATGCAGCAAGTCTGGCGCTCGCTGGTCCTATTTCCACCCCTCCGAAGTCAGCATCGAGGGCGCGACCAGAGAATATAGCCGGGAAGACAAAGACGATCCGGCCGCAGAAATCAACTTCTGCGGCCGATGTGGTTCGACTACGCATTTCACGCTGACGCAGAGCGCCATATCGAGATTCGGCAATGTCCAGACGGGCGTTAATATGTCGCTGGCAGATGAAAGCGATCTCGTCGGAATCGAGCTTCGTTACCCTGACGGACGGGCTTGGTCGGGCGGGGCCGACTTCGGCTATGTGCGCGAGCCCCGAGTCATTGGCCAAAGCGCGGCCTCGCAATGACTACTTACGAGGATTGCTGCTAAGGCGAGAGCCAAACTGAGACACGACCCGATGGCGACCTTGCGGGCATTTTGCGCGACGGCCTGGAAGACCTGATTGAGCAGCGTACAACGCTCCTTCCAAGTTCAGCGTGATCTAGCCGGCAGCCTCAGCTGTCGGTGCCGAGTGGACCGCGTGCTGCATCAGGTGGTCGAGCTCTACCAGCTGGGCCTGCCTCCCAAGGATCAGCTGTCGAACATCAGACAGAACGCCTGCCCGAGGAACCTCATCCCGGCAGCCCAGCCCCGCACCGTGCGGTCCGAGACCTTGAGCGCTGTACCGGCCTGCAGATTGGCGAGCTTAAGATACGTCTCGGCGCGATCGCGTTCGGCTGGAAGACCGGCGGGTATCTGCGAGTGAACTCCCGGCCCGTGTCCATGCGCACGACCAAGCGACCGCGCTACCAAGGTCCCAAGGGACGAAAAACCGCAGTTTCCTGCGGTCTTTCATGGTCGGAGTGAGAGGATTCGAACCTCCGGCCCCTGCGTCCCGAACACAGTGCTCTACCAGGCTGAGCTACACTCCGGCTGGAGCGCCCTATACAGGCGGCACTTCGGCGCTGCAAGACGCCACCGGGTCCGGCTCTACAGCCGGGACGCATCCGAGCCGCCGGCCGAGGCATCCCGGGGCATGAGGCCGGCCAGGCGCGTCAGCGCGGCGGCGACATCCGGCACCACCTCGAACAGCCGACGCGCCGAGGGATCGGCGAAGCCGTCCTCGATCGAAGCCTCGATGGCCGCGATCAGCGGCGTCGCCCAGCCTGCGATGTCGGCGATCAGGATCGGCTTGTCGTGCAGCCGCAGCTGTCTCCAGGTGATGATCTCGATGGTCTCGTCGAAGGTGCCGAGGCCGCCCGGCAGCACCAGGAAGGCGTCGGCCTGGGCGAACATGCCCTGCTTGCGGGTGTGCATGGAGTCCGTGACCGTGAGATCGGGAACGCGGTCGTGCATCACCTCGCGGGTCGACAGGAAATGCGGGATGATGCCGCTGACCGCGCCTCCGGCATCGATCGCCGCATCCGCCAGCGCGCCCATCAGGCCGACCCGGCCGCCGCCATAGATCAGCCTGATCCCGGCGCGTGCCAGGCCCGCACCGGTCTCGCGCGCGGCGTCCAGGTAGCCGGGCCGGCTGCCGAAGCGCGAGCCGCAGAACACCGCGACGCAGAGGGTTTGGGACGCGTTGGACGGCATCGTCGAGGCGGCTCCTGTCGGCTGCGGTTGGATCAGCTTTAGCAGGCCGACGAAAATTTGGTCGAATGCTGATCGACGGCCAGCCGCCCGCAGCGAGGCCTCGCGGCTGGCGCCGAGCGTGCGAAGCGTGCGGACAAGTGCTGCGAATGTCGGCAGGGTGCATGGCAGTGCGTCATCCCCCTGGAATAGTGCGGCCCAGGGTGGCGCGAGCGGATGCGAGCGGAGCAGGATCGAGCATGGGCTTCGAGATCGTCACCCTGTCCAGCCGGGTCGCCTACGAGAACCGCTGGCTGCGGCTGCGCGAGGACATCATCCGTCGGCGCGACGGGTCCGAAGGCCTGTATGGCGTGGTGGAGCGCAACGACTTCGTGGCGATCGCCGCTGTCGGCCTGGATGGGGACGAAGCCGGGGGCGAACCCTGGCTCGCCATGGTGCAGCAATATCGCTATCCGGTGCGACAGCGCCTGTGGGAGTTGCCGATGGGCATGTGGGAGGAGCGGCCGGACGCGACCCCGGAGATGATCGCCGCCGGCGAGCTGCGCGAGGAGACCGGGCTGGTGGCCGCCGCCATGCAGCATGCCGGGGTGCTGTTCCAGGCGGCCGGCTACTCGAACCAGAAGGGCCACGTGTTCCTGGCGACCGGGCTGGTCCAGGCGGCCACGGCGCGCGAGGTGACCGAGCAGGACATGATCACCCGGCGCATCCCGCTCACGGAAGTCGAGGCGATGATCCGCGACGGGCGTATCGCTTGCATGGTGTCGATCGCGGCGATTGGCCTGCTGCGGCTGAAGGGGATGCTGTGAAAGAGCGGACCGAGGAGCGGGTGCCGACGCTCGACATGCGGCGGTTCGAGGATGACCGGCCGGCGTTCGTGGCCGAAGTCGGGGCGGCGTATCGCCGCTATGGCTTCTGCTGCTTCAGCCATCACGGCATCCCGCCGGCCCGCATCGATGCCGCCTACGATGATTTCCGCCGCTTCTTTGCGCTGCCGGATGCCGCCAAGCGCACCTATGCGCAGCCGCAGGCCGGGCGTGGCTATGTCGGCTGCAAGGTCGAGACCGCCAAGACCAGCACGGTGCCGGACCTCAAGGAGTTCTTCCATGTCGGCCGCGACGGCGCGCCGGCCGACGATGCGGTGCTGCGGCCAAACATCTGGCCGGCCGAGGTGCCCTCGTTCCGGGACAACGCGCTCGCCCTGTACTCGTCGATGCAGCAGGCCGGCGACCGGGTGCTCGCCGCCATCGCGATCGATCTCGACCTGCCCGGCGATTTCTTCGCGGGCGTGACCGACCACGGCAACTCGATCCTGCGCGCGCTGCACTACCCGCCCGTCGAGGCGCGCGACCTGCCGGCGGTGCGGGCCGAGGCGCACGAGGATATCAGCCTGATCACCCTGCTGGTCGGCGCCACCGCGTCCGGACTGGAGGTGCTGACCCGGGAGGGACGCTGGCTGCCGATCGAGGCGGCGCCGGGCACCCTGGTGGTCAATGTGGGCGACATGCTGCAACGCCTGACCAACCGGGTGTATCCCTCGACCACGCACCGGGTGGTCAACCCGACCGGTGCCGCCGCCGCCGTCAGCCGCTATTCGATGCCGTTCTTCCTGGCACCGAACATGGAATACGAGATCAGGACGCTGCCCGGCTGCATCGGGCCGGACGGCGACCATTTTGCCGAGCCGATCACCGCGCAGGAGTACCTGATGCAGCGATTGCGCGAAATACGCCTGAACTAGCTGCTACCTCAGCCAGGAAACTTGCCGATGGACATGAACGTGCAAGGCACCGACCGGTACGACTTCGTGGTGATCGGCAGCGGGCCGGCCGGGCGGCGGGCGGCGGTGCAGGCGGCCAAGCTCGGCCGCTCGGTGCTGGTGGTGGAAAAGGAGAAGCGGGTCGGCGGCGTCTGCGTGCATACCGGCACCATCCCGTCCAAGACGCTGCGCGAGACGGTGCTGAACCTGACCGGCTTTCGCGAGCGCGGCTTCTACGGCAGCGCGTTCCGGGCGCGCGGCGCCATCGGCGCCGCCGACCTGACCGAGCGCCTCGGCAAGACACTGGGGTTCGAGGTGGACGGGCTCGAGCACCAGTTCAACCGCAACGGCGTCAAGATCCTGCACGGCGCCGGGCGCTTCGTCGGCCCGCATACCGTCGAGATCGCGATGAGCGCCGGCGAGACCCGGCAGGTGACGGCGGACAAGGTACTGATCGCCGTGGGCACGCAGCCGCGCCGGCCGGACGGGGTGCCGTTCGACGGGCGCCAGGTGCTCGACAGCGACGAGATCATCAATCTCGACCATGTACCGCGCAGCCTCACGGTGATCGGCGCCGGCGTGATCGGCGTCGAGTATGCCACCATCTTCAGTGCGCTCGACGTCAAGGTGACGCTGGTCGAGAGCCGCGACACCTTCCTCGACTTCATCGACCGCGAGATCATCGACGAGCTCACCCACGAGCTGCGCGACCGCGGCGTGGCGCTCCGCACCGGTTCCAAGGTCGACCAGATCGCAATCGAGAACGGCAAGGTGGTGGTGCGCCTGGATGGCGGCCGCGTGGTCCGCTCGGAGATGCTGATGTATGCGGCCGGGCGGCAGGTGACGGTGGACGGGCTCGGGCTTGAGGTGCTCGGCATCAAGGTGGACAATCGCGGCCGCATCGCCGTCGATCCGGACACGCTGCAGACCGAGGTGTCGCACATCTATGCCGCGGGCGACGCGATCGGCTTTCCCAGCCTTGCCTCGACCTCGCTGGAGCAGGGCCGCATCGCCGCCTGCCACGCCTTCGAGCAGCGCATGCCGCCGGCGCCGAAATTCTTCCCGTACGGGATCTATGCGGTGCCGGAGATCTCCACCATCGGCATGACCGAGGAGGAGGTGCGCGAAAAGCGTATCCCGTACGAATGCGGCATTGCGCGGCTGCGCGAGACCTCGCGCGGGCATATCATGGGGCTGCGCGGCGGCATGATGAAGATGATCTTCGCGACCGACGACCGGCGCCTGCTGGGCGTGCACATCATCGGCGAGGGCGCCACCGAGCTGGTGCATATCGGCCAGGCGGTGCTCAACCTGCACGGCACCATCGACTATTTCATCGAGAACACCTTCAACTATCCGACCCTTGCGGAGGCATACAAGATCGCCGCCCTCGATGCCTTCAACCGCATGGTCTGACGGCGCCTGCCCGCCCCCCGCCGCGCACGTGACTGATCCCCGGCCTGCCGAATTCGCGCTGCTGCAGGATGGGACGCACGCGACCATGCGGCTGTCGGGCGAATGGGTCGGCCAGTCAGGACAGACGCCGCACCTTGCCGAGCGCGTGCTTTTGGAACCCACCGGCGGCCTCGGCAGCCCCGACCTCAGGAGTATCGGCTTCGACACCAGCGGGCTGGGGCGCTGGGATAGCGGGCTGATCGCCTTCCTGTGGCAGTTGCGCCGGCGCGCCTCGGAGCGGCGCATCGCGTTCGACGAGCGCGGCCTGCCCGAGCCCAGCCGGCGGCTGCTGGCTCTGCTCGACGATGCGCCGCCCCCGCCGCTGCCGGCCCAGCGCCGGTCGCCGCTGCTGGGCCGCCTCGGGGCCGCTTCGATCGGCGCCCTGACCGGGACCGGCGAGCTCAGCTCCCTGCTCGGCAGCACGACGCTGCGCGCCGGCGCGGCGAGCCTGGGCCGCGCCAAGATGCGGACCCACGACCTGCTCGACAATCTCTACGACGCCGGTCCGGCGGCGCTGCTCATCATCACCGTGGTCAACGTCCTGGTCGGCGCCATCCTCGCTTTTGTCGGCGTGGTGCAGTTGCGCCGGCTCGCGGCCGACAGCTTCGTCGCCAACCTGGTCGGGCTTGCCCTGGTGCGCGAGATGGTGCCGGTGATGACCGCGATCATCATGGCCGGGCGCACCGGCGGCGCGTATGCCGCCCGCATCGCCACCATGCAGGGCAACGAGGAGATCGACGCGCTTGCCGCCACCGGCATTCCGGTCGGCGACTACATCGTGCTGCCGGCGGTGCTGTCGCTGACCGCGATGATGCCGGTGCTCTATCTCTATGGCTGCATGGTCGGGATCGCCGGCGGCTTCGTGGTGGCGATCTCGATGCTGGACATCACCCCGCTCGCCTACCTGCAGCAGACGCGGGCCGCGCTGCCGGTCGGCGAGTTCGTGTTCGGTTTCGCGAAAAGCATCGCCTTCGGCCTGATGATCGCGGTGACGAGCTGCCGGATCGGCATGCAGGCAGGGCGCAGCGCCGCCGATGTCGGCAGTGCCGCGACCTCGGCGGTGGTGGTCGGCATCGTCGGCACCATCGCGCTCGATGCGGTGTTCGCGGTG
Source organism: Lichenicoccus sp. (assembly GCF_965277665.1). GTDB lineage: Bacteria > Pseudomonadota > Alphaproteobacteria > Acetobacterales > Acetobacteraceae > Lichenicoccus. Next base: position 3,665,486 of record NZ_OZ255835.1, read on the forward strand.
GTGGCCAATGCCGTCGGACACTGACGCCCCGGCTGACCCGGGCGACGCGATCCTGCAGGTGCAGGGCCTCGAACTCGCCTATGGCGCCCGCGTGATCCAGCGCGATCTCGATTTCAGCGTGCGGCGCGGCAGCATCTTTGCGGTGATGGGCGGCAGCGGCTGCGGCAAGAGCACGGTGCTGAAATCGCTCGTCGGGCTGCTGCGTCCGTCGGCCGGGCGGGTGCTGGTGGGCGGCGAGGATTACTGGAACAGCGACGCGGCGCGGCGCGAGGCGATCGGCCGCCGCTTCGGCGTGCTGTTTCAGAACGGCGCGCTCTGGAGCTCGCTGTCGGTGGCCGAGAACGTGGCACTGCCGCTGCGCATGTTCACCCGTCTGGACAATGCCGCCATCGAGAGCCTGGTCCGGCTGAAGCTGGCGCTGGTCGGCATGGAACACGCGGCGGCACTGTCACCATCGGAGCTGAGCGGCGGCATGCGCAAGCGCGCCGGGCTCGCGCGTGCACTGGCACTCGATCCGGAGATCCTGTTCTTCGACGAGCCCTCCGCCGGCCTCGATCCGGTCACCTCGCGCCGTCTCGACGACCTGATCCTGCAGCTCCGGGACGGCTTCGGGCAGACCATCGTGCTGGTCAGCCACGAGCTGCCGAGCCTGTTCTCGATCGCCGATGACGGCGTGTTCCTCGATGCCGCAACGCGCACGGCGATCGCGCATGGGGCGCCGGCGGCGTTGCGCGACAGCAGTACGAACCCGCAGGTGCAGGCCTTCATGCGCCGCGAACGGGTCGGCCAGGAGGGATAGGCCTCGGATGACGGGAGCAGCGACATGGTGAACCGGCAGACCATCGTGGGCGGCTTCGTGCTCGGCGGCATCCTGCTCGCCCTGGGCGTGCTGGTGCTGTTCAGCCGGCTGCGTCCGTTCGAGCCGGTCACGCGCGCGGTGCTGGTGTTCGAGGGCTCGGTGAACGGCCTGATCGTCGGCAGCCCGGTGACGTTCCGTGGCGTGCGCGTCGGCGTGGTGCGGCATATCCGGGTGCAGTTCGATCCCGGCAGCCGCCGCGCCTACATCCCGGTGATCGTGCAGCTCGAGCCGAACCGGGTCACCATCGGCAGGAGTGCCGACTCGGTGCGTACCGTCGGGCTGCCGCGCATGGTGGCCGACGGCCTGCGCGGCCAGCTCAACATACAGAGCTTCGTCACCGGCCAGGCGGAGATCGATCTCGACTTCCGCCCCGACACGCCGGCGACGCTGTACAACCGGGTGCCGGAGCTGCCCGAGATCCCGACGTTGCCGGGGCAGCTGCAGCAGCTGCGCGACCAGATCGCCAACCTGCCGCTGCACGATCTCGCCGAGGATGCCGAGCACACGCTGGTCTCGCTGCAGGTGCTGAGCGAGCATATCGACCGATTGCTGCCGCCGCTGGTCGGCAGCCTGACCAGGACCTCGGACCAGTCGCAGCTGGCGCTGGCAACCGCGACCGCCGCCATCGCCGACCTGCAGGCGCGCGCCGGCCGGACGCTGCGGGCGATCGACCGGCTGTCGACGGACGGCGACCGCCAGCTGGCCGGCCGTGGCGCGGAGCTGAGCGCCCTGCTGCGGGCCTCGAACCGCAGCGTCGGCCAGGCGCAGGCGCTGCTGACCCGGATCAACGCGCTGGCGGCGCCGCGCTCGGCGCCGCGTGCGGACGTCGAGGCGAGCCTGCGCGACCTGTCGGCGGCGGCGTCCTCGCTGCGTGGCCTGGCCGAGGACCTCGACCGCAATCCGCAGCTGCTGCTCACGGGACGCGGACGGTGAGGGGCTGCCGGTTCCTGCTGCTGGCCGGATGCCTGGCCGCCTGGCTCGCCGGCTGCGCGCCGCCGGCGCCGAGGATCTACGTGCTGGCGCCGCCCGCCTCGGCGGCCCCGGCATCGGAGGGGGCGACGGTGCTGCAGGTGCCGCGGATTCGCATCCCGGACTATCTCGACACACGCGACATCCAGGTCCGAGGTGCCGGCAGCGTGCTGGCTGCGAGCCGGACCGGACGCTGGGCCAGCCGGCTGTCGGACCAGCTGACCGACACGCTGGTGGCCGACCTCCAGCGCCTGCATCCGGAGCTGCAGGTCACGCGCAGCGAGCTCGCCGCCGCCGGCGCGCAACGCCTGTTGGTCGATCTGGACGTGCTGGAACTGGACCGCGACGGCACCGCGACCGCGCGGGCAAGCTGGTCGATCGTGCGCCCTGGCCGGCCGGACTTGGTCATGCAGTCGCACCTGTCGCTGCACGGCAACGGCGCCGACGATGCCGGCGTGCTCAACACCTTGCGTCGGGTGGCATCGCAGCTTGCCGGCCGGATCAGTCTTCCGGCCGGCTGAACCATCCTATCTTGCGATCATCACGTCGGATGCCTTGATCACCGCGATCGCGTCATCGCCGAGCTTGAGGTCCAGGTCGTCGATCGCCTCGTTGGTGATGGAGGAGTGGATGGTGACGCCGTTGCCGATGTCGATATGCACGTGGCCGGTGGTCTGGCCGCGGGTGACGGAGGTGATCCTGCCCTTCACCTGGTTGCGGGCGCTCAGCTTCATCATCGGCATGGCTCCTGAGAGAGATGCAGGTTTCTACCGCTGGCCTTTGCGGATGCCCAGGGACGGCCTCCGTTGCGAAGCAGTCTTTGCAAGCAGTGCTGCCGGCGCCGGCAACTCATGGCCGCACTCCTTGCAAGGCGAGGAAATCCCGTACCCGCAGGATCCTGGTGCCGCCATAGGTCCCGATCCCAAGCACGTGGCGCTTGTCGCCGGTCAGCAGGAAGGCCGCCGATCCTGCAGTGGCCATCGCGAGCAGGTAATTGTCGTCGGGGTCCGGTGACACGTCAACCACAGGCAGCGGATCGACATGGACGGCGAGCGTGCGCAAATCGTTGACTAGGCGACCGGCGAGGGCAGGCGCCAGGCGCTCGCGGATCCTCGGGTATCGTGTCACACGGCGCAGCTCATCGAGCTGCACCGGCGCGGTCAGCAGGTCGAACCGCCCCTGGCGCCAGAGCACGATCAGCTGCGCCGGCAGCGAGTTGCCGGCAAGCAGGGCGCTGACCAGGATGTTGGTGTCGACGACCAGCCGCACGGATCACCGGGCGGGACGGATGGCCGCTACCGCGTCGTCGATCATTGCCTGCAGCTCGTCGGGCGGCAGGTCGGTAAAGGCCCCCCGCACCTCGGTCAAAGTTTGGTCGAGCACGCGCCAGCGGACAGCGTCTTCGATGAACTTCGACAGGTCGCCCTTCTTCATGCCGCGCCGGGCCAGGAAGCTGCGCAAGCTGATGTCGGTGTCGCGGGAAACCGAAACGGTCCAGCGCGTGGTGTCGTCAGCCATACAGCCCTCCACCAGGACGGAAGTTTATGTGCTTAGCATGATAGGCGTCTAACGCCAAGGGAGCGGCCTCCATCTTCAGATGCGACAGCAGCATTGTCGGCTGCCGGCGCTCAGGGGACATTGGTGCTGTCGAGAGGCCACACCTGCAGCGCCGCGGGATCGATCGACAGCTGCACATTCCGGGTCTGGGCGGAAAAGCCTGGATCGGCCTCGACCGGCAGCTCGGTGCTGCCCAGGCGCACCAGCAATCGCCGCTGGCCGCCGCGAACCGGTCCGGCCTTGATCACTGCTGCCGGATAGCCGTCACCGTCGGTGATCCTGATGCGGCCGGGCCGTACCGCCCAGCCGACCGGGCCGCTCGCCAGCGCCGCGCCCGCGACCTGCAGGCGGACGCCGCCGCCGACATCGATTCGTTGCGGCGCCACCGCATGTCCGGCCGCGGACGCACGGGCTCCCAGCAGGCGCGCGGCCGCCTCGTTCACCGGCCGTCGGAACAGGGTCTCGGCCGGCCCGGACTGCAGCACGCGGCCCGCATCCAGCAGCAGCAGCTCGTCGGCGAGCAGCAAGGCCTCCTCCGGATCGTGGGTGACCAGGATGCTGGTCATGTCGATCTCGTGCTGCAGCGCCGCCAGCTCGTCGCGAAGCTGCGCGCGCAGGGTGGCGTCCAGGGCGGCGAACGGCTCGTCCAGCAGCAGCAGCTTTCCGCGGCGCGACAAGGCGCGGGCCAGCGCCACCCGCTGCTGCTGACCCAGCGACAGCTCGGCGGGCAGCCGGTGCTGCAACGTGGCGAGGCCGAGCCGGTCGGTCCAGTGCCGGGCACGCGCCGGATCGCAATCGACGCCGAAGCGGACCTGCCGCTCGACCGGCAGGTGCGGCAGCAGGCCATAGACCTGCGGCACATAGGCGATCCCGCGCGCATGCGGCGGCAGGCCGCCGAGATCGTGGCCGTCGAGCAGCACGCGGGCGCTATCGGCGCGGTCGAGACCGGCCAGCAGGCGCAGGGTCGCCGACTTGCCCGATCCGGAGGCTCCCAGGATGCAGAGCCGCCGCGCGCGTGTATGCCAGGCAATGTCGAGGTCGAAGCCGGGCCGGTGCCAGGTGAAGGCGAACTGCAGCGGGCCGCCGGCCGGATGCGCGACCGGTCGGGTGGCGGCAGTCAGCGGGATCGCGCCTGCGGGCCGTGCCGCGGCGAGAGGTCTCGCCCTGGACGGCGCGCCGATGCGCAGGCTGATCGCCATGACGAGCATCGCGATCAGCACGGTCGGCAGCAGGATCGGCGGCATCGCCGGCAGGCCCTCGCTGCCGAACGCCACGTAGGTGTACACCGGCAACGAGTACGGGTGGTAGGCGACCATCACGGTGGCGCCGAACTCGCCGAAGGCGCGCAGCCAGGTGAGCAGCAGCCCGGCCCAGATGCCGCGCAGCGAGAGCGCGAGGCTGACGCGCCGGAACACGCTCCCCGGCCGATGCCCGAGCGTCGCCGCGACATCCTCAAGGGCGGGATCGACCGCGGCAAAGGCCGAGCGTGCGGCCACGATCAGGAAGGGCGCGGCCACGAACGCCTGCGCCAGCACGATGCCGGCGAAGCTGTCGGTGAAGGCGCCGCCGGTCAGGCGTCCGAGCGGGCTCGCATAGCCGAGCAGGAACAGCAGCAGGATGCCGCTGGCGAGCGGCGGCAACGCCAGCGGCAACTGCACCACGAAGCCGAGCAACGCCATGCCCGGCCCCGGCACGCGCGCCAGCAGGTAGCCGAGCGGGATGCCGCAGACCCCGACCAGCAGGCTGGCCAGCGTGGCGCTGGCGATCGAGATGAGGCCGGCCTGCGCCAGCGTCGCGAGATCGACACCGCGCCAGTCCGCGTGTCCCGACTGGCCGAGGCCGGCCAGGAACGGCGCGATCAGGTAGAGCGACAGCAGCGCCGCCAGCAGCGGCAGCGCGGGCGGCAGGTTCAGGCGCAGGCTACTACCTGAAATGAACGGCGGCGGGCACGGTGGCCTTGTCGCCGGCGAGGACCGGGGCCACCGTCTGCAGCCCATGCCGGTGCAGGACCGCCTGGCCCGGCTCGCCGAGCAGGAAGTTCACGTAGCGGGCGGCGCCTGCCGGATCGGCGGCATCGCGCAGAATGGTCGCGGTATAGATGGCGCCCGTTGCCACCTCCGGGGCCGGCTTGATCGACGGCAGCTTCAGGTCGGTCGCTTCCGTCGAATAGAAGAAGCCGACATCGAGCTGCCCGGACTGCATCCGGCCGGCCAGGCTTTCCTCCGGCCGTACTTGCGCCGGATTATTCGGAGCGCCGAGTACGGCCTGCGCCAGGCCCGGCTGGTGATAGACCTGCTCGGCGCGCTGGAGCAGCTGCAGGGTCAGGCGTCCCTTGGGGTCGAGCGCCGGATCGGTGCGGCCGATCCGGATGCCGGGCTCGCGCAGCACCTCGTACCAGGGCTTCGATCTCAGCTCGGCGGCGAACCGCCCTCGCGGGTTGTAGGCGATCAGCAGCGGCGACTTGGCGAAGGTCACATACCAGGACACCCAGTTGCCGTTCGCGGCACCGGTGAGCGCGTCGTTGACCTTCGGGCTGGCGCTGACGAACACGTCGGCGCGCCGCAGCCTGCCCTTTATCTGGTTGGCCAGCGCGTTGGAGCCGCCGGCATAGCCGACGAAGTGGTCGCCGCTGCTGGCGTCGAAGGCGGCGCCGATGCCGTGCTCCATCAGGTTCACCAGCGATCCGGCATAGAGCACGCTGACATCGGCCGCGCGCGCCTGGGACGCGAGCATGACGCCGCCCAGGGCGAGTGCGGCGGCGGCGGCTGTGACCATCGGCTGCATCCTAGTTCACCGTGATCGCATCGAGGTCATGCACGTCGCGTCCGGCATGCTTGTCGCCGGGCACGATGAGCTCCAGGCCGTGCATCGGCCTGCCGTTCCGGGCCAGCGCCACGATGACCGGCTTGCCCTCGAACTTCGGATCGACCTCGCCGAGCCCGAACGCCACCGCGTAGTCGTCCGTGCCACGCGCCAGGATCGTGTGCCGCAGATGCGTCTTTTGGCCCGGCTCGTCGACCAGGGACGCCCGATCGAGCAGGGTCCAGAGCAGCACGCCGGTATAGGTCGCAGTCTGCGGACCGTGTTCGGCGACCTGGGTCAGCGTGACGGTGGTCGGCGAGAGATGTTTCAGATCGGTGACCGTGAGGACCTGCGGATGGGCGACGCGACCCTGGATTTCAAGCCGCTGCAACGTCGTCGCGTCGGCCGCGGCCGCACCCGCGCCGGCGGCCTGCAGCAATCCGAGAAGCAATGCCATTGCCGCGGGCAGTAGCCTGGCCAACCGCATACCGGTCTCGTCCCCGCGTCCTTGCCCGGCTACGTTATGGTCCGCCGGATATCGCGTAAAGCGGTCCCCGCATCCCGGTGGGGACCGCTGCGTTTGGGGCTCACCCTGCAGAGGAATAGGCACATGGCAGAGCAGACAAGTCCGGTCTGGTTCATCACCGGCTGCTCCACCGGCTTCGGGCGCGACCTTGCGCAACTGGTGCTCGATCGCGGCTGGCGCGCGGTGGTGACGGCGCGCGATGCCGCCCGGGTCGCCGATCTCGGGCGCGGCGCCGAGGACCGGGTGCTCGCACTCAGCCTAGACGTCACCGATGCCGGGCAGATCAGGGGCGCGGTGGCCGAGGCCGAGGCCCGCTTCGGGTCGATCGACGTGCTGGTGAACAATGCCGGCTATGGCTACCAGGCAGCCCTCGAGGAGGGCGTCGACGAGGAGATCCGCGCGCAGTTCGAGGCCAACGTGTTCGGCCTGTTCGCGCTGACCCGCGCGGTGCTGCCCGGCATGCGGAGCCGCCGGCACGGCCACATCCTGAACATCACCTCGATGGCCGGCTTCATCGGCTTTCCGGGGTCGGGCTACTACGCGGCCAGCAAGCACGCGGTGGAGGGCTTCTCGGATGCGCTGGCGGCCGAGGGCGCGCCGCTCGGGATCAAGGTGACCTGCGTCGAGCCGGGACCGTTCCGCACCGACTGGGCCGGCCGCTCGCTCAAGCAGACCCCGAACCGGATCGCGGACTATGCCGAGACCGCCGGCGCCCGCATGAAGAGCACCGCCGGCATCAGCGGCAAGCAGGCCGGCGACCCGGTGCGCGCCGGCGAGGCGATGATCCGCGTGGTGGAGAGCGCCGAGCCGCCGCGGCACCTGGTGCTGGGCAAGGTCGCCTATGACGGCGTCACCGCGAAGCTCAGGGAGCGGCTGGCGCAGATCGAGCGCTGGCAGCAGGCCAGCCTGAGCGCCGACTTCCCGAGCTGAGGATGAGAGATTCTTTCATCGATCGTCGCGCCTATTCTGGAAGATCGTGAAAGAATCCTTTCAGCGGCCGCATGTCGGCGTTGTTCGTCCGCCGGCGCCCCGATAGCGTTGCCTCCGACCGGCGAGGCGTCCAGCAAGGCGGCTCGCCGGCGAAGGAGACGCCCGTTGTCAGAACAGCTTGCCGTCAGGACCCGCGACTACAGCCTCGTCGGCGCCGACAGCGCCCGCGCCGTCGAGCAGGGGCTTGCCTCGGCGCAGTGGTACAGCTGCATGGTGCCGCGCAAGCAGCTCAAGGCGCTGAGGAGATCTCGGTCAAGCGGCCGCCGGACCTGTTCGGCATCCTGCTCAACATGTTCCAGCTCAAGAGCGGGCCGACCGCGCTGTACCGCATGGCGCTGCATGCGACCGGCCGGCTGACCGCGGCGGAGCGGAGCTTCATCCCCGGGATGGAACAGCCCAAGGTGGTCCGGGTCGCGCGGACCTATGTCGCGCTGTTCGCGGCAGTGATCGCCACCTGCATCGCGACGCACAGCATCATCCCGGCGATGCTGGTCGGCCTGCCGAGCTTCTACGGGGCGTGGCTGATGGTGGTGTTCGGCACCACGCAGCACGCGGCCCTCGCCGAGGACACGCTCGACCACCGGCTGAACAGCCGCACCGTGATGATGAACCCTGTGTTCCGGTTCCTGTACTGGAACATGAACTACCACGTCGAACACCACATGTTCCCGATGGTGCCGTACCACGCGCTGCCGGCGCTGCACGAGGCGATCAAGGCGGATTGCCCGGCGCCGTATCCGAGCCTGCTCGCGGCCTATCGCGAGATCATCCCGGGCCTGCTGCGCCAGGTGCGCGATCCGCAATGGCATGTCGTGCGCACGCTGCCCGCCGGCGCGCTGCCCGAAGCGGTTGCCGCGTGATGGACGCCACGGTCAGCACCTGGATCATCGCCTGCACGCGCGATGACATCGACGAGGAGGACGTGTTCCGCTTCGATCACGAGGGCCGCACGTTCGCGATCTACCGCTCGCCCGACGGCGACTTCTTCGCCACCGACGGGCTGTGCACGCATGAGCGGGTGCATCTCGCCGACGGCCTGGTGCTGGGCCACATCATCGAGTGTCCCAAGCATAATGGCCGCTTCGACTACCGCACCGGCGAGGCCAAGGGCGCGCCGGTCTGCGTCAACCTCGCCACCTACCCGGTCAAGGTCGAAGGCGACAGCGTGCTGATCGCTCTCGCCTGATGCTGATCGCGGGCGCCGGCGAGGCGGGTGCCCGGGCCGCCATCGCCCTGCGCGAGGCCGGCTGGAACGGCCGCATCACCCTGGTCGGCGACGAGGCGCACCCGCCCTATGAGCGGCCGCCGCTGTCCAAGGCGGTCATGCAGGACGCGGCGGACCCCGGGCCCACCACCATCCTGGGCCCGCAGCGGCTGCGCGAGCTCGACATCACGCTGCTTGCCGGCCGCAGCGCCCGGCGGATCGATCGCACGGCGCATCGGGTCCAGTTGTCGGACGGGGTGGTGCTCGACTACGCGCGCTGCTGCGCGGCTGCTGCCGCGCTCTGGTTCCATCTGGACGGGCAGGGCCGGCTGCTATCGGCAACCGGGGTCGGTCCGATCGGCAAGGTCGCCCGCGAAATCCGGCTGGCCGAGCGGCTGATCGCGGCGCGTGCACATCCCGACCCGGACGCGCTGTCATCCAGCGAGCACAGGCTCAAGGCGATGCTGCGCGCCGCCTGACGGGCGAGACGCCGCTGCTGCGTGATCTCGCCGGTCAGCGATGCACCGGGGCGTCCTGGTCAGGGCGTGGCGGGTGCTGCCGCCTGCATCACCGCGTGCTCCTGCTGGTGCAGGGCAGAGAGCTGGGCATGCGTGCTGGCCGCGGCCGCGAGCTGCGAGCTGGTCAGCAGGTTGCGCACCGCGATCTCGGTCGAGATGCGCGACGCATCGAGTTGCTGGCGCAGCGTCTCCTGCTGCTGCACCAGCGGCGTGATCTGCGCCTCGGTGACGCTGCCGGAGGAGAGCAGCAGGGTGTCGATCTGCTGCTGCAGGCTCTGGATCTGCGTGCGGGCGCTCGCGGTCTGCTGGTGGGCCGCCTGCATGATCGAATGCACCTGCGTCTGCTGCGAAGCGGTGAACTGCGCGCCGGCGAACGCACCGCGCGCGCCGGCGGCATGGCCGCCCCAGCCCTGCGCCAGGGCCGTGCCGGCCATGGCCGCGACGACCGCACCGGCTGTCAGCAAATTCCTCATCAGCATGACGTCTCTTCCCCGCTGTTTGAGCCTCGAACTCTGCCGGAGAATGACAGCAACCTGTAACGGCAGTCGGGCGGGCACGCGACCAAGTGTAACGATCAGTGTATCTCGAGCGTGACGCTGCGGCCCGTCCGCAGGCTCTCGTTCGCGGCGTCCGCCAGCAGCAAGGCCGCCATGCCGTCGCCAAAGCTCGGGGTCGGCGTGGCCTTGTCCTGCACGCAGCCGACGAAGTGCGCGATCTCGGCGGCATAGGCGTCGGCATAGCGCTGGATGAAGAAATGCAGCACCGGATCGGCCGCCTGGGTACTCTTCGCATTGAACATCTCGACGCTGGTCTCGCGCCGGTTGCCGGCCACCAGCATGCCGGTCTCGCCGAACACCTCCAGGCGCTGGTCGTAGCCGTAGCTGCAGCGCCGGCTGTTGTTGATATGCACCAGCGCGCCCGACGCAGCCCGCATCGTGACCATCGCGGCGTCGATGTCGCCGGCCTCGCCGATCGCCGGATCGACCAGCGAGGCGCCGAACGCCGACACCTCGACGATGTCGCCGACCAGGGAGCGCGCCATGTCGAAATCATGGATCGTCATGTCGCGGAACAGGCCGCCCGAGCCCTTGATATAGGCGATCGGCGGCGGCCCGGGATCGCGCGAGGTGATCACCACCTGTTCGATGCGGCCGATCTCGCCCGCGTGCGCGCGCCGGCGAAGGGCAGCGAAGGAAGGGTCGAAGCGGCGGTTGAAGCCGATCATCACGGTCGGGTTCAGGCTGCCGATTTCGTTCCAGCAGCGCGTCACCCGGGCCATGTCGAGGTCGATCGGCTTTTCGCACAGTGCCGCCTTGCCGGCGCGGGCGGCGGCGATGATCAGCTCGACATGGCTGTCGGTGGAGGTCGCGATCAGCACGGCGTCGATGCCGGCGTCGGCCATGACCTCCTCGACCGAGGCGGCCTGCCTGACCCCGAGGCGGCCTGCAACCTCGGCAGCAGCGTCCAATGTCACGTCGAAGACCGAGACCAGCGTGGCATCGGGATGGCGCGCCACGTTGGCGGCGTGCATGCGACCGATGCGGCCACATCCGAGGACGGCGAAGCGGACCATGAACGGGGTTTCCCTGGGCGCGGGGTTTCCTGGTGCTGGCGTTCCTCCGGTCGCTCTACCTGCACCGCCACCGGAAACGCGGCGGAATGGATCTAACCGGATCTTTGCTTTATGGAAATTCTATTCCACCGCGTCGGAGGGTTGTCAACGATGTCCCAGGGAATCGCCGGCGAGGACGCGAAAATCGTGCCGGAGGCGGCCGCCCCGGATCAGGCCGACAGCCTGATCCCGCGCGACTTCAAGAGCCTGCGCGCGCTGATCGTGGCCCGGCGCGAGCTGTTGCCGAAGCGGCTGATCCAGGTTGCCGACTTCGCGGTCGAGCATCCGCAGGAGATCGCCTTCGGCCGTGTCGCCGACCTGGCCGCGCAGGCCGGCGTGCAGCCTTCGACGCTGGTCCGCTTCGCGCAGACACTGGGCTATGCCGGGTTCTCCGATCTGCAGGCGGTGTTCCGGGCGCATGCCCGCCAGCGCTGGCCCGACTATCGCGAGCGGCTGCAGGCGCTCGCGGGCGATCCGGCAGGGCAGGACGCTTCGGCCGCCGATCCCAGCACCTTGCTGCATGGCTTCTTGCATGCGGCGCGGGTGTCGATCGATCATCTGGAGCAGACCATCGATCAGGCGGCGCTGGCCCAGGCGGTCGATGTGCTGGCCGGCGCGCGCACGATCTGCCTGCTCGGCGTGCGCCGGGTCTATCCGGTGGTGGTGTACCTCAACTACGCCTTGCGGACCCTCGGCGCGCGCTGCGAACTCGCCGATCATGCCGGCGGCATGGCGCGGCGCCAGGTCGAGCTGCTCGGCACCGACGATGCCGTGCTGGCGGTGAGCTTCACGCCCTACGCCAGCGAGACCCTGGGCCTGGTGCAGGCCGCGACGTCGGCTGGCGTCCCGGTCGTGGCGATCACCGATTCCCCGTTCTCGCCTCTCGCACAGCTGGCCCGGGTCTGGGTGGAAGTGGCCGAGACCGACCTCGGCGGCTTCCGGTCGCTGTCCGCGACCCTGGCGCTGGCGACCGCGCTGTCGGTGGCCCTGATGGAGCAACGCGCGGCCTTGCAAAGACCATGACCCTGGAGCAGCTCCGGGTGTTCGTGGCCGTCGCCGAGCGGCAGCATGTGACGCGGGCTGCCGAGGCGCTCAACCTTGCCCAGTCCGCCGTCAGCGCCGCCATCGCCGGGCTGGAGGTGCGCCACGCGACCCGGCTGTTCCACCGCGTCGGGCGCGGGATCGCGCTGACCGAGGCGGGATCGCTGTTCCTGGTCGAGGCGAAGGCGGTGCTGACGCGGGCGGAGGCGGCCGAACGCGTGCTGGCCGAACTCGGCGACCTCAGCCGCGGCACCCTGCGAGTGCAGGCCAGCCAGACCATCGCCGGCTACTGGCTGCCGCGCCACCTGGTTGCCTACCGGCGGGCGCATCCCGGGATCGAGATCCAGCTGGCCGTCGGCAACACGCTGCAGGTGGCGGCCAGCGTGCACCGGGGCGACGCCGATATCGGCTTCATCGAAGGCCGCATCGACGATCCGCTGCTGAGCAGCCGGCCGGTCGCCCGCGACCGGCTCGTGATCGTTGTCGGTGCAGGGCACCCCTGGGCAGCCGCATGCGAGGTCCGGCCGGCGGAGCTCACCCGGGCCGAGTGGGTGTTGCGCGAGCCTGGCTCGGGCACACGCACGGTGTTCGAGGCGGCCCTGGCGGGGCTCGGGGTTCCGGCGGACCAGCTCAGGGTGGCGATGGAACTGCCTTCGAACGAGAGCGTGCGCGCCGCGGTCGAGGCCGGCCTGGGCGCCACCGCGCTGTCCGCCTCGGTTGCCGCGTCCAGCCTCGAGGCCGGCCTCCTGCACAAGGTGCCGCTGGATCTGCCGGAACGCGATTTCAGCGTCGTGCAGCATGTCGAGCGTTACCGTGCGCGCGCGACCGAGGCCCTGCTCGCCGTGATTGCCGCCGGGCAAACAATCGAATAGTTAGATCAATTATATCGAAACATACTGTTGGATAGATTGATCACGCCGGCTCAGGGTTTGGCTCGGTTCAACGAGGCCCGTCGCCATGCCCAACCCGACCATCCTGAGCGAGGCCCGCAACAGGCCGCAGCCGCGCCGGCTGGCCTTGGCAACCCGCATCGCGCCCGGGTTGCTGCTTTGCATGGCGGTCGCGCTGGCGGCGGTCCTGCTGCAGCGTGTCGAAGTCGCTCTCCTGGTTCGGCCTTGGCTGGAGGCGCTGGTGCTGGCGATCCTGCTCGGCACCGCACTCCGGACGGCCTGGATGCCCGCAGCCGCCTGGGCTCCCGGCATCGATTTCAGCGCCAGGATCCTGCTCGAAGTCGCAGTCATGCTGCTGGGCGCATCCCTCGATGTCGGGGCGATCCTCGCCGCCGGTCCGGCGCTGCCGCTCGGCATCGGCGCCGTGGTGGCGCTTGCCATCGGCGCCAGCTACGGCCTCGGCCGGCTGTTCGGGTTGCCGCACCGGATGGCGACGCTGATCGCCTGCGGCAACTCGATCTGCGGCAACTCGGCGATTGCCGCGGTGGCTCCGGTGATCGGCGCGGACGGCCGCGATGTCGCGGCCGCGATCGCCTTTACCGCCGTGCTCGGCGTGGCGGTGGTGCTGGCGCTGCCGCTGGCGATGCCGCTGCTGCACCTGAGCGCCACCCAGTATGGCGCGCTTGCGGGCCTGACCGTCTATGCGGTGCCGCAGGTGCTTGCCGCCACCGCGCCGATGGGGACCGCCGCGGTGCAGCTCGGCACGCTGGTCAAGCTGGTCCGCGTGCTGATGCTGGGTCCGGTCGTGCTCGGCCTTGCCGCGCTGGGCGGCAGCGGCGGCAGGCCTCCCCTGCACCGGCTGCTGCCCTGGTTCATCATCGGCTTCGTCGCCCTTGCCGCCGCCCGCGCCGGAGGCATGTTGCCGGCGGCGGTGCTGCCGGACGTCACCGGCATCGCCAACGCGCTGACCGTGGTGTCGATGGCCGCCCTCGGCCTGAGCACCGACCTGCGCGCGGTGGCCGGCGCCGGCGCCCGTGTGGCCGTGGTCGTCACGGCGTCGCTGGTCGTGCTGGCGGTGATCGGCCTCGGCCTGATCCGGCTGCTGGGGCTCGCCTGAAGTCGTTTGGCTGTCTGCCATCGCCCGTATCGAATGGCGCGCTACAGGTTCTCCGGCGTGTACAGCTCGAACGGCAGCATGACCTGCACCGGCGTGTCCGGCGGCGGCCGGCCGATCGACCGGATCATCGCCTCGACCAGGCCGCCGGCGATGCGCTCGAGCGGGTGCGCGATGGCCATGTCCACGATGCCGTCGATCAGGGCCGCGCGCGTCACCTCGGTCAGCTCGTTGCAGATGGTGACGATCGGATGGCCGTCGCCGGCTTGCGCGCGGTCGCGCAGCAACCCGATCACGCCCCCGATCCCGCCACCGGCGACGTAGAGCCCGGCAAGGTCCGGCGTGCGTCGCAGCAGGTCGGCGGTGGCCTCGTAGGCAAGGCGAGGCTCCTCGAGGCTGACCAGGGCCTCGGGCACATGGAAGCCGCCACCGCCGTCAGGTCCGACAGCAGGGCGAAGACCGGGATGCCGCGTCCATGCAGGTCGTCGATGGCCCGGGTGACATGGGCGTGGTCGGCCGCGACCAGCGCCAGGGCGTCGGCCTGGCTGCCGATGCGCCGGAGGCAAGCCGCCACGGCGGCGGGCGTGAGGTCATCGAGATACTCGATCACCGGCTGGCCGCGTATGGCGCGGTTGTCCAGCACCGCGTCGCGCAGCGCCGCCCCGAGCGCCTGGTAGAACGGCGCGCTGCGCTGCTGCAGCACGAAGCCGAGGCGCCGGACCGGAGCCTGCGCCTCGAGCCGCTGGCGGATGAGCCCGGCGGCGTAGAAGCCGATGCGGTCGGCGGCGGCCAGCACCCGGGCTTGCGGTCTGGGGATGCACCGGCAAGCGTCCGTTCAGCACCCGGTCGACCGTGGAGATGGAGATTTCGGCCTCGCGGGCGAGATCGGTGATGGTCGGGCGGCGCACGCTCAGGCTCCCTCGCTACGGTAAAATGACGTCCACATGAACTTTTTGTGCGACGCACAATCCCCTTGCAAAACCCGATCGAGACTGCGATGTTGCGTTGCACAAGATTGACCGCAACGGAGTTAAGACGATGACCAACTCACATGCCCATTCGATGGCGTCCTTCGGCACGCCGGTCTCCGGCACCAGTGCCCTGGCGTTCCTGATGCAGCGCTACCGCGCTTTCCGCATCCAGCAGACCGAGCGCGCCCGCATCCGCCGCGAGCTCGACAGCTACTCGGATCGCCAGCTGCTCGACCTCGGCATCAGCCGCGCCGACATCGCGTCGGTGGCCGCCGGCGAGTACGCCCGCTAACACTCGGTCCGAGCGGAGGCCTCTCCCCCGCAACGCTGCTCTGCCGTTGATATCTTGCTGACGCCGGTGCCGGATCCTTTCGCGGGGGATCCGGGCCGGCGTTTGCGATTCAATTCGTCGAGACGACCAGGGACACGGGAACTGACGTTCCATATTGACCAAAATATGGAATAGGACAATCATGGTGGCAAGCAATGGAGGCCGCCATGAGCCCAGGGGACCCAGGGGAGAATTCGGGGCGCTCCCCCGCGGAGACGCTTGACCTCGTCACCATAGGGCGCTCGTCCGTCGATCTGTATGGTCAGCAGATCGGCGCGCGGCTGGAGGACATGGCGAGCTTCAGCAAGGCGGTCGGCGGCTGCCCCGCCAACATCGCCATCGGCACCGCCCGCCTCGGCCTGCGCTCCGGCATCATCACCCGCGTCGGCGACGAGCATCTCGGCCGCTTCATCCGCGAGCAGATGCAGCGCGAAGGCGTCGATGTCGCCGGCGTGCATACCGATCCCGACCGGCTGACCGCGCTCGCCATCCTCGGTGTGCGCGACAGCAGCAGCTTTCCGATCATCTTCTATCGCACCGACTGCGCCGATGCAGCCCTCGACGAGACCGACATTGACCCTGGCCTGCTGGCGCGCACGAAGTCCGTCGTCGTCACCGGCACCCACTTCTCCAAGCCGCACTCCGCCGCCGCCCAGCGCCTGGCCATGCGCCTGGTGCGCGATGCAGGCGGCCGCGTGGTGTTCGATGTCGACTACCGGCCGAACCTGTGGGGGCTGGCCGGACACGGCGCCGGCGAGAGCCGCTACATCCGCTCGGAGACCGTCACCGCGCACCTGAAGGACATCCTGCCGGAGTGCGACCTGATCGTCGGCACCGAGGAGGAGCTGCATATCGCGGGCGGCCACGAGGAGACGCTGGCGGCAATCCGCGCCGTGCGCGCCGCCGCCCCGGCGGCGACCATCGTCTGCAAGCGCGGCCCGATGGGCTGCGTGGTGTTTGCGGGCACCATCCCGGACAGCATCGAGGACGGCATCAAGGGCCCGGGCTTTCCGGTCGAGGTGTACAACACGCTCGGCGCCGGCGACGCCTTCATGTCCGGCTTCCTGCGCGGCTGGCTGCGCCACGAGCCGCTGGAGACCTGCTGCGCCTATGCCAATGCCAGCGGCGCCTTCGCGGTGTCGCGCCTGCTGTGCTCGCCGGAGATCCCGACCTTTCCCGAGCTGCGGCATTTCCTGCAGCACGGGTCCGAGCAGCACGCGCTGCGCCACGACGCGGCGCTCAACCATATCCACTGGGCGACGACCCGGCGTGTGCAGCCGACGCCGATCATGGCACTGGCCTGCGATCATCGCGTGCAGCTGGAGGATATCGCCCGCTCGGTCGACGCACCGTTCTCCCGCATCGCCGACTTCAAGCGGCTCGCCGTGCGCGCCGCCGCCCGGGTGGCGGAGGGCCGGCCCGGCTTTGGGATGTTCCTCGATGGCCGCTACGGCCGCGAGGCGCTGTTCGCCGCCTCGCATGCCGGGCTGTGGGTGGCGCGCCCGATCGAGCAGACCGGCTCGCGGCCGCTCGATTTCGAGAATGGCGGCTCGCTCGGCGCGCAGCTGGCCGAGTGGCCGCTGGACCAGGTGGTGAAGTGCCTGTGCTTCTATCATCCCGACGATGCCGAGCCCTTGCGGCTGCGCCAGGAGCGCGAGCTGCTGCGCGCGCAGGATGCCTGCCGCCGCCAGAACCGCGACCTGCTGGTCGAGATCATCGCCGGCAAGCACGGCCCGCTCACCCACGACACCCTGCCCCGGGTAATGCACCGGCTGTACGATATCGGCATCCGCCCCGACTGGTGGAAGCTCGAGCCGCAGCGCGACGGCGCCACCTGGCAGGCGATCGGCGCGGTGATCGAAGCGCGTGATGCGCTGTGTCGTGGCATCGTGCTGCTCGGGCTGGAGGCGCCGGCCGAGCAATTGATCGAGGCATTCCATGCCTCGGCGGCGACGCCCTGGGTCAAGGGGTTCGCCATCGGGCGCACCATCTTCATGGATCCCGCCCGGCAGTGGCTCGCCAACGAGATCACCGACGATGCGGCGGTCGACGAGATGGCGCGTCGCTTCGCCGCCCTCGTCGCGGCCTGGCAGGCACGCGAACAGCCTGAGCAGAAATAAGGGGAAGCATCCCATGCAGACCATCCGCCTCACCATGGCCCAGGCGCTGGTGCGTGCCATGGTGGCCCAGAAGGTCGAGCTCGACGGCGCGGTGGTGCCGTTCTTCGGCGGCGTCTGGGCGATCTTCGGGCACGGCAACGTCGCCGGCATGGGCGAGGCGCTGCATGGCGCCCGCGACAGCCTGCCGACGCTGCGCGCGCATAACGAGCAGGCGATGGTGCATGCCGCGGTTGCCTACGCCAAGGCGTCGCGGCGGCAGCGGGCGATGGCCTGCACCAGCTCGATCGGCCCGGGTGCGCTGAACATGGTGACCGCGGCGGCGGTCGCCCACGTCAACCGGCTGCCGGTGCTGCTGCTGCCGGGCGACGTGTTCGCGTCGCGCCGGCCGGACCCGGTGCTGCAGCAGATCGAGGATTTCGGCGACGGCACGATGACCGCTAACGACGCGTTCCGGCCGGTCTCGCGCTATTTCGACCGGCTGACCCGGCCCGAGCAGCTGATCGCCGCGTTTGCGCGCGCGATGGCGGTGCTGAGCGATCCGGCCGAGTGCGGCCCGGTGACGCTGTCGCTGTGCCAGGACGTGCAGGCGGAGGCCTATGACTATCCGGCCAGCCTGTTCGAGCAACGCATCCACCGGCAGCGGCGCCCGCGGCCGGACGAGGTCGAGCTGGCGGCGGCGGTGGCGCTGCTGCGCCGCGCGCAGCGTCCGTTCGTGGTCGCCGGCGGCGGTGTGCTGTACTCGCGCGCCGAGACCCAGCTTGCCGATTTCTGCACCCGCCGCGGCATTCCGGTCGGCGAGACCCAGGCCGGCAAGTCGTCGATGCCGGTCGGGTGCTCGATGACTATGGGCAGCATCGGCGTCACCGGCACCGGCGCCGCCAACGCACTGGCCGAGCAAGCCGACCTGGTGCTGGCGGTCGGCACGCGGCTGGCCGACTTCACCACCGGCTCCCGGGCGCTGTTCCAGGATGCCGGCGTGCGGCTGATCGGCCTGAACAGCCAGCCGTTCGATGCCGCCAAGCACCAGGCGCTGCCGCTGGTGGCCGACGCCCGGGCGGGGCTCGCAGCGCTGGAGTCCGGTCTTGGCGACTGGCGCGCTCCCGCCGAATGGACGCGTCGGGCGGAAGCCGCGCGCGGCGCGTGGCTGGACACGGCACAGGCCTATTTGAGCCTGCCGCGTAGTGACGCCCTGCCCTCGGATGCGCAGGTGATCGGCGTGGTGCAGCGTGCGGCACGGCCCAGCGACGTGATGGTGTGCGCCGCCGGCGGCCTGCCGGGCGAGCTGCACAAGCACTGGCAGCCGGGCGCCCCCGGTGGCTACCACATGGAATACGGCTTCTCCTGCATGGGCTACGAGATCGCCGGCGGCCTCGGCGTCAAGCTCGCGGACCCGTCGCGCGAGGTCATCGTCATGGTCGGCGACGGTTCCTACCTGATGCTGAATTCCGAGATCGCGACCTCGGTGATGCTGGACCGCAAGCTGGTGATCGTGGTGCTGGATAATCGTGGCTATGGCTGCATCAACCGCCTGCAGCGGGCGACCGGTGGCGCGTCGTTCAACAACCTGCTGGCGGACACGCTGCACGAGACGCTGCCGGAGATCGACTTCGCGCTGCATGCACGCAGCCTCGGGGCGCTGTCGGAAAAAATCGAGGGCCTCGGCGGCCTTGCCGACGCCTTGCAACGCGCGCGTGCCGCCGAGCGCACCACCGTCCTGGTGATCGACACCGACCCGCTCATCATAACCGATGCCGGTGGCGCCTGGTGGGATGTGGCGGTGCCGGAAGTGTCGGTGCGTCCCGGCGTGCAGGCCGCGCGGGCGGACTACATCGCCAAGCGCGAACGGCAGCGGGCGGGCTAGGGCCAGACCGATGACGATTCGCATTGGCACCAATCCGATCGGCTGGTCGAACGACGACCTGCCCAGCCTCGGCGGCGACACGCCGCTCGCAACCTGTCTCGCCGAGGCGCGGCAGGCCGGCTTCGAGGGCATCGAACAGGGCCACAAGTTCCCGCGCGAGCCGGCAGCACTGCGCGCGGCGCTGGCGCCGTCCGGGCTCGACTTCATCTCCGGTTGGTATTCGGCGGCGCTGCTGCAGCGGGATGCGACAGCGGAACTCGCCGCCATGCGACCGCATCTCGACCTGCTGCGCGCGATGGGCTGCAAGGTGATGGTGTTCGCGGAGACCTCGAACGCGATTCATGGCGACCAAAGCAGGCCGCTGTCGCAGCGCCCGGTGCTGGAGGCGGCCCGCTGGCCGGAATTCGGCCGTCGCATGACCCAGGTCGCCGACGCCGTGCTCGCCGAGGGTGTTCGGCTGGTCTATCACCACCACATGGGCACGGTGGTGCAGAGCGAGGCCGATATCGACGCGCTGATGGCCAGCACCGGGCCGTCCGTGCATCTGCTGCTCGATACCGGGCACGCGGTCTGGGGCGGCTCGGACCCGGCCACGCTCGCGCTGCACTATCGCGAGCGCATCGGCCACGTGCACACCAAGGATATCCGCGCGGACGTGCGCGCGCGTTCTGATGCCGCGGGCTGGAGCTTCCTCGATAGCGTGATCGCCGGGGTCTATACCGTGCCCGGCGATGGCAGCATCGACTTCGTGCGCGTGCTGAGGAACTTGCCGGACTATGCGGGCTGGGTGGTGATCGAAGCCGAGCAGGATCCGGCCAAGGCCAACCCGCTGCAGTACGCAACCCTCGGCTATCGCAATTTGAGCGGCTACCTCGCCGAAGCGGGGCTGCGCTGATGCAGCGCCTGCTGGTGCACCCCTTCGGGCCCGACGCCCAGGGCCTGGTGCATCGGATCACGCCTAAGAGTGCCGGCTGGGGCTATGTCGGCTTCGAGGCGCGTGACCTCGCGCCCGGAGCGATGGCGTCCGGCGAGGATGCCGCCAACGAGCTTTGCCTGGTGCTGGTGTCTGGTCGCGCCCGCATCACCGCCGGGGGCCAGGATCTCGGCGTGCTGGGTGCGCGCCTGAGCCCGTTCGAGGGCGGCCCGTTCTCGGTCTATGTGCCGCCGCGCACGCCGTGGACAGTGGCGGCGGTTGGCCCGGTGGAACTCGCGATCTGCGCCTCGCCGGCCAAGGGCGGCCTGCCGGTTCGGGTCATCACTCCCGAGGAAGCCGGCGAAATCACCCGCGGCAGCGGCACCAACACCCGCCATGTGCGCAACATCCTGCCGGACACCGCCGCCGCCGAGACGCTGCTGGTGGTCGAGGTGGTGACGCCGGGCGGCCACTGGTCGAGCTATCCGCCGCACAAGCACGACACCGACGACTTCCCGCACGAGACCTATCTCGAGGAGACCTACTACCACCGGCTGAAGCGCGGCTCCGGCTTCGCGCTGCAGCGCGTCTATACCAAGGACGGCTCGCTCGACGAGACGATGGCGATCGCCGACCGCGACGTGGTGCTGGTGCCGAAGGGCTACCATCCGGTCGGCGCGCCGCACGGCTTCGACCTGTGGTACCTGAACGTGATGGCCGGTCCGCGCCGCCAGTGGAAGTTCACCATGGACCCAGACCAGGCCCACCTTCCTTATTGACCACCTGCCCCCCATGAACCGATCAGGGAAGTAGCGACCATGCACACCATCCAGCACTCCATCGGCGGCGTCCTCACCGTCGGGCATGGCGAGCGTCGGTCGGACGTGTTCGATCCGACTACCGGCCGCGTCGCGCGCCATGTGGCTCTCGGCACGTCGGAGGATGTCGACGATGCGGTGCGCGCGGCCCGCGCGGCATTCCCGAAATGGGCGGCGACCACGCCGCTGGCGCGTGCTCGGGTGATGTTCCGGTTCCGCGACCTGATCGAGAAGCACGGCAAGGAGCTGGCGGCGATCATCACCAGCGAGCACGGCAAGGTGTTGTCGGATGCGCTCGGCGAGGTGACGCGCGGCATGGAGGTGGTGGAATACGCGACCGCGATCCCGGAGCTGCTGAAGGGCGACTTCACCGAGAATGCCGGCCGCGACATCGATGCCTACTCGATGCGCCAGCCGCTCGGCGTGGTGGCCGGCATCACGCCGTTCAATTTCCCGGTCATGGTGCCGCTCTGGATGCTGCCGATGGCGATCGCCAGCGGCAACTGCTTCATCCTCAAGCCGTCCGAGCGCGATCCGTCGGCGTCCCTCAAGCTCGCCGAGCTGCTGCACCAGGCCGGGCTGCCCGAGGGGGTGTTCCAGGTCGTGCAGGGCGACAAGGTCGTGGTCGATGCGATCCTGCAGCATCCCGGCATCGAGGCGGTCAGCTTCGTCGGCTCGACGCCGATCGCCCGCTACATCCAGCAGACCGGCGTGGCCCACGGCAAGCGCGTGCAGGCACTCGGCGGGGCCAAGAACCACGCCGTGGTGATGCCCGATTGCGACCTCGACAAGACGGTGGATGCGCTGATGGGTGCGGCCTACGGCTCGGCCGGCGAGCGTTGCATGGCGATCTCGGTGGCGGTCGCGGTCGGCAATGTCGGCGACCGGCTCGTGGCGGCGCTGGCACCAAAGGTGCGGGCGTTGAAGATCGGGCCGGGCACCGACAGCGAGAGCGAGATGGGGCCGTTGGTGACCGGCATCCACCTGGACCGGGTGGCCGGCTACATCGATGCCGGCATCGCCGCGGGTGCGAAGCTGGTGGTGGATGGCCGCAACCTGCATCTGCAGGGCTACGAGGGCGGCTTCTTCATCGGCGGCACGCTGTTCGACGACGTGACGCCGGACATGCGCATCTACCGCGAGGAGATCTTCGGGCCGGTGCTGTCCGTGGTGCGCGCGCCGGATTTCGAGCAAGGGTTGAAGCTGGTCAACGAGCACGAATTCGGCAACGGCACTGCGATCTTCACCCGTGACGGCGACAGCGCGCGCGCCTTCGTGCATGGCGTGCAGGCCGGCATGGTGGGCGTGAACGTGCCGATCCCGGTGCCGATGGCGTTCCACTCGTTCGGGGGCTGGAAGTCGTCGCTGTTCGGCGACCACCACATGCATGGCCCCGAGGGCGTGCGCTTCTTCACCAAGCTGAAGACGGTGACGTCGCGCTGGCCGACCGGCATCCGCGCGGGCGCGGATTTCGTGATGCCGACGCTGGGCTGAGATATGGTGCGGGCGTGGACGTGGTCCACGCCCGCGTGGCCTCAGAAGCTGAAGTTCAGGCGGCCGTAATAGAAGCCGCCATTGATCGGAACCTGGTCGGAGTTCTGGTCGTAGTACTGCACCCCGAGATAGGCGACGTCGGGGGGCGTGCGCTGCGGGCGGATGTTGAACAGGTTGTTGCCGCCGATTGCCGCGTGCCAGTGCGGGCTGATATTGTAGCCGACCTCGAGATCGGTCAGCCAGCGTGGCTCGTTTTTGAACTGGTAGAATTGCGTCGTCGAGAACTGCAGCGCGGCCGGGGCGGAATCCTCGTATTGCAAGTCGTTGGTGGTCTCGCCCCAGCGCGTCCAGCGCAGGTTGACGTCCCACTTCTCGACCCGCCAGAAGGCGTCGAGGATCAGCTTGCTGCGCGGGAACGCGGTGGTCAGGTAGCCGATGCCTTCGGCATTCAGCAGCGGATTGCCATTGGTATCGAGCCCGACATGATGGATCCGGGTCCGGTTGAGATCCAGGCCCGCGGTCCAGTCGACGGTGCCCCACTCGCCGAAGTGGGTCAGATAGTTGATGTTGAGGTCGGCGCCCTGGGTGCGGGTGCTGGCGCCGTTCGAGAAATAGAACGCGGAGATGTCGTTCGATCCGATTCCGGCCGGAAGCGTGGCGCCGGTCAGGGCGATCGCGTTCTCGGCAGCCGTGCCGCTATAGTCGCCGCCGCCGATGATGCGGTCACGGATGTTGATCTGATAGACGTCGAGCGTGACGCTGAGGTTGCTGACCGGCTGGAGCACGATGCCCGCACTCGCGTTGGTGGAGCGTTCGGGCTTGAGTGGTACCGCGCCGATCGACTTGGCGGCGGCTGAATCCACCGCGAGATCGCCGCTCGCACCGGTCGGCGAGACGTTCAGCGCGCTGAAATGCTCCTCCGCCAGCGTCGGCGCGCGAAAGCCGGTGCTGATCGTGCCGCGGACCGCGAGCTTCCGGGTGAAGTCATAGCGGCTCGACAGCTTGCCGTTCTCGGTGTCGCCGGAATCGGTGTAGTGCTCGAAGCGGCCGGCAAGGTCGACGTCCCATTTCGGCAACGGGTGGACGTCGGCATCGATATAGCCCGCCCACACGTCGCGGTTCCACGCGCCCGCGTTCTGCGGCAGCAGACCTCCGAAGCCCTGGGTTCCACCGAGCTCGTAGGAGGCGGGATGGCCGGCGCCGATGGTGTAGTCCTCGACCCGCTGCTCGGCGCCGAAGGCCAGCGTTACCGGCACATGCAGAACGCTGAGCGGCTTGGAGAAGTCGAGGTTGTTGGTCCATTGCGCGTTGCGCAGGCTCTGCGCCAGCGATTTCGTGGGCGTGCTGCCGGTCTCGGTGTAGAGCAGCGGGTTCGCGGTATTCTTATTGCCGATGTCGAGCTCGTCGGCGCCGTAGGTCGTGCTCAGGTCCCAGCGGAATCCCAGGAAGTCATCGCCCTTGATGCCCAGGGTGGCCGAGTATTCGTTTTCCTCGTCGGTCTCGAGCGGCGAGAAACCGGCGGGAAACACTTCCGGCAGCACGCTCGGCAGGCGGTAGTTCTCGTAGCCCTCGGCGTGCCGGTGACCGTAGGTGATGAGCCCGTAGCCCTGCACACCCTCCACCAGCGTCTTGCCGAAATCCAGGCTCAGCGTCTCGCGGGTTTCTTCCGGCAGCCCGTTGATGTGATTGTCGTCCTGGCCGGTGCGATCATCGGTCGCCGGCGCGGTGAAATGGTCGGTGTGATACATCTGGCCGCCGATATGGACGTAGCCGTCGTCGCCGAACGCGGCACCCTGGTCGGCATCGAGTTGGTACTGCCAGCCATCGCCGTTATAGGCGTCGGCGCCGGTCGTGGCACTGCCGCTGGTGCCGTGGTCGGTCTTCTTCATGATGATGTTGACCACGCCGGCGACCGCATCCGAGCCGTACTGCGCGGCGGCCCCGTCGCGCAGGACCTCGATATGGTCGATGGCCGCCGCCGGAATCATGTTGAGGTCGACCGGTGTCGCACCCTGCTGCGGGCCGGCATCCGCGGTGATGTTGGCGGTGCCGTTGCGGCGCTTGCCGTCGATCAGCACCAGCGTGTCGTCGGGATTGAGGCCGCGCAGCACGATCGCCGCCGTCAGGTCCGCGGTGTCGGCGCCCATCGCGTTGACGTTGATCGACGGGTCGGTCTTGGTCAGCGCGTCGCTCAGGTTGAGCTGCCCGGACCGACGCAGGGTCGCTGATGTGATGACGTCAATCGGGCTGGTGCTGTCACGCGCCTTGCGACCGAGGCTGCGCGTGCCGGTGACGATGACGCTCTCGCCGGCTCCGGCTCCGGCACCCGCTCCGGCGGCGGTGCCGGCCCCGGTCTGCCGCGGCGGATGCGTGCCGGCCTTGTGCGCCTGCGCCGCGCGTGTCGCAGGCGGCGCCGATGCGGAGGTCGCGCGGCCGCCGTTCGGATCGACCTGCGCCGTCTGGGCCAGGGTGGGTACGGCGCCCGCAGCCACTGCAAGCGGACACGCTGTCAGCAGCAGCAGGCACCGGAGGCTGCGTGGCGTCATGCTCGTCATCCATCGATCTCCATGTCAGCGCGGCGGCATCGACGAGAAGGTTTCGGCAGCCAGGTCTCACCCGCCGCCAGGCGATGTCATGCCGGTGGCGATCCATTCTCTCGTCGGGATGAACTCGACCGCTAAAAGAGTTCGAAATCAAGCACAAATTGAGACAAAGCCAGCCTGTTTGACATATAAGCGACAACAAACTCACAAACTGTAGGCATTTAAAGTAAGCAAATGACTAGATAAAATGCATCTGCATCGTTACGGTGCTGACAAATGATGCAATCTCTGGATGCGGAGCCGCCGCAGGTGCCCAGCGTGCGGCTCGCGTCCGGCGCCCGCGCGGCACCTGGGTTGGGCCTGGACTGCCGGTTGTGGCGGGAATGCCGCGGTGACCGGGGGCAATGGCCGCAGCCCTTGGGCTTGCTTTGCAAGGGAACGGAAATTTGTTACCTGAAACGGCTCTGGGGTAGGGACAGCGAGATAATGCCAAAGCACGTTGGAAGACCCGTTCGGGGCGCGTCGCCTCGCACAGCGGGAGGCGCACGTGCGTCCGCGTGCCGTGCCGGCGTCCTGGCCCGGTCCGGTCTTTGGATTGCCTCCGGTCTGTGGCTTGCGAGCGGGCCGGCCCTCGCCGTCACCCCGCTCAATACCTATCTCGGGCCGGGCCTGCCGCTGAACGACTATTTTCCGGACGGCATTCCCGGTCAGGCCGATGAGCCCGGCGTGACGGTGTTGACCCGCGCGCGTCCCGACTACGATCCGCTGGGGATCCGGGAGGGCGCCTTCATGATCAGGCCCACCGAAGACGAGCAGGCCGGCTATAACAGCAACGTGGTCGGCGGCCTGTTCGATGCCAAGGGCAGCAGCGAGCTGGAAAGCTCCGCCGGCGTCACTGTCAACTCGGACTTCAGCCGGAACAATATCGGGATCAGCGCCGGCGTCACCAACGACACCTACTTCGACCTGCCGCGCTTCAACCAGACGAGCTACAACGCCTCCATCGGCGGCGGG
This sequence comes from Lichenicoccus sp., assembly GCF_965277665.1. Classification (GTDB taxonomy): domain Bacteria; phylum Pseudomonadota; class Alphaproteobacteria; order Acetobacterales; family Acetobacteraceae; genus Lichenicoccus. The sequence continues at coordinate 3,691,633 of NZ_OZ255835.1, forward strand.
CTCAGTCTCGGCCGCGACACGCTCAACGGCTCGATCAGCTACCTGAATGCCTACGAGAACCCGTACGATATCGGCGCCTTCGGCCAGGGCACGCAGACCCAGCTGAACACGCCGCTGAACTTCAGCGATACGGATTTCCGGGTTTCCTACGACACGACGTTCGGCCGCTTCACCATCACGCCCAACGTCGACTACCAGTTGATCCGCTTCGCCTCTGGCGACTTCGAGACCTACAACGACGGCTTTATCACCAGCAACCTCAGTGGCGGAGCCCTCGACCAGCGGCTGCGCGATCGCAACGTCCTGCAGGGCGGCTTCATTGGGCGCTACGAGTTCTCGCCCGGCCGCGACGTGGTCGTGGTGGTCAACGGCAACTACGACCACTACAGCAACAATCCGCCGAGCAACATCGGCGCGGTCGATAATACGGGTGCCACGGCACTGGCCGGTATCGACTACCAGGTGAACGGCCTGATCACCGTGCGCGCCCTCGTCGGCTACCAGGAGCGCTTCTATAACGGCAACCAGTACGCCAGCCAGGGGGCACCGATTGGCGAGGCCGATATCACCTGGAACCCCACCGGCCTGACGACGCTGCGACTGGCCTACTCGCGAACCATCGAGGATGCGACGACGGACTCCGTGACGGGCTACACGTACGACCGCTTCAGCGGCATCGTCGACCACGAGCTGTACCGCAACATCCTGCTGCAGGGCAACGTGCACGTCGAAAAGGCGGACTACCAGGGCTCGAACAGCACGCAGACCAACTATGGCGCCGGCGCCGGCGCCACCTACCTGATGAACCGCAACGTCCAGCTCTCGCTCAGCTACGACTTCACCGAGCAGGACTCGACCGGGCTCGGCGGCGGCTCGTTCGGACGGCACGAGATCTTCCTGCACGTCAAGTTCGGCATCTGATCGCCGGCTTGGATCGGGCCGGGGTCGGAAGGAATGGGGGTGACCGCGGTCACCCCCATTCCTTCGTTTCAGGCAACGCGGGACGGCTGGATCTGGGCTTGCGCGCCGACTTCGCTCGGGATTGCCCGTTCCAGCAGGTAGAGCGGCCGCTTCTTGGTCTCGTTGAACACCCGGCCCAGATACTCGCCGATCACGCCGAGGGTCATCAGCTGGACGCCGCCGAGGAACAGCACGACGGCCATCAGGCTGGGATAGCCGGGCACACCGTTGCCGAACAGCAAGGTGCGCACCACCAGCTGGCCCCCGAAGATCAGCGAGAATATCGCCACCCCTAGCCCGAGATAGGTCGCGATCTTGAGCGGCATCAGGGTGAAGCCGGTGATGCCCTCGACGGCCAGGTTCCACAGCCGCCAGTAGTTCCAGCTGCTGCTGCCGGCATGGCGCGGCGCGCGGTCGTAGAGCACCGCCTGGCTCGGAAACCCGACCCAGGCGAACAGTCCCTTCATGAAGCGGTGGTGCTCGCGCAGCAGCAGCAGCGCGTCGAGGGCGCGCCTGCTCAGCAGCCTGAAATCCCCGGTATTGCGCGGCAGCCGCACGCCACCGACGCGCTGCATGAGGCGGTAGAACTGGTTGGACGTGAACTTCTTCAGCCAGGTCTCGCCTTCGCGCGCGCGGCGCTGGGCGTACACCATGTCGTAGCCGGTCTCCCAGCCTGCCACGAGCTCCGGGATGACCTCCGGCGGGTCCTGCAGGTCGGCGTCGATCACGATGATCGCCTCGCCCAGCGCATGGTCGAGGCCGGCGGTGAGCGCGATCTCTTTGCCGAAGTTGCGCGACAGGTTGACCAGCCCGACCGCAGGGTCGACTGCCCTGAGCGCCTCCAGCCGGATCAGGGTGCGGTCGACGCTGCCGTCATTGACATAGACGACTTCCCAGCTGCGCCCGAGGCCGTTCATCACGTCGCTGATGCGGCGGTGGAACTCGTCGATGCCCAGCTCCTCGTTATAGCAGGGGACGACGACCGAAAAGACCGGGCGACCGGCAGCCTGCGTGTCGTGGAACATCTCGCTCGCTCGTCCTTCAACGGTTCCATCCAGAGTTAGCACGCTCGCGACCGATCGAAGGCGATCGTATCGAATCCGGTCGGCCCCTGTGTCCAGCAGGGCACGCCCCGGAACGCCCTGAGCATCTGCGGCAGGGTGGCCTTGCTGTCGCCGTCCAGGCCGAGCAGGACCAGGATGACCCGCGAGGCAGGTCCCGCACGGCGCCGGAGCGCTGCGGGGTCGGTGTTGAGAGCCACGCTGAGCAGGCGCATCGACGCGGGCGCCTCGCGCACGAAGGCGGCCAGCACGCCGACGCCATCGTTGCCGTACGGCACCAGGACCAGCGCCCCCGGCCTCTCGAGCCCGGCGGCGGCGCGCGCCGTTTGCGCCTGCGGCTGCATCGTCTCGGGGCGGGTCATCATGCCGAGGAGCGAGAGCGCCTGCAGGCAGAGCAGGGCGATCAGCACGCGGTATCCGGCGGGCGGCGGCAGCGAGGCCAGGCTGCCGGCCACCAGCAGGGCCAGGAACGGCATCGCGAAGGCGACGTACCGCAACTCTATCGGGGTGTTGTTGAAGACGAAGCCGAGCAGCAGCAGCCCGACCGGTGTCGCCAGCGCCGCCATCGCCAGCAGCAGCCTCGCGCGGCCGATGCCGATGCGCCGCCAGCGCAGCGCGACCAGCGCCAGCAGGCCGGCCATGCCGAGCACCAGCAGGCCGCCCAGCACGATGCCGCCCGCATGGCCGACATAGAGCGGCAGGCCGCCGAAGATGTTGGCAGCGGTATATTTGCCGAGGCGGCCCAGGCTGGGCAGCAGGTGGAATGGCGGGAACTGCCCGGTGCGGCTGCCGCGCTGGGCAGCGAAGAAATACAGGTCGAGCGGCAGGATGGCGGCAAAGCCGATGCCCGCGGCGAGCCAGACCGGATAGCGCCGCCACTGCGTCAGCAGCAGCCAGCACAGGGCGCCGACGCCTCCGAAGGCGGCAAGGTAGTTGGTGAAGCTCGCGAGCCCGAGCACGACGCCGCCGGCGCAGGCGATTGCGACATCCCTGGGTCGTGCCGCCGGTCGCGCCGCGGGCCCGGCGACCGCGTGCTCCTGCCGGACCGCCAGCAGCGTCAGCACGGTACCCCAGATCACGCAGAGCTGCGCGAGCGCGAAACCACGCGCGATAGAGCCGGTATAGGCAAATCCGTAGCAGCCGATCGTGATCAGGACCGACGCCACCGGCGGAACCCCGCAGAGTCGCGCCAATTTTGCGACGCCGAGCAACGCTGCGACGCTGTACAGCACGGAGAGCAGCCGGGTCTCGAACAGGCCGGTGCCGACGACGCCGCGCCAGGCCGCAACCGTCCAAAAATAGAGCGGCGGATGCACGTCGGTCCTGCGCAGGTCGGTCGCGATGCTGCCCATCGTGCTGTGGCCGGCAAAGAGATGTTGCACGTCGGATGGCGAGAAGACGCCGGCGGGCCAAACCGGCCGAGGAACTCCCGCGGCGAGGAACACGCTGTAGTCCTCGTCATATTCGGTGCCACGCGACCAGGCGGAGGCGACGAGAATTATCGTGGCCAGCAACAAGGCGATGACGATGCCGCCGGCACGCCGATCATGCGTCGACAGCATTCTGTATCCGATCCTCTGCCAAACCTCTTCTTCTGTGTAGCATGCGGTAAAGACGTGTTAAACGCCCACATGCATCGCTCGAGGCGCGAGCTTGACCGAGGCAGGACGTGACGGAGGTGAAACGGTGAACAACGTCTCGACGTTGTATGAAGCGCTGGGGCAGGAAGCGCCGGGTGCGGTGTCAGGTGCCATGCCGGTGGCTGTCGCGCCTGAGGTCCCGACGCGGCGTCTGCTCGGACTGGATTTCGCCGATCTCGCGGTGACGCAGGCCGCAAGCTGGATAGCACGGCGTCCGCAGGGCGCGTCCTTCGGCTATGTGGTCACGCCGAATGCGGATCACCTGGTCAGGCTGTCGCGTGTCCCGGCGCTGCTGCCGCTGTATCGCGCCGCCTCGATGTGCCTGCTGGACAGCCGCGTCGTGGCGCGCGTGTCGCGCATCCTGGGTCTGCCTGCCCCCTGCGTCACCCCTGGCAGCGACCTCACCGAGCATCTGCTCAGGGAGCACCTCGTTGCCGGAGAACGGGTCACGATCATCGGCCTGCGCCGGCAGCATCTGGCGGCGCTGGTGGCACGCACCGGCATGGCCGCGCCGGCGCATTACGATCCGCCGATAGGCTTCGACCAGGACCCGGTCGAACTCGAGCGCGCCGTGCGGTTCGTGATTGACAATCCGGCGCGCTACGTCTTCCTGGCCGTCGGATCGCCGCGCCAGGAGCGGCTCGCCGACGCCATCGCGGCCAGCGGGAGGGCCACCGGCACCGGCCTGTGCATCGGCGCCAGCCTCGACTTCGTCGCCGGCGCGATGCCGCGCGCGCCCGGGTTCATGCAGCGCATGGGGATCGAGTGGCTGCATCGCATGCTGTCCGATCCGCGCCGCCTGGCTCGGCGCTACCTGCTGGATAATCCCCCGATCTTCTGGCTACTCTGGCGCGAGCGTCGACGGGGCCGCAGCATCTAGCCAGCGGAAGCCGGACAGTGTGTTTGTAAACACCCTCTCAGAGCTCGCCTGGGGACACCGGCCAGCCAGGGCTGGCGGCGGGACTTGCCCGACTGCCGCAACACCAGGTGGCCGAACACGACCAGGCGGCTCCCAGCCGTAACGAAATGCGAGGAATCGCGTTCGGGAGGTCGCGCTGAGGCCGAAACCGGCGATGCCGCGCTCATCTATCCGATCCGGATCCGGCCAAGAGCGTCTCGACTACCCAGTGCGGCTCTGGTCTGCGGCAGTGCAGCAACACCGTCGTGACTATGCAACGATGTGCAACCCTTCAAAGATAAAGACGGTGCACAACGCAAGGCAATGTATTATCGTCCGCCCCGTTGCGATACCGCCTTCCCAGGCCAGGAGCAGGTCGATAGAAGCTCCACTTGCTTTAGAGGCTGAACTAACTTTATGTCAAATGTTCCGGGCCAAGGCGCCGGGACGCTTGTCATTCTAAGCGCGCGTCCGAAAGGGGCCAAGACATGCTGAACGTGGCGCCGGGCTCTCAGTCCGGATCGGGTGCCGAACGATTTTACCGGGGCGGGCAACCGGGGGCCAACCCCCGCGAGGCGGCCGGCCAGCTGCTTTCGAATGCGGCCTGGAGCTTGTGGCGGCATCGCTGGGTGATGCTGCTATGCGTGCTGCTGGTGCCGGCGGTTGCCTGGGCCGGACTCAAGCAGCTCACGCCGCTGTTCACCGCGACCGCCTCGGTCATCTATGAGCCGGCGACCTACCAGCAGCAGGAGCTGCAGAGCATCCTGCGCGCCGACACCACGAGCGACGAGGTGATCGCCAGCCAGGTGGAGGTGATCCAGGGTCTGCACTCGGCGCAGCGCATTGCCGAGAAGTTCGACCTGATGGAGAACCCCGAGTTCAATCCGACGCTGCGCCCGAAATCCACCGCGAGCGCGATCATCGAAGGCGTCAGCGGCGGCGTGAAGGGCGGCATCGCATTCCTGATCCGCCCGGTGTTCCCGGCAGCGGCCGACAGCCTGATCGAGGACAGCCGTCCGCCGGCCACCGAGGATGAGACCCGTCGCCTCGTCGTCACCATGGTCCAGCTGTCCATCACCGCCGAGGCGGTGCGCCAGTCGCACGTGATCGATGTCTCGTTCACATCGCGCAGCCGCATGCTGGCGTCGCAGGTCGCGAACGACCTTGCCAACATGTATATCTCCGACCAGCTGCAGATGAAGTTCGATGCGGTCAGCAACGCCAACAAGTGGCTCGAGGGCCAGGTGCACGAGCTGCAGCAGCAGGTGCAGGCGGACGAGAACAAGATCGCCAACTACCGCTCCAGCCAGGGCCTGACCCAGGGCGTGCAGGCAGGCCTCGCGACCGAGGAGGTCAGCCGCCTCAGCGACAGCCTGGTTTCCGCCCGTAACGAACTGGCGCAGGCCGAAGGCACGGTCAGCGCGGCGCATGGCCGTCTCGGCACGTCGGCGCAGGCGGCGGTGTCGCCCAGCGTGATTGCGCTGCGTGCCCAGCGCGACGCGCTCAGCGCGCAGCTGCAGTCGCTGCTCGCCCATCTCGGTCCGAACCATCCGACGGTACTGGCCATGCGCCAGCAGCTCGGCGTGCTGTCGAGCGAGGTGAATGCCGAGACCGGCCAGGTGATGGCCGCCTCCGATGCGGCGGTCCGCTCGGCGCGCGCGAAGGTTGCCGGCCTGGAGCAGGAGCTGCGCGACGCCCGCGGGCAGGTGGCGACGGCGGGCCAGGCGGAGATCCCGCTCGAGGCGATGCAGCGCGAAGCCGATGCCTCGCGCAACCTGCTCTCGACGGTACTCGGCTCGATGCAGCGTCTTGCGCAGCAGGCCGCCATCGAGCAATCGGATGCACGGATCGTGTCGCTGGCGCTGCCGCCTGGCGAGCCCTCCTACCCGAAGACCAAGATCCTGCTTCCGGCCGCGATGCTGCTCGGCTTCTGCATCGGCTTCCTGCTGGTCTATCTGCTCGAACTGACGCAGAGCAAGTTCCGCAGCGGGCATGACATACGCAGCGTGCTCGGCCTGAACTGCCTGGCGCAGATCCCGCAGATCGACCGCGACAAGGAAGGCGTGTCCGGCATGGAGGAGTATCTCGTCCAGAAGCCGTTCTCGCTCGGCGCCGAGCAGGTACGCTCCCTGCGTGCTGCCCTCTGGCTCGGCACCAGCCGGCCGAAGGTGGTGGCGATCGCTGCCGCGCGCCCCGGCGAAGGCAAGACGACGACCTCGATCTGCCTCGCCCGCTCCGCCAGCCTGGCCGGCGAGCGTATCGTGGTGGTCGAATGCGACACCCGCAAGCCGAGCTTCGCCAAGCTCATGGGCGTCAAGGAGAAGACCGGGCTGCTCGAGTTCCTCAGCGGCACCGCGACCCTCGAGGACGTCATCCATACCGACAAGCTCACCAACTTCGACTACATCGCGGCCGGTGTCGCCGGGCGCAGCAATTCACACTCGTTGTTCATGTCCGAGAACATGGTGATGCTGCTCGAGCGTCTGCGTCGTGACTACGACCTGGTAGTGCTGGATCTGCCGCCGGTGATCGCCATGACGGACGCGCGCATCGTGGCCAGCCTCGCGGAATCCACCCTGCTCTGCGTGCGCTGGCAGACGACGCCGCGGGCGGTTGCAAAACATTGCTACGAGATGCTGCAGGATGCCGGCGCCAATGTCGTGGGCGCCGCGCTGACCCGTGTCAACATGCGCGCACATGCCCGCTCGGGCCACACGGATGCGGAGGCCTATCATTCCCGCTATGCCCCATACTACCAGCACTGAGCTGTAGCAGGACTGAAGCGCATCGCGTCTCGATCGGCAGGGTGAGCGTCGATTTCGGGCGGAGGCCGGGGAAACCCGGTCTCCGCCCGAGCTTCTGGAACTGCTGCTCTCCTGCCGATCAGCGATGGCCGGCGATCAGCGACGGCCGGGCTGGTCCGCGTCGTCCTGGTCCGTCTTCGGTATCACCGGCTTCGGCGTGTCGAAATAGCCGTGCTTCACCGTCGTTTTCTTCTGGTCGAAGTAGCCGCGGAAGATCGGCTTCGGCTTCGGTTCGTAATGCGGCGGCACATAGATGCCGCTGTGGTTGTACTTCCCCTGCACGTGGATGTCGGACATCGAGTTCGGCGTCATCGAGGCGTTCGGTGGCAGGCCGTTGTCGGTTGCCCCCGGCGGGTCCGCGGCGCTCGTCGGCGGGGCGCTCCAGGTCAGCGCCGTGGCGACGGTGGCCAGGGTCAGCAGGATAGGTCGCAGCATTGCGGTCGTCCTCGTTCGGATCGGGTGATGTACACGCCGAGGCGGGTTCATCCACCAGGATTGGGACATTTTGATGGAGCCGCGCCAGAAACCCGGACAGGACCCAGACCTGGCGAACCGGCATCGGGTCCGGGCGCGCCGCCGCATGGTGGCGACTTCGCCCGCGGGCATGCGCAGGTCCAGCGCTTGCATGGTGAATCCGGTTCCGGTTTCAAAACCAAGAGCCAGCGCCGGGAACGCCTTCACGAAGCGCCGAGAGAAGACGCGGTAGCCGGAGCGCATTTCGGTGACGCGGTTGGCGGTCACCATGTCCAGCGTCTCGTCCGCCAGCAGGCGCACCATCGCCGGAGCATCGGCGGCATCGTCGGTGTCGTCGCCATCGACAAGCACATAGGATAGAGCAAGTTAATCGGCTCTGTCGGAGCCGATCTTGCTGGTCGAACCAGAAATGACACGCACGGATCCGATCCGCCTCGCGCCATGAGACGGCCGGTATCCGCTTTGCCCGGAATTTGATGCACAACCGCAACGCACAGGTCCTGTATGGCCGCTCGTCATGGATGCAAAACACCGGCGATCATCGTATAGGACCCTGCACGACCACGTCCGACAATGCGGAGCGCCTGCTTGATCCTAGCGCCTGACCCGGCCCTCCCCACGGTGGTCCCGCCCACGTGAGGTGGCCGATTCCGTCCGCACGCTCCCCGTCCTGGGTGCTGGCGGAGACCGGCGTCGCGTCGGTCTTCTCGCTGCTCTCGATGCTGGTGGTCAGCCGGACGATCGGGCCGGCCGCCGCCGGGGTGGGAGCGGTCGCGATCGCAGCCTTCCTGCTGCTCGACCTGTTCGGCAGCTCGATGATGACCGATGCGGTCATCCAGCGCCGTGACCTCGAGCCGCGCCACGCCCACAGCGCCACCACGCTGACTGTCCTCGTGGGCCTGGTGGCCGCACTCGTGCTGGTGCTGTCGGGCTTCGTCATCGGCCATACCACCGGCCATCCCCAGATCCCGATTCTGACGCTGGCGCTGGCGCCGCTGCTGCCGCTGTCCGCGTTCTCCGGCGTCGGGTCGGGCCTCGTGCTGCGCGACCAGCGCTACCGCCTGCTCGCGCTGCGTGTGTTCATCGGCCAGCCGGTGGGCCTGGCGCTGGGGCTGCTGGTCGCCTGGCACCATGGCGGCGCCTGGGCGATGATCGCGCTCCAAGGTGGCAATACCCTGTCGGTCTGCCTGCTGCTGCTGCTGTCGCGCTCCACCCCGACGCGCCCCCGGCTCGACCGCGAGGCGCTGCGCGACCTCTGGTCGGTGGCCGGACCGCAACTTGTCGCGGTGGTGATGCTGGCCGGCCGCTACCGGGTGTTCATCATCGTGCTCGGCATGATCGCCAGCGGCAGCATGGTGGCGATCTGCAATGTCGGCTTCCGGCTGCTCGACGCCGTGCTGAGCGTGGTGTCCGGCTCGACCTTGCGCATCACGCTGCCGCGGCTTTCAGCCTTGCAGGACAATCCCGGCGCCTTCGCCGAAGCCTACGGGGAGACGGCGCAATTTCAGGCGCTGCTCGGCTGGCCGATCGCGGCCGGGGTGGCGTTGACGGCCGGCCACCTGATCGCCGGCCTGATGGGTCCGCAATGGGCAGGGGCCGCGTCCGGCACCCGCATCACCGCCTGCGCCTCGATGATCGCCTACACCTATGGCGATGCCGGCAGCATGTGGGTTGCCATCAACAGGACGCGGATCAATCTCGTCACCTCGGTGCTGGCGTTCGTAACCCCGATCATCGGCTTGCTGCTGCTGCACCCGCAGACCCCGGCGAGCGCCGCGCTCTGCTGGGGTGCCACCGCCCTCGTGCTCGCGCCGATCAACATGGCGCTGGTGACCCGCAGGCTGCAGCGCTCGCCGTTCTGGCTGCTGGCCCGGCTCTGGCCTGCCGGCGTCGCGACCGCTGCCATGTCGCTCGCGGTGCTTGCGGAGGCGCCGCTGCTGCCGGCGCAGCCGCTGCTGGCGCTGCTGTGCCAGGCGACGCTCGGCGCCGTCGTGTTCGCGCTGGTGGCCTGGCTTGCCCTCGGGCGCAGCATGCCGCGTGCCCTCAGGGCGCATGACCACCCGATCGACCAGCATGGCGCCGCTGCCGCCGCGAGTGCCCACGCCGCATGAAGTTCCTGACGGACTTCGGCGATCAGGCTGTCGTCCTGCCGATGGCGGCCGCCATCGCCATCGCCCTGCTGCTGCTCGGCTGGTGGCGCGGTGCGATCGGCTGGGCGCTGGCCGTCTCGGGCACCCTGGGGGTCGTGCTGTCGTTGAAGATCATCTTCTACGCCTGCCAATCCGACCTGCCGGACTTCGGCATACGCAGCCCGAGCGGCCATACCGCGAGTGCCACCGTCGTCTATGGCGCGCTGCTCGCGCTGCTGGGCCAGAACGGTGTCCCCGGGGCCGCCCGCCACCTGTTGCTGATCGCGGCCGCGGCGGTGCTGCTCGCCCTGGTGTTCGGGTTCTCCCGGGTCGATCTTGGCGTGCACACGATCCCGGATGTGCTCATGGGGGGCGCGGTCGGCATCCTCGGCGCGCTGATGTTCACACTGCTCGCGGGACCCCGCCCGGCAGGCTTCCGGCGCTGGATCCTCGGCGTGGTGGTGGTGGTGGTGGCCCTGGTGTTCCATGGCCGTGAGCTGAATGCCGAGGAGGCGATCCAGCGCATGGCGATTGTGTATTGGTGGCCCTTCATCTCCTCCTGCCACCGTTCTTGAAAACGCCTGCTGCTGGCGATCCGACGCGCCGTTTTTCCGCTCCGGTGCTCACGGCCAGGAGGCCGCTCCGCTCCGGTGCTCTAAACGTCACGCCGGCCGCGGGCCTGCGGCCCGCTCTCATCCAGCATCAGGCGTTTTCTACCCCTGCTGCCACTACGCGGCGAAAAAAGCGACCCGTCCGGCTTCGAGGACGGCGCAGGTGAGGCGGCCGCCTCGGCCGGCGCCGGTGTCTAGGCCGATGCGGTTCGGGCGCAGGACCGGGTCGGAGGTCGGCGTGTGGCCATGCACGATCACCGCCCCGAAATCCGCGCGCGACGACAGGAACGGCTCGCGTATCCAGAGCAGGTCGCGCCGGCTGAGCTGGTTGAGCGCCACGCCGGGTCGCACCCCGGCATGGGCGAACAGGTAGCCATCGATCCGGTATTGCAGGGAGAGCCGGCTCATGAAGCGCAGGTGCGAGCGCGGCAGCAGCGAGGGCCATTCCGCCAGCGATGCCTGGCGCGGTATGCCCCAGCTCGCCAGCGCCGCGGCGCCGCCGCTCGCGATCCAGTCCTCGGCCTGACGCGGATTGCCGAAGGCCAGCGCCTGCAGGGCCATCTCCTCGTGGTTTCCCATCAGGTTGACGACCCGGGTGACCGGGAAGTCCGGCTCCGCCGCGAGCATGGTCAGCACACCAGCGCTGTCCGGGCCGCGATCGATATAGTCGCCCAGATGGATCAGGGTCACGTCCTCGGCGGGGCGGTCGCGCAGGTCCAGCTTGATCTGGCGGTACAGCAGGCCGAGTCGCTCGGAGCAGCCATGGATATCGCCGATCACGTAGGCGCGCCGGCCCGGCGACAGCACGCCCGGGGCCGGCGCGAAGGTCAGCGGCCAGGACATGACCTGCATCCTGTCCGGGCGGGGGAGCGGGAAGCGCTCGGCGGATCTGCTGTCCCGGGCGTTGCGCCGGGTAGCGGAGCGGCGGCCGGTACCAAGGTCGCGACCAGGCACGATAGCAGTCTAGAGCATCATCCGATCAGCCGGAACCGGCTGACCGGATTGAGAGGCTCGCCAAGACAAAGAGCTGGAGCCTTGTCTGTGAACCGGTGTGAACGGACAAGGCTCTAGCCTCCAGGTCCAACGTGTTGCGGTCGCAAGCCGGCGTGATGCCGGGAAGGCAATGTGGCGAAATCGAACAGGGGATGCGAGTCCCCAACGCAAGCAAAGCTCGTTACGCCTTCGAAAAAGCAAGACGCCCCGCCAGGCATGGCCTGGCGGGGCGATCAGCCGCTCCGAACCCCGCACGGCGCGGGGCGCGTTGATCAGGCGTGATGCGCGACCACGATCAGGCTGGAGGCGCTGGCGGCGGCTGTGGTTGCGACGACGGCATGCAGGATGCTGCCGCTCGCGAGCTTGGTGAAGTCCCAGGTCGCGGTCGCCGGGGATCCGTCGAGCGACAGGCTGAGCACATGCGCGCCGGCAGTCACGTCGGCGATCTGCATGCTGAAGGCGCCATTCGGCATATGGTCCCAGAGCGTGCCGAGATAGGTCCCGTCCATCGTCTCGCGCATCGTGGCCGGGGTTGCGATCTCCTTGTCGCCGGCCAGGATCAGATGTCCGTTGCTCTCGGTCAGTGACGTGATCGAGAAGCCGGCCGCCGGCGGGACGGGCACGACGGGCGTGACCGGTGGGACCGGTGTGACTGGGGTGACTGGGGTGACGGGGGTGACCGGTGCGACCGGGGGGACCGCGGAGCCGGTGACGAACTTCATCGTTGCCTGCAGGCTGGAGCCGTCCAGGGTCAGCACCATCGTATGACTGCCCGCGCTCACGTCGGCGAGGCTGAAGTCGAACTTGCCGTCGGGCGCGTGATCCTCGATGACGCCGAGATAATGCCCGTCGATGGTCTCGCGGATCGTGGCCGGTGATCCGCTTTCCTTGTCGCCGACGACGACGAGTTGACCGGCAACTTCGGTGATCGAGCTGATGGTGAAGGAGGGCGTGCCGTTGACGGGTGCGACGACAGGTGGCGGCAAGACAACGGGCGGCGGCGAGACGACGGGCGGAGGCGAGACGGGCGGGTCGGTGATCGTGATGCCCGAGGAGTAGCCCTTCACGGTGGCGGCAGTCGTGTTGTCCACGACGACCACATAGTCGCCGCTGTGCCGGAAGGCGGCCTGGAAGGTGCCGACGCCGCTGGAGTTGATGGCGACGGCCTGCCAGTTGGCTTCGGCCACGTTCGCCGAGGTGAAGGTTGCCTCATACAGCGTGGTGGCGCCCGGAGCCGTGATGGTCTCCTTCACGGTCACGCCGGCGCCTGGCGCCGTCTCCATGACGCTTCCCGGCGCCGAGACCGAGATCGAGGTCAGGACCGGCGTGACCGGCGGCGCGACGGTGCCCGACGATCCCGTCTCGCGCGCCATCTGCGCGGCCATCACCTTGGCCACCCCGCCCTGCGCTGCGATGTCGGGGCTCGAGGTATATTGTGCCTCGGTGACATACATGCCGACCCGGCTGGTCTCGGTCTCGGCGCCCATGCCCATGACCTGGTTGTTGCCGCCATCGGCAGTGTCCTTCGGCACCGACGAGCCGGTGATCTGGTAGATCTGCTTGCCGTCGATATAGAAGGTCAGCGAGTTCGCCTCCCAGTCCATCGAATAGACATGCAGCTTGGTGAGGTCGATCCCGGTGGTGCCGTGGAAGATCTGGCCGTTATTGTCGCTGGCGGTGTTGTAGTAGTGCAGGGTGCTCTGCTCGGTCTTGGAATTGTCCCAGGTCTCCAGCATGTCCATCTCGGTGAGCACGCCGGGCTTGGAACTGTCGAGCCAGGTATTGTCGGCTCGCCACAGCAGCAGATAGTCGCCGCCAGGCTGGTTGGCATATTCGTAGCGTGCCGTGTAGCTGTAAACGCCGTAGCCTTCGCCGGCATTGTTCCCTGACGGCGTCTGCATGAGGCCCATTGCGTTGTAATCGTTGTTGGCGCCGCTACCCAGCAACAGCCCCTCACTGCTGAGGGACATCTGACTGTTGTTGCCCCAGAAGTTCGTGAACGGCGTGTTGTAGATGTTGGTCACCGTGGTGAAATTGACGTCGAATGAACCGTCTGACATGACTTTGCTCTCGAAATTTGGTGCTTGGAGCGCCATTCGGCGCTGTCGGGATGATCCCGAAAATGAATCCTGAATAGATGTAGTTCTGCAGCCCGACCTGCGGCTTTCGCCTTGATCAGGAAAAGGCAGTATTGATCTATGCTTCGAAAGCATCTGCCGGCTGGCGACGAATTCGAAGTCCATCAAGGTCAACGCTTGGTTAGGCCACGATCCTCTCGCCATCGAGGGTGGCCGTTCCGGCTGGACACAGACTTAGGATAATCACGATTACGTGATCAATAGCTTTTTTCCGTGCGGGGATTTCGGGTCAACGTCGCAATAGTTTGCCCGCTTCGCTGGCTTTTGGACGCGCTGAGCGCCACGCCACAAGTCTCGACCGGCGGACGTCAACGCATGGCCAGCACGCGTACAAATTGCGGAATGCGCCGTCTTTGGCGACCGGCTTCGCCGCCGGGCCAAGCTACGGTCAGATCGATGGTGCCGCTCATTTTGAGAACGGAAAAATTCTTCTTGTAATGGGGTTATTTTGCGATAACCCGATTGCGTGTCATGACAGCCAGGACAACGAGAAACACCCCGGCGCGAACCGGGGTGTTTCTGCAGGCACGCAAACCTTGAAAGGCGAATGCTGCTCTAGGTCATGTGGACGGATTTGGACAAGATGAGGCCGCAGGCGAAGGCCACGATTGACTCGTAGTTCTGCCGGGTTTTCTCGCATCGCAATGTTACCCGCTTGAAGCGCTTGAGCTTGCCGACTGCCTGCTCGATACGGGCGCGAGTTTTGTAGAGCAGCCTCGGGAAGTGCCTGGGGCTGTGGACGGTGATCTTGCGGACCGGAATCAGTGGGACGATGCCAAGCTTTCGTGCTGCGCTTCGGTTGCTCTTGGCGTCGTAGCCTTTGTCAGTCAGCACGGCACGCGGCTTGATGTCGGGACCGATGCCGAGCAACAGGGGGAACTGCGGGCTGTCGTTGGCCTCGCCGCCGGTCAGATGGAAGGCGAGTGGCTGCCCATCGAAGTCGGTCTTGAGGTGGATTTTGGTCGAGAAGCCGCCGCGCGACCGGCCAAGCGCCTGATTTTGCTGCCCCCTTTTGCACCTGCGGCCGAGACATGAGCGCGAACCGTAGTGCTGTCGAACATCCGCACGAGGTGCGCTCTGGGGCTGAGTTCGGCCAGCGACTGAAAGAATGCCTCGAAGACACCGCTGTTGCTCAGCCGCGAGAACCGCTTCCAGACCGTGTTCCAGAGCCCGTATTCGGCTGGCAGCGCCCGCCACGAGACGTTCTGCAGCGTGAAGAAATGCAGCGCCTCGAGAAAGCGTCTGTCATCACGAGCCTTGTCGCCCCGCCTCGGAAGACAGCCCCGGAAGACCTCCAGAACGATCTCCCAATCCTCCTCGCTCATCCGCGTCAGCATCAAACAGGTCCACTTCTGCCGACCCGCTATGAATCACTGATCGACCGTCTTGTGAATCCCTGGCCGATTCCGTCCACATGACCTAGTGCACAACCCAGACAAAGCGAGCCGCTTTGTCTGGGTTAAAGGTGCCCTAGAAACATTGAGATAGTGCAGCTTTAATCCAAACAGACCGGTTCGGTCTGTTTGGATTGCTGCACTAGAAATGGCGCTCGTAGATGGTGATGACGTCGCCCGGCCTGACGAAGCTCTGCCGCTCCACCTTGCCTTCAACCGAGGTCTTGCCGTTGCTGCGAACGATGGAGGCGTAGTCCTCGATCGCCCGGTAGGTGAAGCCGCCGGCCACCGTCACCGCGGTCAGGACCGTCATGCCCGGCTGGTACGGAAACTGGCCGGGCTTGGAAACCTCGCCCAGCACGAAGATCGGGCGGTAGTTGGTGACCTCGACCGAGACCTGCGGATCACGCAGGATGCTGCGTGTCTTGGCCTCCGACTCGATCTCGTCGCTGAGCTGCGAGGTGGTCATGCCCGCGGCCTTGACCGTGCCGAGCATCGGCATGGCGACGTTGCCGGCATCGCTCACGTGGAAGTCGCCGCTCAGGGAGTCTTCGCCGACCGTGATGACGCGCACCTCATCCCCGGGGCCCAGACTGTAGGCCGAGCTGGCCTCGTCCGGGAGCGGCGGGAGGTTCGCGCCGGGCGAGCAGCCGGCAACGGCGAGCAAGGCGGCCAGGGCGATCGTCGTCGGCCCGGTGAAGGTGGTTCTGCGGCGCACGGAATTTCCTCTTGATTATTGCGTTATGGACCCAGTGTCCCGAACCAGAAGTTCGTAGGGACTTATGGCCCGGGACACTAGCCTTATCAACAAGATAGTGGCCTGCTCAGCTCCGCAATTCGCATGCTGATTGCACAGGCATCACACTAGAGCAGCATCCGATCACTTGGAATCGCTTCGCGATGCCAAGTGTCGGATAAAGCTGCTCTATCAAACGACAAGCTGAGCCTGATCGATCGGATCAGGCTCTAGGCGAAGGTGGCGGTTGCCGGCAGACCCGTCAACACGGCGCCTTGTGCAGCCCACCCGCGTGGTGGGGTGAGCCGTCAGGACACGGTCGATCGGGCATCCTTCATGCCGTGCCCGGGCAGCGCCGAAAGGATCTCCTTCCTGATGCGGGTGCGAATTTTGCCCCGGTGGGCGGCGTCGTTGCGCGCGATGTACGCGCGTCCGGCCGCGGGTATCCGTGCAGCCTCGACCCCCTTTGCCAGCCGCCACGCTGCCGGGATCGCACGCGCCGTCTGCCGCCACAGCCCGTTCCGGATGCCCTTGAGCACGTAGCCGATGGCGCGCGGCGCCACCGGCAGCCAGCTCTGCCGCCACTTGCGCTCGATATAGAGGCGGTTCCGCACGTAGTAGAACCAGCGGGTGCCGGTCCAGTTGAAGCGCCGGTCGGGGCTGACCTTGTGCCGCACCACCAGGTCGCCGGCATATTCCATGCGCCAGCCGCGCGCGATCGCGGAGAGGCAGAAGTCGAACTCCTCCCAACAGAAGAACAGCCGGTCGTCGTAGCCGCCGCAGGCGTCCCAGGCCTGCCTGCTGATGGCGTGGCCGGCGCCCACGAAGGTGATCGTCTCGAAGCCGGCACCAGCCCGCGGCAGCAGCGAGACGGGATAGCCCCACGACGATAGGTCGTCCTCGCCGCTCGAGTGGATGACGACCCGGAAGCCGACCGCCGCGAGGTCCGCATGCTGGTCCAGATGGGTCACCGCATCGGCCACCGTGTGGCTGTCGGCAAACTCCGCGTCGTTGTCGAGTGCCACGATGACGCGGCCCTGCCCGAGCGCGCTCGCCCGGTTGCGGCCGCCGGCGACGCCGAAATTGCGTTCCGCGCGGAGGATCGCGATATCCGTGCGGCCGCGTGCCGCCTCGGCCAGCCGCTCCAGGTTGTCCGGCGAGGAGCCCTGGTCGAACACGAACACATGCCGCCTGATGCTGTCCTGGGACAGCGCCGACGCGACGGCTTCCAGCGTCTCCTCGATGCGGTCCATCGAGAGAATGATGATGTCGGCATCGTAGGCGGCCGGAGCGGCGTCGGCCTGTGGCCCGGTCGGCCCCCCTGATCCGGGCGGTAACGAGCCGGCAATCAGCACGCTGGTCATCTCGGCTCGCTTCCTGTGGCCTTGCGGTCGATGAAGAGGATATACCCGGTCTGGTTGCATTGGAACAGTTCAGGATGGAAACGATCTCGTCATGAGGCTTACAGGTGACATGACCGTCTCCGTCATCATCCCGTGCCACAACGTGCGTGACTATGTCGGCGCCACGCTGAACTCGCTGCTGGCGCAGACGCATCCGCTCTGGACCGCCATCGTCATCGATGACGGCTCCACGGACGGCACCGCCGACCTGGTCCGCGACTATATGGACCCAAGAATAAGGCTTGTCCGCCAGGCCAACCAGGGGGTCTCCGCGGCCCGCAACCATGGCATCGCCCTGGCCGGCGGCGAGGCAATCCTGTTCCTCGACGCGGACGACTGGCTGGCTGCGGATGCGCTCGCGCGCATGACCGCCTGTCTCGAGACAGGCTCCGCGCAGGCCGCCTATGGCGCTTTCTGCTTCGTCACCGAGGATGGCAGCCGGGTCGTGGCGACGAAGCCGGGACCGTTCCCGGCCGGCGACATCATCGAGAGACTGCTGGTGGAGAACCTGTTCGCGAATGGCGGGCACCTGCTGATACGCGCCAGCGCGATCCGCCAGGTCGGCTTGTTCAGGGCCGACCTGCGCTTCGGCGAGGACTGGGAATACTGGTGTCGCCTGGCTGCCTCCGGCCCTATCGCCACCGTTCCGGGCGCAGAGCCTCTGCTCTTTGTGCGCCAGCGTGGGACCGGTGCCTATCTGCGCATGGCGACCGATCCCGATGCCTTCGGCCCGTGCACCGCCGCGATCTTCGGCAACCCGGCGCTGGTAGCCCGCTTCGGCACAGCCAGGGTGCCGGCGCTGCGCCGCCGGACCGATGCCGAAAATGGCTGGATCGTGGGCCGCGAACTGATCCGGCATGGCAGGCGCCATCCCGGCCTGCGGGCGCTGCGGCGCTCGTTCGGCCGCCGCCCGCTGGCCAGGCGTGCCGTCCTGCTGCTGATCGCGCATCTGCTGCCGCTGCTGCCGCCGATCGCAGCCCGGCGCATCGCCGGACCCTTCAGGCCGTATGCCGGTTGAGCCGGTCCGACCCTCGGAAGCCGGCGCATGACCCGGACCAGAGCATGATCCGATCGATCATACTCAGCTTGTCGTTTGAGAGAGCAGCTTTATCCGACACTTGGCATCGCGAAGCGATTTCAAACTGATCGGATGCTGCTCTAGGTCATGTGGACGGATTTGGACAAGATGAGGCCGCAGGCGAAGGCCACGATTGACTCGTAGTTCTGCCGGGTTTTCTCGCATCGCAATGTTACTCGCTTGAAGCGCTTGAGCTTGCCGACTGCCTGCTCGATACGGGCGCGAGTTTTGTAGAGCAGCCTCGGGAAGTGCCTGGGGCTGTGGACGGTGATCTTGCGGACCGGAATCAGTGGGACGATGCCAAGCTCTCGTGCTGCGCTTCGGTTGCTCTTGGCGTCGTAGCCTTTGTCAGTCAGCACGGCACGCGGCTTGATGTCGGGACCGATGCCGAGCAACAGGGGGAACTGCGGGCTGTCGTTGGCCTCGCCGCCGGTCAGATGGAAGGCGAGTGGCTGCCCATCGAAGTCGGTCTTGAGGTGGATTTTGGTCGAGAAGCCGCCGCGCGACCGGCCAAGCGCCTGATTTTGCTGCCCCCTTTTGCACCTGCGGCCGAGACATGAGCGCGAACCGTAGTGCTGTCGAACATCCGCACGAGGTGCGCTCTGGGGCTGAGTTCGGCCAGCGACTGAAAGAATGCCTCGAAGATACCGCTGTTGCTCAGCCGCGAGAACCGCTTCCAGACCGTGTTCCAGAGCCCGTATTCGGCTGGCAGCGCCCGCCACGAGACGTTCTGCAGCGTGAAGAAATGCAGCGCCTCGAGAAAGCGTCTGTCATCACGAGCCTTGTCGCCCCGCCTCGGAAGACAGCCCCGGAAGACCTCCAGAACGATCTCCCAATCCTCCTCGCTCATCCGCGTCAGCATCAAACAGGTCCACTTCTGCCGACCCGCTATGAATCACTGATCGACCGTCTTGTGAATCCCTGGCCGATTCCGTCCACATGACCTAGAGCCTGATCGTCTTAGGCTGAACCAGCCTGAGACGTGAATCAGTCTCTAGATCGATCTGGTAGAGCAAGTTTACCGGCTCAACTTGAGCCGGTCTTGCTCTAGTAGGCGGTCTTGCTCTTCAGTTCGCGAGCGACGGTCAGGAGCAGGATCTTGAGGTCGAGGAACATCGACCAGTTCTCGATGTAGTGGAAATCGTGGTCGATGCGCGACTGCAGCTGCTCCACGGTGCGGGTCTCGCCGCGCCATCCGTTGACCTGGGCCCAGCCGGTAATGCCCGGCTTGACCCGGTGGCGCACCGCGTAGTCGGCCACGACATCCTGGAAGTAGCGATCGCCCGCCTTGGTCGCGGGCGCGTGTGGCCGCGGCCCGACCAGCGACATGTCGCCACGCAGCACGTTGAACAGCTGCGGCAGCTCGTCGAGGCTGAGCTTGCGCAGCCAACGTCCGATCCAGGTGACCCTCGGATCGTGCCGGGTTGCCTGCGAGATCTCGCCCTCGTCGCACCGGTTGTCGTGCATCGTCCGGAACTTGAAGCAGATGAAGGTCTTGTTGTTGAAGCCGACGCGAACCTGGCGAAAGACGATCGGGCCGGGACCGCTGATCCGGACCAGCAGGGCGATCCCGAGCAGCACCGGCGACAGAGCTGCGATCGCCAGCAGGCTTCCCAGGCGGTCAAACAGCAGCTTCTGCACGATCTGCCAGTCATCGAGCGGACGCCGGCGGATCTGCACGACCACCCGGTCACAGACCGCCCCGAAGATCGGCGATCCGAGATTGTGGCCGGCAACGTCGGTCATCAGATAGACGTCGGCAATCGCGCTGCTGAGCTGCGAGCAGACATTCTGCAGGTGACTGGCTTCCTGCACCGACCCGGCGACGACGATGGTGTCGAACGAGTTCTCCCTGCCATGCTCCAGGAGGTCCGACACACGGCCGAGCACCGGCACTCCGGCATGGACGCTGTTGGCGGGGATGATGTCGTCATAGATCCCGACCAGGTGCATGTCCGTGTTCTGGGCGCGTCGCACGCCCTCGATCAGCCGGCGGCTCAGCTCCGAGACGCCGATGATGGCGACGTTGCGGCGTAGCCTGCCGCTCGCGGACCACCGGACCACCAGCCAGCCGCCGATGCCGTGCGAGAGGCAGAGCAGTGTCGCGGTGCAGGCCGCCCAGATCTCCGGGAACGGCTCCAGCGGCAGGGTCATGTTGTTCTCGAGGAACAGGCACAGATCGACCGCGGCCATGCCGAGCATCACCGCCAGCAGGATGCAGAACAGTTGCGGCACCGGCTGGCGCAGGCGCGTGATCTTGTAGGCACCGGAATAGGTGAGGGCGGTGATCGTCATCCAGTCGCCGACGAAGACCGACAGGAGGTGAGCACCGTAATGCAGCCGCACCAGACCGATCACCGCGCATGCGGCAAACCCGGACACGAGCAACACCAGCAGATCGATCAGCCGGCCGGCACCGCTGAAGACCGTCAGGGGCACCCGTGCCGCGCGCCGCCCCCGACGCACGATCCGGTGGGCCCGTTCATGCGTGTCGGCTGAGACGCCGACCGCCGGCACCACGCCTGCCTCTGCAGTCATCATTCCAGTCAACTCCAAATCAAGGCAGCCGCAAAGCGTCAGTCAGGAAGCACGACGCCGGCTTGATATCCAAGAGGCGTCACCCGATATAGTAGCAACGCAAATCCCAAGGCAGGTCGTCAGAGACCGGTTGAGAATGCTACTTCACCGGCAATCCGTCGCGGCCTTCCGCGCTTCCGGCGCTCACCGCCGGACGGCGGCTCCGCTCCGGGTCTCGAAGGCCACGCCCAGCGTGCCGCTGCGCGTCACTCATGCTCGGCGTAGCGCAGTCTCAAACGGTCTCTCACTCGGTCGCGATCTGCAAACAATCTGTTGGTTCCGAACAGGTAAAGCCATACACGAACGCGTGCTAACGTACCTTTACCGAGGTTCATATTAACACAATCTTGAACCGGCAGCCCCGCACCAGCCCGCTTCGCGCTGGATGTGCTTCGCTAAACCCCCTCCAGGCGGTAGGCTAAGGGCACAAGACCGGAAGAAGTTGCTCCCTGTTGCAGGGTCTAGAACAAGATGTCTTAGATGTTGTTCATGACACTTTGTTTCGGTTGCCCGTCCCGCCTGCAGTGACCTTTCGCTCACCGGCGATGGCGTCGTTGCAACAGCGACATCACGCCTCCTCGGTTGGTTTATTATTCTGTTGTCAAGCGCCTACGGGTGTGTGGTTGCGGCGCACGCGCATCGGCTTTATTTTGATCTGCGGCTCGCGTCACCACGGGAGGGTGGACATTCACGTCGATCAACAGGACCGCACCGGAGCCAGTCCGGGTCGCGTCGGGATGTCCAACGGCCTCCTGGCGCCGACGCAGGTGGAGGCCCTTGCCTTCATCGATGCCTGCTGCCGGGACATGGCCCCGATCGCAGCACTTTCCGGCGCGGCCGGCACTGGGAAGAGCGTCACGCTGGCGGCGGCACTGTCGCAGCGAGAAAGCCTCGGCGACCGGGTCATCCGCATCAGCAATTTCGTGGCCGGTCCGCTCAGCCTGCATCGGGTGATCGCCCATTCCCTCGGGGTGGCAGATGCCGGCGGACTCTCCGTCGACGAACTCGAACCCGTGCTCCGCAAGGCACTCGCCGCGACCGGGCGCCAGGAGCCGCCGGTCCTGGCAATCGATGACGCGCAGTCCCTGCTGCCCGAGACCTTGCGGTATCTGTGCCTGCTGGCCGGCCTGCGGGATGGCGGTCTTCCCTTGTTCAGGATCGTGCTGGCCGGCCGGCCGGGGTTCACCCTGCGCCAGCCGATCACGGTGCAGGCGACCCTCGATGCGATGCATCCCGACGCGGCGCGGCAGACGGTGGAGCGCATGCTGGCGGCGCAGAGCTTGCCGGCAGCCGACGATGCGGTGCGCGAGATCGTCCAGCACGCGCAGGGCAATCTCCGCAGGATCGACAGCCTGGTCCGCGCCTGTGCGGAGGAAGCCCAGCGCAGCGGCCGCAAGCGCCTGAGTTTCGAGATGGTGCAGGTAGCGGCAGGGGCGCGACCGCAGTCGCGAAAGGCCCGCTCGCGCATGCGTCTGCAGGCCTGGATGGCGCTGCCCGCGCTGATTGCGGTGCTGGTCGCGGGCTACGGTGTCATTCGTCACGAGGGCGATGCGGTACATCCCGAACAGGCCCCAGACGCCACTGTCGCGAGCGCGGTCCCGGCGACCCCACCGGCAGCTCCGCCGCCCGCACCGGCTCCCGCACCTGTGAACGCTCCCGCACCGGTGACCGTCCCGGCAGGTCAGGCCACGCCGCCTCGCGACACGGCTCCCGCTCCGGGCGCGCCGCCCGGGTCCGACCATAGTCCGGCCATCGTGACCGAGACCTTGCCGGCTCCCCCGGCGGCGGCTCTCCCAATCCCGGCTCCCCCGGCCGCGGCTCCCCCGGCGCCGCCTCCCGGGCCGGCGGTTGCTTCCGTCGCGCCGCCGACCTCGGCACCTGTCCCGGCGCCGCCTTCCGTCGCCCCCCGTCCTGCGACGCTAGCGCCCGCGGCCGATCTCACCCGGTATCGGCTCTACAATGTCGGGGCCTGCCATCACGGCGTATGCCCGCGCTGGGCGGTGCTGGACCTGAACCGGCAGTCGCGCAGCTTTGCCGGCTTCAATCCGACCCGTCTCGGCTTGCCGCCGGCGACCGTGCAGCGGCTGCGCGAGGGCAGCCTGGACCTGATCGTGGACGGCCGGCTGGCTGATGGCGGTCCAGGCGGGCGACGGCTGGATGCAGTGCGGCTGGTTTCGGTGGAGCCGCACCACGGGCGCGCACCGGCGCCGATACCGGAGCAGTCGCCGCCGGCCCCGGACGCGCAGTCGCCGCCACCGGGCTACCTGCAGGCGCCCGCCGGAGCGATTCAGGGGGCCATCCGCCTCGCTCCCCCCTGACCGTCGGCCGGCTCCCGGCCCTGGTCACCGCTACCCTGCAGGGCCAGACGCTGCAGCTTGCGCGCGGCGGCATCTGCCTGAGCGGAACGCGCCCCGGCGATCGCCTTTTCGTTGCGCAGCCCGGCCATGATTCCCGACAGGGTGCTTGCCTTGTAGCGGATCTTCAGGCGAAGCGGCGAGGGCCGCAACAGCGCCACGATGCGCGCCGCGAGGCCGTACACCAGCGACCGGATATGCAGCTGCATCGCCCGCGAGGCATAATGCCGTCCCTCGCCGATGCCGTAGCGGTAGGCGCGATGCAGGATCCACTGCTCGTCGAGCTGTTCCGGCCGGATGATATGACCGACCACCGCGTCGGCGACGAAGTGGCCTCTGTAGCCGGCCGCATCGAGGCGCCGCAGGAACTCGGTCTCGCCGCCCATGGCATACATCCGGCGAGTCTCGTCCGGTCCCACCGATTCGGAGAAGCGGAACCCGGCGGCAAAGACGCTCGCCCGAACCGCCATGTTCGGGCCGAAGATCGCCGCATACGAGCATGGGCCGGTGTCGCGACGCTGCTGGGCGTATAGCACGCTGAACGGCACCGCGGTCTCGAGCAGCCAGGGCGGCCGCGGGCAGCTCCAGTGCGGCAGCACGCACCCGCCGAACAGCGCCGCTTCCGGATGTTCCTCGGCCGCGCGGCAGAGCTGCACGAGCCAGTCCGGCCGCGGCAGCACGTCGTCGTCGGTCAGGACGACGAGGCTGCCCTCGAGCTGCGGCAGGGCCGCGTTCAGCGCCCGGTTCTTGCCGGGGCGCGGCTCGCGCATGATCGTCAGCGGCAGGCGGTCCAGATAGGATTGCAGAAGTCCGGCGGTATTGTCGGTGCTGCCATTGTCGACAACGACCAGTTTCCAGCCCTCGGGGGGCGCCTCGAGGGATGTGAAGCTGTCCAGCACCGGCGCCAGGGCGCCGCCGCGGTTGCGCGTCGAGAACAGCACGGTCAGACGGCGTCGGGTCCGGTCCGAACCTAGCACGGGCGGCGCCTGGCCCGTCCGAACAGGGTTGCCCGCTTGCCGGCGCCGCACCCGGTCGCCTCGCGGGTGAACCCGCTGGCGTAGGCGTGCCGCCAGCGCAGCTCCATCAGCCGGGTGCTGTCGCGCGGGAGCAGCCAGGTGACGGGCAGCGTGATCGCCTCGACGACCATGCGGCGCAGGAACTCGCGTCGCACCAGTTCCGGGCTTCCGAGCGAGCGCCGGGTCCGGACCGTGGAGGCACCCTGCCAGTACAGCCGCGCCAGCAGCCATTCCGGGTTGAAGCGGCGCGCCTGGATCGAGTGCCTGACCTCGATGCGGCTGTCGTAGCGGGCGGAGTAGCCGGCATCCTGCAGGCGCCAGGCCAGCTGGACCTCCTCGTCGGACTGCAGCACCAGGCCGAGCCGTCCGAGCGCCTCCTCGAAGCCGCCGACCTCGAACATGGCGTCCCGTCGCAGGATCATGTTGACGCCATACGGCTCGAGCGTGTCGGGAACCTCGCCCGATCGGTACTCCCCGGCGCCCTCGTACTCGATGATCGACAGCACGCCGCGCAGCGAAGGCGGCCACCAGTCGGGCAGCGGTGCCTCCCATTCCGGCAGCACCTTGCCGCCGATGACCGCGGGCTGGCCCTGGTTCTCGGCGGCAACCGTCTGGATCTGCTCGATCCAGTCCGGCGCCGCGGTCGCGTCGTCGTCGATATAGGCGACGTAGTCCCCGGCGGCGGCACGGGCGCCCTCGTTGCGCGCCCGGCTCACGCCGGACGCATCGACGCGGATCAGCGTGGCATTGGGCGCGGCCTCGGCCAGCCTGCGCATCTGCGCCGCCACGGCGGGCGGCGAGCCGCTATCGACCAGCACGATCTCGAAGCCGTCGCTGCCGACGGTCTGCCGCGACAGCGATTCCATGCATGCTGTGACGTAGGCCAGCCGGTCATGGCTGCACACCACGACGGAGACGCTCGGCCGGTTCGGAGGTATCGTTGCAGTCGCAGCCAGGCCGTCAAGACTGAACGAGCCAGGCGACGACTTGCCCGCGCCCGCTTCCGGTTCCATCGAGGCCAGGGATGCTTCCGATTCCATGTCGCTTCCGTCACTCACCCGTCGCATCTTAGACAGGTTTCGACCAGATGATCATCAACAACATCGCATCGCTACTACATGTCGGAGGTTAATGGTGAGCGAATTGATATTGTTGCACGCCAGTTTGTCAGAACATCGGCAGTAGCAAAATAGAGATCCCGCACTGCGCGTGGGATTTCTTGCCGATGGCGTCGGGCACCTCGTCAATCGCCCGCCGTCTGGCCAACCCGCGTGCGGGCCCCTATTGAGGCAGCAGGAGGCACGATCAGCCCGGGTGCCGGGCTGCCCGCGTCGCACCGCTGCAACCGGAGGAACACATGACGGAACTGGCAGATCTCGGGGTCACCGGCCTTGCGGTGATGGGCGCCAATCTGGCGCGCAACGCGGCGCGCAAGGGCTTGCGCGTGGCCCTGCACAACCGCACCGACGAGAAGACCGACCGGCTGGTCGCCGAGCACGGCGACGAGGGCGATTTCCGCCCGGCGCACAGCGTGGCCGACTTCGTGGCCAGCCTCGCCGCGCCGCGCGTGGTCATCATCATGGTCAAGGCCGGCCGCCCGGTGGATGCCGTCATCGACGACCTGGTCCAGCACATGCAGCCCGGCGACATCATCGTCGATGGCGGCAATTCGCTGTTCGAGGACACCCGCAGACGGGCGACAGCACTTGCCGCCCGCCAGTTGCACTTCGTCGGCATGGGCATCTCCGGCGGCGAGGAGGGGGCGCTCGAAGGCCCCTCGATGATGCCCGGCGGCTCCAAGGAGGCCTGGGAGCGGATCGCGCCGATGGTGACCCGCATGGCGGTCAGCGTCGATGGCACCCCCTGCTGCGCCTACATGGGCCCCGATGGCGCCGGGCACTACGTCAAGATGGTGCATAACGGGATCGAATATGCCGACATGCAGCTCATCACCGAGGCCTACGACCTGCTACGGACGGTCTATGGCCGGAGTGCCGCCGAGATCGGCGAGATCTTCGCCGGCTGGAAGAGCGGCGACCTGGACTCCTACCTGATCGAGATCACCGCCGCCGTGCTGGCCAAGCGGGACCCCGGCAGCCGTGCCGCGCTGGTCGACATGATTGTCGACGAGGCCGAACAGAAGGGCACCGGGCGCTGGACGGCGCAGTCGGCCCTCGAACTCGGGGTGCCGATCACCGCGATCACCGAGGCGGTGTTCGCGCGCGCCCTGTCGGGCCGGCCGGCCCAGCGCCGGGCGGCAGAGCAGGGGCTGGGCGGGATCAAGATCGAGCCGCGTCAGGCCGGACAGGCCGAGATCGACAAGATACGCGACGCCCTCTACGCCTCGAAGATCGTGGCCTACGCGCAGGGCTTCGAGCAGCTCGCGGTGGCCTCCAAGCAGTACGACTGGAACCTCGATCCCGGGCTGATCGCCACCATCTGGCGTGGCGGCTGCATCATCCGGGCGGCTTTCCTGGACCGCATCCGTGAAGGCTACGAGAGCCATCCCGACGCGCCGAGCCTGCTGCTGCAGGACTATTTCCGCGATGCCGTTCTGAAGGCAGAGCAGGCCTGGCGCGACGTTGTGGTGCTCGCCGTGCAGAGCGGCGTCGCGGTGCCGGCCTTCGCCTCATCGCTTGCCTACTATGACGGGCTGCGGCGCGCCCGCGGACCGGCCAACCTGCTGCAGGGCCTGCGCGACTATTTCGGCGCGCACACCTACCGGCGCACCGACAAGGAGGGCAGCTATCACATCCGCTGGTCGCAGGACGGCACCGAGGTGAAGAGCTGATCACGCGAGCGGCTTGCCCATGCGCAGCAGCGGCACGCCGTCACCGGCGGTGAAGCGTTCGATCACCGAGTAGCCGCAGGTGTGGTAGAGCGGCTCGCCGGCCAGTGTGCCGGCGAGCTCGACGCGCCTGAAGCCGGCCTGGCGCGCTTGCGCCTCGCAGAGCGACAGGATGAAGCGGCCGACCCCGCGGCGGGCGTGATCGGGATGGGTGTACATGGCCCGGATTCGCGCGGCATCCGTCACCGGATCGAGCATGGCCGGGTTGCGGCCGCCGCTGTGGTCGCCGCCGAACAGCGTGGCGCGCCGGCTCCAGCCACCGCAGCCGGCGATCGCACCGTCCCGCAACGCCACGAAATAGGTGCCGTCGAGGATCAGCTGGCGGTCCATGCCCATGATCATCCGGCTGGCCGCGATCTGGCGCTCGTCCAGGAAGCCGCGTTGAAGTTTGCCGATGGCCGCCGCCATCAGGCCACGAAGCGAATCCAGATCGTCCGGTGTCGCCAGGCGATGAGAGAGCTCTTCCAGCATTTCGTTAACCAGAGCCGCGCATACAGGTCCACGACACGACCAAGACTTGAGAACGCTTCGCAATCGCGATAGGCTGTGTCGAGCCGTGGGAGTGGCGCATGCATTTGGTCCGACTATTCAGGTCAGTGGGAGGGGGACGAGGCGGCAGCGCGGTAGGTCTTGCCCTGCTCGCCGGCAACATTGCGTGGCTCGCGGCCACACCGCCAGGCCGGGCCCAGTCCGCAATGCCGGCTGCCCAGCCCGCTTCGGGCGGCGGGCAATCCTCTCCGATCGCCTCCGCACCGACCCCGACTGCATCGACCTCGACTGCATCGACGCATCCGGCGCCCGGGCTGCTGGATGCGCTGGAGACACGTAACAACCTCCTGGGCGACATGGGCGGTCTGCGTTCCGGACTGGCTGCGGTCGGCATCAGCTACGGCATCAACGAGACCAGCGAGGTCCTCGCCAACGTGACCGGCGGCCTGAAGACCGGGCCCGACTATGACGGGCTGACGCTGCTCAGCGTGGGGCTCGACACCGACAAGGCCTTCGGCTGGCACGGCGGCACCTTCAATGTCAGCGCGCTCTGGATCCATGGCCGCAATCTCAGCCTGGATAATCTCGGCGTCGCCGACGGCCGCATCATCCAGACCCCGAGCGGCATCGAGGCGGAGCGCAGCTTCCGGCTCTGGGAAGCGTGGTTCGACCAGGCAACCTCCAGTGGCAACGCCGACATCAAGATCGGCCAGCAGAGCCTCGACCAGGAATTCATCACCAGCACCTACACCACGCTGTTCATGAACACGATGATGGGCTGGCCGGCATTGCCCTCGTACGACATGTATGCCGGCGGCCCGGCCTATCCGCTGTCCTCGCTCGGGGTCCGGGTGCGTGGCACGCGCGGGCCATTCACCGGTCTGCTCGGCGTGTATGACGACAACCCGCCGGGCGGCAGCTTCTCCGATGACGACCAGCTTCGCGGAGCCGAGCGGGAAGGGGTGGATTTCAACTTCAATACCGGCGCCCTGGTCATCGGCGAGGTGCAGTTCGCCTTGAACCAGCCCTCGACGGGGCAGAACGTGGCGCCCGGGACGCCACCGGCCGGCCTGCCCGGCACCTACCGGATCGGAGCCTGGTTCGACAGCGGCGGCTTTCCCGACCAGCGCACTGGTGCGGACGGGCTGTCCCTGGCCGATCCGTCCGGCGACGGTCAGACCCGCCTGTTGCGGCACGACTTCGCCCTCTATACCAGCGACGACCAGCAGATCTGGCATGACGCCGCGGGCGTGCGCTCGCTCGGCATGTTCGCCCGCCTGATGGGCGCTCCCGGAGACCGTAACGAGATCAGCTTCAGCACCAATCTCGGCCTGTCACTGAAGGCGCCGCTGCGGTCGCGTCCCGGCGACAGCTTCGGGATCGGCTACGGACTGGCCCGGGTCAGCAGCGAGGCCAGTGCGCTGGACCAGGACAGACGGCTGTTCTCCGGCAACCAGGCCATTCCGATCCGCTCGACCGAAAGCTTCATCGAGGTCACCTACCAGGCGCAGGTGACGCCGTGGTGGTCGGTGCAGCCGGACTTCCAGTACGTGTTCACGCCCGGCGGCGGCATCGCCAACCCGGATGCCAGCACGCCCGACGACACCGTTCGTATCGCCAACGAAGCTATCATCGGTCTGCGCACCAGCATCACCTTCTGAGAGCCTGTTTGTTAATGCTACTGCGCATTCTCAGACGGTCTTTGAGGCTTGTGATCCTTTCTACATCAACGACCTGTCAGGTGGAGGCTGCCTGCGGGCGGGTTGCTTGACAGGTCATTGCACCGCCGTTAGCTAGCGCTGCGCCCGTCAGGAGGTGCAAGAAGAAGATGGGTGAGGAAACGCGACCGGGCACACCGGCAGCCGCAAAATCCTTCGAGCAGCGGCTCGAGGAGGCACGGGCGAAATCGGGCATGGGTCCGCAACCCGTCTCCGACGGCGCGATCGACCGGAACTCGTTCGGGCTGGTCATGCGCGTGGGCGTGGAGCTGGTTTCCGCGGTCGTGGTCGGCGCCGCGATCGGCTGGGGCCTGGATCGCTGGCTCGGCATGCGTCCGCTGTTTCTGATCCTGTTCGTGCTCTTGGGCGGTGTCGCGGGGATCGTCAATGTCTGGCGGCTGGTGGCGCCGGACCCGGGAACGCGTTAGACAACGGCCGCGACAGGAAGCAGTTGGGCGCGATAGGCGCCGGGCGTTATACGGAGCGCTAGGTTCCCGGCCGTGGGACCGGAGCTGGGGGAAGACGAGGGTGGCGGCCGCAGACAACAAGATCGACGCACTCGGGCAGTTCGAGCTGCACCCGGTGCTGGGGCCGCTCGGCGCCCAACTGCATCTGAGCCAGTCGGTCCTGTACATGCTGCTGAGTTCGGTGCTGATCCTGCTGTTTCTCTATATCGGCATGCGGCCGCGTGCCGTCGTCCCGGGGCGTTTCCAGGCCGCCGCCGAACTCGCCTACGAATTCATCCACGACATGGCGTCGGATCAGATCGGCCATTCCGGCACGCGCTTCTTCCCCTTCATCTTCACGCTGTTCTTCTTCATCCTGGTCGGCAACTATGTCGGCCTGATCCCCGGCAGCTTCACCTACACCAGCCACATCGCCGTCACCGCGGCGCTGGCGCTCATGGTGTTCTGCGTGGCGCTCATCGTGGCGCTGGTGGGCCAGGGCATGAAGTTCTTCGGCAACTTCATGCCCGACGGTGCGCCGATCGCGATGGCGCCGCTGCTGGTTCCGATCGAGATCCTGACGTTCCTGTCGCGCCCGGTCAGCCTCTCCATCCGACTGTTCGCCAACATGGTCGCGGGCCACGTCATGTTCGAGATGTTCGCCGCCTTCACCATCATGCTGGGCGGGCTGCATCTCATCGGCCCGGCGCTCGGGGTGGCGCCGCTCGTCGTCAACATGGCCCTGATGGCGCTCGAGCTGCTGGTCGGCGCGCTGCAGGCCTACGTGTTCGCGATCCTGACCTGCATCTACCTGCGCGAGGCCACGGCGCACTGACGCGGCGCGTACCAGACCTTCTTCCAATCCCGAACGATACCCAATCCCGAACGATACAAGGACATTCCCATGGATCTCGCAGCTGCCAAGGATATCGGCGCAGGCCTCGCCGTCATCGCGCTCGCCGGCGTCGGCGTTGGCATCGGCAACATCTTCGCGGCCCTGGTAACCTCGATCGCGCGCAACCCGGCGGCCCGCCCGCATGTGTTCGGCATCGGCATCCTGGGCTTCGCGCTGACGGAAGCGGTCGCCCTCTATGCGCTGCTGATCGCCTTCCTCGTCCTGTTCGGCTGATCCGGAGAGACGCTCGATGCGCGGTGCGACTGGCGTGAACCGGCGCCTGGCGGCCAGCACGACCGCGCCGCTGCTGGCGGTGGGCGCCTTGCTGGCGGTGACCGCGTCTTCGGCCCGCGCCGCGGGCATGCCGCAGCTCGATTTCCGCAATCCGCTGACCATCTGGCAGGTGGTGTGGGGGGCTGTGATCTTCCTGCTGCTCTACCTGGTGCTGAGCCGTTCGGCCTTGCCGCGCGTGGCCTCGGTGCTCGACGCCCGCCGCAGCCGCATCGAGGGTGATCTCGAGGCGGCACGCTCGGCCAAGAACGGCGCCGACCGCGCGATCGACGATCTGCGCCGCGCGCGACGCCGCGCGGCCGCCGAAGCCCAGGCCAACATCGACCGCGTGCTGAACGACGCCCGCGAGGCGGCAGCCTTGCGCACCCGCGAGATGAACGACCGGCTCGAGGCGGAGATCGCCGCCGCCGAGGCGCAGCTTGCGCAGGAGCGGACGCGCGCCATGGGCGCCATGCGCGTGGTCGCCGCCGATACCGCCCTGCTGCTGGTCGAGCGTGTCACCGGCCAGCCTGCCAGGCGCGGACTGGTGGAGATGCGTGTGGACGCAGCGCTTGCCGGCCGCACGGCCTGACCGGCGATAGGACCGCACATGTTCAACACGCTGCTGCATGAGCCCCTGTTCTGGTACAGCGTTGCCTTCGTGCTGTTCTTTGTCCTGCTTGGTCGCCGGATCGCGCGGCCGTTGCTGGCGATCCTGGACGACCGCGCGGCCCAGGTGCGCCAGGACCTGGACGAGGCGGCCCGGCTGAAGCGCGAGGCCGAGCAGATGCTCGCCGATGCGCAGCGTGAGCGCGAGGCGGCCCTGGCCGAGGCGGCGGCCCTGGTCGAGCGCTCGCGGCAGGAGGCGACCCGGATCGCCGAGCAGGCCCGCCAGGATGCCGATGCATCGGCCAGGCGGCGCGAACGGATGGCGCAGGACCGCATCCATGCGGCCGAGCGGGCCGCGATCGACGAAGTGCGCGCCCGCGCCGCCGACATCGCCAGCGAGGCGGCCCGTGCCGTGATCGCCGAGATCCTCACGCCGGAAGGCGACGCAGCCCTGGTCGACCGCGCCATCGCGGCCCTCCCGGCCTCGCTCGCGGGCCGCAGGGCGGCGTGAGCGAGCCGCGCCAGGAGCACACGCCGCTGCGCATCACTATCGTGGCGGCGGTGCTCAACGAGGCGGAGAACATCCGCCCGGTCATCAGCGAGATCGCGTCGGCACTGCAGGAGCTGCGGCCGTTCGAGGTGATCTTCGTCGATGACGGCAGCACCGATGCGACGCTCCGCGAACTGGTCGCCTGCCGCGACGTGCTGCCGGAACTGCGCGTGCTCAGCCACGACCGCTGCTGCGGCAAGTCGGCGGCCCTGCATACCGGCATCCACGCGGCGCGCGCCCGCTGGGTCGCCACCATCGACGGCGACGGCCAGGACGACCCGCGCGAGATCGCGCCGATGCTCGCCCTCGCCGAGGGCGCCAACGGCGCGGCACCTCTGGTGGTGGGCGTCCGGCTCAAGCGCAACGACACCTTGTCCCGACGCCTTGCGACCAGGTTCGCCAACGGCCTGCGCCGCCGCCTGCTGCAGGATGGCTGCCCGGACACCGGCGCGCCGATGAAGCTATTCGAGCGCGACGCCTTCCTGCGCCTGCCGCAGTTCGAGGGGCTGCACCGGTTCCTGCCGGCCCTGCTCGGCACCTACGGCCATCCGCTGCTGTGCTATTCGGTCCGGCATCGCGCGCGGCTGCACGGGCAGTCGAAATACACCAACTGGAACCGTGCCCTGGTCGGGCTGCGCGACATGATCGGGGTGATCTGGCTGCAGAAGCGCACGGTGCGTCCGAAGCGTGTCACCGAGGCGTAAGGCCAGGGGCGTCAAGGAATCGGGGTCTGGGGCCTCCGGCCCCAGTGGGTCAAGGGCAAAGCCCTTGCCTTCCCTGACCGCCCGCCACTACGCCCTGCTGGCCGCCTTCACGCTGGCGATCTTCCTGCCCGGCCGCGCCTCGCTGCCGCCGCTCGATCGCGACGAGCCGCGCTACATGGAAGCGTCGGCCCAGATGCTGCAGTCGGGCAACTATATCGATGTGCGGTTCCAGGACCAGCCGCGCTACCTGCAGCCGGCCGGCATCTACTGGCTCGAGGCGGCCACGGTGGCAGCCACCGGGACATTGCAGCATCGCCAGGTCTGGGGCTGGCGCATCCCCTCGCTGGTCGCCGTGGTGGGATCCTCGCTGCTGACCGCGTCGATCGGCGCCAGCCTGTTCGGCACCGAGGCCGGCCTGTTCGCGGCGCTGCTGCTGGCGGTCTCGGTGCTGATGACGGCCGAGGGCCGCATGGCCACGATCGACAGCACGCTGCTGCTGAGCATCCTGCTCGCCGAGTTCGCGCTGCTGCGGGCCTGGAGCGGGCGGCGCGAACCCCGGCCCGCACCGGCCTGGGTGGCGGCGCTGTACTGGGGAGCGCTCGGCTTCGGTCTGATGCTCAAAGGGCCGGTGGCGCTGATCCCCGGTTTCGGCACGCCGATCGCACTCGCGCTGAGCGAGCGCGATGCGAGCTGGTGGAAGCGCCTGCGCCCGGCCTGGGGGGTGCCGCTGATGCTGGCCATCGTGCTGCCCTGGTGCATCGCGATCTCGCTGGTCAGCCACGGCACGTTCTTCGGCAAGGCGGTCGGCACCAACTTCCTCGGCAAGGTGGCGTCCGGCCAGCAGGCGCACGGATTGCCGCCCGGCTACCACCTGCTGGTGTTCGCGATCGCCTTCTGGCCGGGCTCGCTGTTCGCCGCCTGCGCCATTCCGTTCGCCTGGTTGCGGCGCCGGCAGGATCCGGTGCGGTTCCTGCTGTGCTGGATCATTCCGCACTGGGTGGTGTTCGAGCTCGTCGCCACCAAGCTGCCGCACTACGTGCTGCCGGCCTATCCGGCG
Organism: Lichenicoccus sp.; assembly: GCF_965277665.1. GTDB lineage: Bacteria > Pseudomonadota > Alphaproteobacteria > Acetobacterales > Acetobacteraceae > Lichenicoccus. Next base: position 3,725,485 of record NZ_OZ255835.1, read on the forward strand.
ATCGCCATCCTCGCCGCGGCGGCGCTGGTTGCCCCCGAGGGATGGTCGCCGCCGCGCCGGATCGCGGGACGCCTCCTGCTCGCGGCGTATGGCCTGGTCTGGCTCGTGGTGGGCGTCGGCATCGCGGCCGCCGGGCCGGTGCTGCTCTGGCGCCTGCAGCATGTGGTCTCGCCGGTGGCGAGCTTCGTGTCGGTACTGGCGATCGCCCTGGTGCTGGCTTCAGCCTGGCTGCTCTGGCCGCTCCGCGCGCCGCGCCGGGCGCTGGGCTTCGTCGCCGCTGCCGCCCTCGCGACCTATGCCAGCCTGTTCATCATCGTGCTGCCCAGCCTGCGCACGATCTGGCTGAGCCCGCGCATTGCGGCCATGGTGGCCGAGGTCAGGCCGTGTCCGGACAGCGTGCTGGCTTCCACCTCGTTCAGCGAGCCGAGCCTGGTGTTCCTGGTCGGTCCGTCGACACGCCTGATCGGTCCGGCACCGGCGGCCGACCTGCTCGAACGGGACCCGCGCTGCGCGATGGCGCTGGTCGGATCACGCGACGCGGCGGCCTTCCAGGCGAGGTTGGCGGCGGACGGGATTGCGGCGCGACAGCTCGGCCGGCTCGACGGCGTCAACTACTCGACCGGCAGGCATCTCGACCTCGCCTTGTTCAAGACGCGGCAGTGATGGACACAGACGATGCGAAGAAGGGATGTTCTGTACGGGCCTGTGTTGTTCCTGGCATTACCGGCCCTGGCTCGGGAAGTCCCGCTCCCGCCGGTTGCAGAGTATGAGCGAAAGAGCGGAGGCCATATCGGCTTCTATGCGGAAAACCTCCGGACGGGCAGGCAACTGGGCTGGAGGGCCGATGAGCGCTTTGTCATGTGCAGCACCTTCAAGGCGTCGCTTGCAGCCTGCGTGCTGTTGCACGTCGATCGTGGCTGCGACGGTCTCGAGCGGGCGATCCATTATGGCAAAGCCAACATGCGCGACTGGCACGCTCCCGTCGCTCAAGCGAACCTGGCGAAGGGATGGCTGTCGGTGGGCGAGATGTGCAAGGCGGCGGTCGAGCAGAGCGACAACACCTGCGCCACTCTGCTCCTGTCGCGCATCGGTGGCCCGGCGGCTTTGACGGCGTTCTGGCGCCGGATCGGAGATGGCGTCACCCGGCTGGACGACACCGAACTCGCCCTGAACTTCCGGTCGCTCGATGATACCCGGGACACGACGACACCGGCTGCGATGGCGCGCACCCTGCGCCGCCTCGTCTTTGAAGACGTCCTGTCAAACCGGTCGCGACGGGCTCTGACCGGGTGGTTGATCGGGTGCCAGACTGGTGGCAACCGGCTGCGCGCCGGTTTGCCCGCAAATTGGCTGATCGGAGACAAGACGGGCAATAACGGCCGCGATGCGGCCGGTGATATTGCCGTCGCCTGGCCCAGAGCCGACGTCCCGATCGTTGTTGCGGTCTATACGCGGGGTGGATCGCCCACACCCGGGCAGCTCAAAACCGCTTTCGCGGGGATCGGCCGCTTCGTCGGGATCCACCTGTCCGGCACAGCCTGAGGCGACACGGACCGTGACCCTCGATGGACTCGGGCGGCGCATCTGCATCATGGGGCCATCGAACAGCGGCAAGTCCACTCTCGCGACCGCGATAGCGCGGGCTCGCGGCCTGCCAGCGATCCACCTGGACCAGCTTTATCATCGGCCGAACACGAACTGGCGGCCCCGGCCGGACGAGGAGTTCATCGCCCTGCACGATAAGGCAATCCTGGGCGCGAGCTGGGTGATGGATGGCAATTATTCGCGGTGCCTGCCGCAGCGCCTGGCACGGGCGACGGGGTTCATTCTGCTGGATACGCCCGTCGCCGTGAGCCTGTTCCGCTACCTGCGCCGGTCATGGTTCGACGCTGAACGTCCCGGTGGTCTCGAAGGCGGCAGTGACAGCGTGAAATGGGCGATGGTCAGCCATATCGTGGGGACGACCCGCAAGAACCGCAGGCGCTACGCCGAGATGTTCGACCGCAGCAGCCTGCCGAAGATCAGACTGGGTACGGCGCGCGAACTCGCCCGGTTCTATCTGTCAGAAGGACTCGGCGAGCAAAGGGCATGAGGCGATCATGTCCGCCGGTCCGCGCATAGCACCGCGCAGCTGACGGTGTCCCCAACCATCATCCCACCGAACAGGTCCGAGATGAAATGCAGTTGCTGGCCTCCACCTCGGCACAACCGGTCGGCTGGCCGACAAGCGTCTCCTACCCGACCGGCAGGCACTTAGACCCGACCGTGCAGCACCTTCAAGCCCCGCTCGAGCCTTGGGACGTCGTAACATGGCGAGAACATGGTCAACGGAGGCGGTCCCGATGCCATATGCTGTTCCGGGTCGAACGCCGTCGGCGGCCGAGAACGCCACCGGCGCGCTCTGCGCCTGCATGGAAAGTCGAGCCTCCTGATGTCGATTTTCTCGAGTGAGGAAAATGCCACCCAAACCGACGATCAGCTTGCGCAGGAGAATCTCAACGATCTTGCCCGTATCATCGTCTCCGAAGCCGGTGGCGAAAATGAGACCGCGCAGGCCATGGTTGGTTGGACTGTAGTAAATCGCATGACGCGCGGCCAAATCACGCGGGTGTCGCAGGTCTGGGCCAACGGCAACTACTCCCACAGCCATATGACGACGCTCACAACGCTCCACCTCGCCGAACGAATTCTCAGTGGCGCCGCAATCGATATCAGCCAGGATGCCACCTACTTCTACTCACCGAAATCCATGGCCAAAGAGGGGGAAAGACCTTCTTCTAATGCCGACGTGCGCGGGGGACTGGAAAGCGTTCCCGGCGTAATGGCAAAAAACGGGCGGCTAATTCGGAACCACCGTCCGGGATGGGTTCAGGGATACTCCTTCATTCGCATTCCGGGCGTTCAGGACAAAGACTTCAAGTTTTACCGGTCATGAAAAAGCTTCTCGCCGTGTTCTGCGCGGTGGCGCTGTGTTACAACGGTATGGCCGCGGCGACGGCAGCCGCAGCTTCGGCGCACGACTGGAACCCGGACGATACGCTGCCCTCGACGGATGAAGTGGCATCGGCCGCCGCCCATGCACTCGCCACGCACTGCCAGACGGCATCCTGTAAAGCCATCATCGTCATCCATGAACTGGCCGACATCGAGATATTCGAAAATGGCGAAGCCAATGGTATGGCTAGCCTCTACCTGGGGAACCGCCCGCGGATTGCCGGGCGACGCCTGGATCGCTTGCTGCTCAGACATCCCGAGCTATTCGCACCGGTCTGTGCAGCAGGTGCAAAGCTCCTCTCGCACGTGCGGGTCGGACCGGGCATCTACGAGATGCTCGTTCCTGTGGAGGTGCTGATCACCGGCGTGGACATGGACCTTCGCGATCATGGGCATTGCACGCAGGATCTTATCGCGGCCTTGCCCAAGGATGCTGCCAATGATGTGTTCCGGCGAAATGCGAACAATCTATGCGTCGATGGTGATGAAAACCACCATCGCCCGAAAGCGGCCTGTGACGCTCTCACCCAAGGTCTGAAGGCTGAGCCGTGATGGCCGGCTCAGCCTTGCAGATCGAGACCACCCTCGCGCGCGCAGACGTTTCATCAGAGGATATTCGAGGTAGTCAACTGCGTCGGTCCGCGCACAGCACCGCATAGCCGACGGTGCCCCCGACCATCATGCCGCCGAACAGGTCGGAGATGAAATGCCCCTGCATCCGGATCAGGCCGTAGCATCCGGCGGCCCCCGCGATCACCAGGACCAGGACGACCCAGCGCGAGACCTGCCACAGGATCGGAACGACCGCGCTCAGCGCGGTCATGTGGCCGGACGGGAACGAGCCGGGCAGGTAGGCATAGAAATTCCGCCATTGCTGGTCATACCAGCGCAGCGGCGGAATGCGGCCGAACCAGATCTTCAGCGCGTCGGTCAGCGCCATCGCGATGCAGACGCTGATCGAGGCCAGCAGCAACTGCCGCCAGACGCCGCGCAGCCTGCCGACCAGCGCCGACCACGCGCCGAGTGCGACCACGCCCACCAGACCCGCCAGGATGACCAGCTCCGGGATGTGCACCAGGCGTCGCGCATTGCGCGAGAAGGCCAGCCGCTCGTGGACATAGCGGGCGACGCGGTGATCGAGGGCGTGGCCGCTGACCCAGACCAGGACCAGGCCGAGCACCATCCAGGCGCCCCAGCTTGCCAGGGGGGTGCCGGTCAGCGGGGGCAAGCGGACCCGGGTGCGGCGGTCCCGGGCCGTCGTCATGTCCGGTCGCATGGTCAGCCCGCGTGCGGCGCCTGGGGCGGGCTCCTGAGCACGGCGCCGTGCCAGGGCTGCGATGACACGGTCGGGCTGACCGCAAACACGGTCCAGTCGTTGAACGAGCGCACCCGGGTTGCGAGCGGGCTCGCGTCCAGCGCCGCGATGAAGGCCGGGTTGCGGACCACGATCAGGCTGACATGGTACGCGTTCAGCGTCCGCAGGTCGCCGCCATGGTCGAGGCCGAAGCGGTCCTTGAGGTAGAAATCCGCCTCCGGCTTGCCGGCATAGGTTTGCCGCATCGGCTCGTAGAAGCCGATCCGCACCGGATCGCCGCCGCCGGTCAGCAGCAGCCGGTCCGGGTGCTTCGCAAAGGCGAGCACGTCCATGTAGTCGAGGTTGGTGGAGCTGTCGATCAGCGCTTCGCCTGCCTTGGTGTGGGCGAGCTTCTTGTCGACGAAGCGGTCCAGCGCGCGCTCCTGGTGGGTGAGGCGGGTCTCGTTGTTGTAGAGCCCGTCTCGGGCGTACCAGAGGCTGCGTATGCCGTTGGGTATCATCGCGAGGATCAGCAGCCCGGCGAGGGCCGCGCGTGGCAGGCGCGCCGAACGCGCCAGATACTGGCCGATCCTGTAGGCGGCGACGGCATCGAACGGCAGCATCATCAGGGTCCAGACGCCGCTGGTCCGCCATGTGGCCGCCGTCGGGGTGCTCAGGCTGACCACGGTGGTTACGCTGAACACCAGCAGCGGCAGCAGGAACACCAGCGCCCAGAGCCGCACCACGCGCTCGCGCAGGGACAGCCAGAGCACGACGAGCACGCCGCCGACGGTCAGCGGGTTCCAGATGGTGTCCTGGATGAACCAGCGCAGCGGCGCCCATTTCAGCGCCTGGATGTAGTCGTGCCCGAACATGCCGACGAACTGCTGGGTCACCACGCCGAGATTGTTCAGCGAGCCGTACCAGACATAGGAGTTCGCCGCCCAGAAGGCCGGGAAGATGAACAGCACGACCGAGGCGGCGACCAGTGTCGAAAACCGCAGGTCGCGTCGGATGCAGGTCCGGTACAGCAGCAGCAGTTCCAGAAAGCCGGCGAACAGGCCGCTCTCGAAGCGCACGGATTCCGCCAGCAGGATGCAGCCGCACCCCAGCAGCAGCGACCGGGGGCGGTCGGTGCGCAGCCAGTCGGCGGTACAGGCGGCGGCGGTGATGACGAACAGGAAGTAGTAGATGTCCGACAGCGGCACGACGCTGAAGATCAGCCGCTGCGGCGCCAGCACAGCCAGCGCCGCCGCGATCAGGCTGATCCTGTGATCCTCGAACAGGGCGGTGGCCAGCCTCGCCAGGGCGAGCAGGCACAGCAGACCGGTTGCGCACACCAGCGCCCGCGGGGTGATGAAGATGTCCGGATCGATCCGCAGTGCCGAACCGACGAACAGTTTGTAGAACGGCGGCCAGAGGAACGGCTCCAGCGCGTTCGACCACGCCATGTGCCAGGCGGTCAGGATCCTCGCACTCTCGTCCGAGGTGATCCGGTACAGGCCGACGCCGAACAGCCCGAGCTGCGCCGCCAGCGCCGCCAGCACGAGCAGGCCGAGCGAAATGAGATAGGTACGCTGCGTCATTCCGACCGTCCCGGGTTTTGTGCGTGCCGCGATCCTGGCGGATCAGGCGGTCTTGCGTCGGCGCAGCCTGCTGCGCACCAGGGCCGCCAGCTTGTCGCGTGCCACGTAGGTGATCGGCGGCACGAACGAGCGCGCCAGCGCCTTCAGGCGGGTATGCTTCTTGCCGGGCAGGAAGGTGATGAAGCTGGCCTTCTTGATCGCCTCCGGGTCGGGACTCCAGTAGAACAGCGACACCGACTTGCGGGTCACATCGACCGGGCAGGTCATCGGGTCCGGGAAGCCGTGCAGCGTCTCGTCGTTGGTCTCGAAGATCACCGCGCGGTTGAAGATCGGCGCCACGCTGGCGCCCGGCTGCTTGGTGACGTGGTCGACGAGGTCGAGCGCGCCGCCCCAGGCCGGGTCCCAGCCTTCGTTCAGGTAGATGATCAGGTTCAGCCGCCGGGCCAGCGGCAGCACCGGATGCTGGGTCCAGTCCACATGCACGTTCAGCCAGCCGCCGCGCGGGCTCTCATGCAGGCCGCCGCCGTGGAACAGCGGGTCCGGCACCAGGTCGGCATGGCCGGTGACATAGCGCAGGAAATCCATCATCGGCTCGGCGCAGATCTGCAGGAAGAAGGCCTGCGTGAACAGCGACAGGTCGGCGATGCCGCGCGAGGTCTGCTTGATCTCGTTCTCGGTGTCGTACTTGATCCAGTCGCGGCCGCCCTGGCTCGGGAACTCAGCGGTGATGCGGCGCAGGATCTCGGGGTCGAAGAAATTGTCGATCACCACGTGCGGGTACGGCTTGCCGGCCTGGAACTGCGCGCGCAGCTCGTCGCGGGCCGCCATCAGCCGGTCGATCGGGATCATGCGCTCGACGACCGTGTCGAAGGACTGCGTCGCGGTGATTTGCGGCGCAGCCGCCTGGGAGGCGGTGGGGGAAGATGCGAGGCTCACAGTCATGGCGGATGCTCCTGTCAGGCTGCCAGCCGCGCCAGCACGGCCGTCACCGGTACCAGTTCGGCGCTGACACCGAGGGTGCGAAGGTGTGCGGCGATCTCGTCACAATAGATCGGGTTCATGACAATGACACGGTCGATCGCCTGGCCGCGCAGCTGTTCCGGGCCGATCACCGGATGCGCGGTCACGGCGAGGAAGCTGCCATGCTTCTCGGGATTGATATCCACCGCCGCCTCGATCTCGTCGGTCACGCCGAGCGTGGTGAGGAAAGCGACCGCCTTGGAGCCGCCGCCCCACAGGACGGTCCGCTTGCCTTCCGCCTTGTGCCGCTTGAGGTCGTGCGACCAGTCGGCGAGGATCTGCGGCACCTCGCGCGCAAAGCGGCGCACCTCGGCGATGGTGCGCGCCACATCCGCGGGCGGCGGCGCCGCGTCACCCGGCGGGGCACCCGCCTCTTGCGTGTTCGGCGCCGGATGCCCCTCGACCATCAGATATTGCCCGTCATAGTCCGAGCGCAGCTTGGTCACGGTGAAGCCGGCGCGGGTGAACAGGGTGCCCAGCGTGCTGGCAAAGAAATACGAGCAGTGTTCGTAGTACACGTCCCAGAAGCCGTTCTCGGCCAGGACGTGGCCGGCATCCGGCACCTGGAAGAATACGATGCGCTTCGCATCGTCACCGGCCGCCTCGCGCACGCCGACCACGAAGTCGCCGACAGCACCGATATGCTCCAGCGTCATCTTGCAGGCGATGAAATCGCCGGCCGCTTCGGCATGACGCTTCGAATACACGTCCTTGATGATCCGCACGCCTTCCGGCAGCGTCCGCCCCGGCTCGTAGGCGGGATCGAAGCCCGTGCCGTTGTTGCCGGCAAGCGTGCAGAGCAGTTCGAGGAACTCGCCCTGGCCGCAGCCGATCTCGACGACGTGGCGCCCATGCAGGTCGTGCCGGTCGATCAGGTCCTGGGCCAGGCGCCTGTGGAAGCTGTTGAACACCGGCGACATCGCCTGCGTCGAGACATAGTCGTGGAAGTAGTCCTGCTTGGCGCCGTCGAACGCCGAGTTGAAGACGAAGCCGCAATGCCCGCAGAGCGAAAGAGCGATCTCGCCGGTGGTGATGGCGCGGGCGTCCTGGGGCGTGCGCAGCACGGTGACGCTGTGCACCGGCACGTTGTGGACCTCGTACAGCGGCTCGCTCGCAAGGTGGCCGCAGCAGGGGCAGGTGGGGTTGCTCATGGTTCGCGCTTCGCTGTCTCAGAGGATAACCGGATCGGGTACCGGCACGATGAACTTGCCGCCCGCATCACGGAAGGCCTGCTGCTGCTGCATGATCTCGGCGGCAAAGTTCCAGGCCAGGATCAGCAGGTAGTCGGGCGGGTTCTCGGCCAGCTTGCTCGGCGGATAGATCGGCAGGTGGTTGCCGCTGTAGAAGCGGCCATGCTTGTTCGGGTTCAGGTCGACCAGATAGTCGAGCTGGTCAGGCCCGATGCCGCAATACGCCATCAGCGTGTTGGCCTTGGCGGCCGCCCCGTAGCCGACGATGCGCTTGCCGCTCGCCTTGATGTCGGCCAGGATGCCCACCAGTCGCTCGCGCAGTTCGCGCACCTTGCCGGCAAAATTTTCATAGTAGGCGAACGTGCTGACGCCGGCATGACGCTCGGCTTCCAGCATTTCGGTCACCGCCGAGCCGACATTCTCGCCTCTACCGACGAACAGGCGCAGCGAGCCGCCATGGATGGCGAGGTGGCGCACGTCGTTCAGGAACAGCCCGTTGCGCCGGAACAGCGCATCGAGCGCGGTCGCCGAGTAGTAGCAGAGATGCTGGTGATAGATCGTGTCGAACTCGTTGTGCTCGATCAGGTCGAGCAGGTACGGGCATTCGATCACCGCGATGCCATCCGGCTTGAGCAGCGTGCGGATACCGGTGACGAACTCGTTGAGGTTCGGCACATGCGCCAGCACGTTGTTGGCCAGGAACACATCGGCGGCAACGCCTTCGCCGGCGAGCCTCTCGGCCAGTTCGAGGCTGAAGAAGGTGTTCAGCGTCCGCACGCCGGCCGAGGTTGCCGCCGCCGCCGGACCGTCGGCCGGATCGATACCGAGCACCTTGATGCCGGCCTCCATGAACGGCTTGAGCATGTAGCCGTCATTGCTGGCCGCCTCGACCACGAGGCTGTCCGGCCCGAGATGCCTTGACGCGATGATCTCCTCGGCGCTGCCGCGGAAATGCCGCATCAGCATCGGCGAGACCGATGAGAAATACGGATAGTCGTTGCAGAACAGCACTTCCGGATCGACCGTATGCCGGATCTGCACCAGCGCGCAGCGCGGGCAGAACACCAGCTCCAGCGGCGCCCTGGGCTCGGGCTCGGCAAGCTGCTTCTCGCTCATCAGCCGGTCGGCGAGCGCCGTCTCGCCGAACGACATGATCTCGTGCAGGTCCTCGCAGCCGCAGGACAGGCAGCCCTTGATACGGGTGATCATGCCGGGATCCTCTCGGCCTGCTCGCGGTGCGCGTGGGCGGCATCCGACCAGCGCAGCTTGGCGTCGAGATCGTGCTCGGCCAGCAGCGAGCGCAGGTGGGCGATGCGGCTGAACTTCGGCCCCTCGAACCATTCCTGCTGCAGGCCGGCCGCGATGTAGGCGTCGCGCAGCTGCACGATGCCGGCGCGCATCGTCCATTGCGGCTGGAATGCCGGCACCATGCGGACGATCTTGCTGCAATCGACCCGGTAGCAGCGCGCATCCGGGCCGGCACCCGCCTCGAAATCGATCCGGCAGCCGGGCACCAGCTCGCGCACCGCGTCCGCGATCTCGCTGATCCGGTAGTTCTCGTCGTTGCGGCCGACATTGAACGCCTGCAGGTGGACGACCTCGCGCGGCGCTTGCATCACCGACAGGAAGGCACGCGAGATGTCCTCGATATGCACGATCGGCCGCCACGGCGTGCCGTCGCTCTTCATCAGCACGCGACCGGTGGTCAGCGCCCAGGCGGTCAGGTTGTTGACCACGAGATCGAAGCGCACCCGCTGCGAGAAGCCGTAGGCGGTGGCGTTGCGCAGGAAGGTCGGGCTGAAATCGTCGGTGGCGAGCTCGGTGAGGGCCAGCTCCGACATGATCTTGGCGGCGCCGTACGGCGTCACCGGGTTCGCCTCGGCGGTCTCGTCGACGAAGTTGTCGCCGGCGGCACCGTACAGGCTGCACGAGGACGAGAACACGAAGCGCGGGATGCCGGCGTCGCGCGCGAGGCGGCCCAGCTTGACCGTCGCCTCGTGGTTGATCGCGATCGTGAGGTCCGGATCGAGGTTGCCGAGCGGGTCGTTGGAGAGCCCCGCGAGGTGCAGCACGGCGTCGTAGCCGCCCGCGAGATCGGCGGCCACCACGTCGCGGATGTCGCGGTCGATGGACACGACATCCGCCATCGCCCCCGAGAAGGTGCAGCGGCGGTAGAGATCGCTGTCCAGGCCCACGACCTCGTGGCCGGCCTGCTGCAGCAGCGGCACCAGCGCGCAGCCGATATAGCCGCGATGGCCGGTAACAAGAACCTTCATGACACGCCCCTCAAATTCGCGATCGACCGCGACACTTCAGCTTCAGTCTTCAGGCTTCGGACCACGTCTTCCAGGGTGCCTTGCCGGACTGCCACAGGCTCTCCAGCACATACTTGTCGCGCAACGTGTCCATGCACTGCCAGAAATCGTCGTGCTTGTAGGCCATGAGCTGGTTGTCGCGCGCCAGGTTCTGCAGCGGCTCCTTTTCCCACTGCGTCGTGTCGTCCTCGATATAGTTGAAGATCTCCGGCTCGAGCACGAAGAACGCGCCGTTGATCCAGCCTTCAGCCGCCTGCGGCTTCTCGTTGAACTCGCAGACCCGGTCGCCGTCGAAATCGAGATGGCCGTAGCGCGCCGGCGGCCGCACCGCGGTGATCGTCGCCAGCTTGCCGTGCGCCTTGTGGAAGGCCAGCAGCTTGTCGAGATCGACGTTCGACACGCCATCCCCCCAGGTCAGCATGAAGGTTTCGTTGCCGATCAGCGACGACAGCCGCTTGATGCGCCCGCCGGTCTGCGTCTCCAGGCCGGTATCGACCAGGTTCACGTGCCAATCCGGTGCAAGGCCGTTGCGACGGGTGACCTCGCCGGTGCGCAGGCTGACATGCAGGTCCGAGTGCAGGGAGCTGTATTTCAGGATGTAGTCCTTGATGTACTGGCCCTTGTAGCCGAGTGCGATGACGAACTCGTCGTGGCCGTAGCGGGCGTAGTGCCGCATGATGTGCCAGATGATCGGCATGCCGCCGATCTCCACCATCGGTTTCGGACGGATTTCCGTCTCCTCGACGATGCGGGTCCCCTTGCCGCCGGCCAGGATCGCTACTTTCATGGTCTTGTCCAACTTCTAATTGTTGAAACATCGCAACGGCACGAACCGCGCTGTCTCAATCTGTGGAAAACGGCAAGGCAAGGCGAAACGAAAATCGGGCGAGCCCGAGGGGCAGGTCTTGCCGGAGGCCGATCGCGGCGGCGTCCGGGCACCGGAACTTGCGGCCCCCTGGGTCTTGCTGCATGTGTTGCTACCACAGGAAACACGTGTGAAAAAACATGAAACGACAGGGCACCCTGAGTAGCGCGGGCTGGTCGGCAGTGGACTATTGGACCCAGCAGATCGCGGCCCTGCTCGTCTTTATCGTGGTCGGCAATATCATCGGGCCGGCCGCGGTCGGTGTCATGACCATGGGCCTGCTGGCCATGACCCTGATGATGACGCTGCTGCTGGATGGCTTCTCCGACGCGCTGATCCAGCGCGAGAGCATCGATGCCGAGCACTTCGATACCACCTTCTGGATGCTGCTCGGGCTCGGCACGCTGGCCGGCCTGGTGCTCGCCGCCAGCGCCTGGCCGCTCGCCGCCCTGTTCGCGGCACCTGCCCTGCACCATGTCATGCCGCTGCTGGCGATCTGCCTGCCGTTCGTGGGGATCACCGCCACCTATCACGGCCTGTTGCAACGCGAACTGCAGTTCCGCACGCTGGCGATCCGGACCCTGATCTCGCAGGTGGGCGGCTTTGCGGTGGCGGTGCTGCTGGCGCATCGTGGCTACGGAGCCGACAGCCTGGTGGGCTACTATCTCGTCGCCCGGATCTTCGAGGCCCTCCTGGTCATGCCGGTGAGCGGCATCTGGCCGGGCCTGCGGGTCAGCCGGCCGGCCGCCGCCGGCATCTTCGAATTCGGCCGGCATCGCGTCGGCAACCAGCTGCTCGGCTTCGTCGTGATGCAGGTTGACCGTTTCTCGGCCGGACTGTTTTTGAGTTCCGCCGCGGTCGGCATCTACTCGCTGGCTGAGCGCATCAGCAGCGCCATGATCAACGGCTTCTCGGGTGTCGTCGGCCGGGTGGCCTTCCCGGTCTTCTCCGCGCGCCAGACCGACATGCAGGCGTTCCGCGAAACGCTGCGCGACTTCCTGAGCGGCGTTGCGATCGTGGCACTGCCGGTGTTCGTCGGCATCGCGGTGACGAGCCGGGAGATCGTTGGCACGCTGCTGAACGCGCGCTGGGCTGCGTCGGCGCCGCTGCTGGCGATCGTGTCGCTGTCCGGGATCGCGCATTCGTCGAACTACCTGCTCACGGCGGCGGTCAACGCGCGCGGCCGTCCGGATATCCCGGTGCGATATAGCGTCGTCATCATGGCGGCGCGCCTGCTCTGCAGCCTGCCTGCCGCCTGGCTCGGCGGCCTGGTCGCGATCGCCTGGGCGAACCTGGTGGTGACGAGCCTATCGGCTCCGCTGGTGATCGCCTTCGTGCGCGAGCAGATCCCCGGCGTCGGCCGGCTCGTGGTCATGGCCTCGCTGCCCGCATTCGGCGCGGTGCTGGTCATGGCGGGCGCGACTATCCTCACCGGGGTCATGCTGGCCGGGTTGTCTTTCACTGCACTTCTGCTCGCAAAAATGGCGGCCGGACTGATCGTCTATCCGGCCGCGCTGTATTTCCTTGCCCCGAAGGACCTTATTCGCCGAGTGGCGCCCCTGATCCGGCGACGGTAGGCGGCAGGCTGCCGCGCCGGACCGTGCGGCTCATGCCCAGGACGGCTTGCTTGGCGATACGCATGCGTTGGAACAAGGCCGGGCTCATCGTCCGCACGATATCGCGCGCCACGTCGCCGCCATGTCCGTCGGTGCCCCACCAGGCAAGCAGCTGGGCATAGCACCCCAGGCGCGCCGCCGGCGACGACACGGTCTTGTTCACCAGACGCCAATAGCGACGATAGATGCCCCAGTGGAACATCGTGTTGCGCTGTCTGGCGCGTCCGCTGGTGTCCTGCCACAGTGCCGCCTGCTTGGGATCGACGAGCAGCACGGCACGGGTGTAGCGCCTGTCGTGCTCGCGATGCAGGAACAGCGGCTCCGGCGCGCTGACCCACGGTCCGCGCAGCGCCATCTCCGCCAGCAGGACCCGGTCCGAGCCGCTATAGTTGTCGTGCAGGCCGGACCCGATCAGCGCCTGGCGCCGGTACAGCCCGAAAAAATCCTCGCACTGGTGGCGGGTATGGATCAGGCCGCCGAACCGTGTGGCGACGGATCTCGAGGTCGCACGCCCGAACTCGTTGGCGAAGACCCGGAGGGTTTCCTCGTTCGGCCCGATCTCGCGGATGCCGACCGTGCACAGCACCGCATCGGGCCGCGCCTCGAGGGCGGCGACCGCGCGCTCGAGATAGTGCGGCGCCATCATGTCGTCATGCGCCGCCCACTTGAAGTAGGTGCCGCGCGCGAGGTGGAAGCAGCGATCGTAGTTCGGCCCGGCGCCGAGATTGCGCGGGTTGCGTATGTAGCGGACCCTCGGATCGGCCTTGGCATAGGCGTCGCAGAGTGCCTGCGTGCCATCGGTGGAGCAGTTGTCGCAGATCACCAGCTCCAGATCCGTCAGGGTCTGCGACAGGATGGAGTCGATGGCACGGCCGACATATGCCTCGCCGTTGAACACAGGCAGCCCGACGCTGACCAGCGGCGCACGCGGGTCCGGCTCGAAAGAGGGCTTCGGGTGGAAGTCGGTCATGGCGCGCGGGTCCGAACAGCAGGAGAGTCTAGGGTATATCGCACGAGAAGCTTCCGTCCGTTATTTTAACGTCAATCAACTGCGGCGTATTGATAAAGTGTAATGCTAATTTAACGATCTAAATACGGTTCGGTCTGCCTTGAATGCTTCCGATCTCAAGTAAAGGGTAACATTCCGGCAGGGCAAGGAAATACACTTCCTCGTGAAGCTCGAGCGGCTTCGTGCGGCTCGCGCCACCCGGTTTCAGCCGGGCAGCAGAACCAGCCGATGACCATCGGGATCCATCATCCGGACCGGCGCCTGGCCGCCGGGGTGACGTAATATCAACCGGGTAGCGGCGATATCGGCATCGGCGACGACTGCGCTCGATCCGGGCCGCGGCGAACGGTAGTCGAGCAGCTCGACATGCGGCGTCGTGCGACGGGGCGCAAGCCCGATGACATCCACCCGTGCCGCTTCGACATAGTCTAGCCGGTCCTGCGCTATGCCGATATTCACGGTGCGTGTCATAACAGTCAGGCCGATACTGGAATAGAATTCAATGCTACGAATTGTATCGGTGACCACCAGAGCCGAATGGTCGATCCCGATGCAGGGCTGCGACATGTCGGTGGCGCCGCGCCAGTGTTCCGGTATCGCGTCCGCCGGGAATTGCAGCAGCTCCAGCGGATGGCCGTCCGGATCGCGGAACTTGGCCGCCGTCACGCCCCCCGACGAGGCCGGCAGGGTCACCGGAGCATCCCGGCTTATCATCGTGGCCTGTGCCGGCAGCCGCGCCAGCGCACGCCGGATGTCCGTGGTGACCAGGGCGATGTGCTGGAAGAACCGGTCATGGCTGGACCTGACAGGCGGATAGAGCGCGCCCGGCCGGTCGAACTGCACCAGCTCGATCTCCTGGCTGCCGAGCCTGAGCGTGAGCGCGCTGCCGCCGGCGCCATAGATCGCGGCGTCGATCGCGTGTCGCCCGATGTCGCGAAACCCGAAGGCGTCGCCATAGAACGCCGCCAGCCCGGCCGCATCGCGGGTGGTGAGGCTGATGCGCTCGACCGCCTCGATCCTCATCCGGCCGCCGGGCTGCCCGCAGCGCGCCGGTTCAGGAATATCGCATACAGGGTGTGCGAGCCGCCGATGAACAGCCGGCAGGTGTCGTGGTCACCGAAGGCGAGGTTGGAGACGGTATGCGGGACCAGGATCTTGCCGAGCAACTCGCCCTCGGGGGAGATGCAGTGCACCCCGTCGCCGGCGCTGCTCCAGAGGTTGCCGTCCTCGTCCACCCTGAAGCCATCGCTGTAGCCCGGTTCCACCTTGTGGAAGATCTCGCCGCCGGTCAGGCTGCGTCCGTCAGCCGCGACCTCGAACACCCGCAGGTACTGCTTCGGGTTCGGCTTGGTCTGGTCGCCGGTCTCGGCGATGTAGAGCAGACGTTCGTCGGGGGAAAAGGCGAGGCCGTTCGGGCCGTCGAAATCATCGGCGACGACACTCAACTCGCGGCGGTCTGGGTCGAGCCGATAGACTGCCGGCCGCTGCTCCGAGACCTGCCGGCCCCCCTCGTAGTCGGTCAGGATGCCGTAGAGCGGGTCGGTGAACCAGATCGACCCGTCGGACTTGACCACGATATCGTTCGGCGCGTTCAGGCGGCGGCCGGCATGGCGATCCGCCAGGATGGTGACGCTGCCGGCATGCTCGGTCCGGGTGACGCAGCGCCCGCGATGCGAGCAGGCGACCAGCCGTCCCTGGCGATCGCGCGCCTGGCCGTTCGCGTAGTTCGAGGGCGAGCGCCAGACCGAGAGACCTTCGCTCTCGCTCCATCGCATGGTGCGGTTCCGGGGCAGGTCCTGGAACAGCAGGCAGTTCCAGTCGCCCATCCAGACCGGTCCTTCGATCCAGCGAAAGCCGGAGGCGATCTCCTCGAGCGGCGCGTTGCCCAGGATGAAGCCGGCAAAGCGCGGGTCGCGTATGTCGAAGCCGTCCATGGCTCTAGATGAACCGGCAGGCCTGGTCGACGGCCGGCTCGGCGGCGAGCTGCACCACCATCAGCACCGCGGGCATGTCGCCGATGATGCCGGACCGGTGGCCGCGGCGCCCGTCGGTGTCGCGCGTGTTCTGGCCCATCGCCTTCATCTGGACGTCGGTCAGCGCGCAGCGCTTCTGGTGGCTGACGCCCTCTCGGTCGGTCCACAGATGCCAGTAGGGGATGTTCGGCTGCTGCTCCGCGCTCATCGGGAGGGCTCCTGGGCGCCAGGGTGCATGGCATCACGCACGGCGTAGGGGTGGGTCGAGGAGAGCGGGTGCGCGATGAAGCTGCCGGCGCTCATGGTGCCGAAGGTGATCAGCAGGAAGCCGCCGCCCAGCGAGAAATTCTTCAGGAAGTCCCAGAACAGCCCGCGGCCCTTGCTGTCCGGGCCGCTCCAGAAATCCCCGGCTTGCCAGAACCGCTTCCACAGCAGGGCGGTGACCATGCAGTAGCCACCCATGACGAAGCCGGCGAGGCGGTCAGCGAGCCCGGTCAGGATGAGGATCGGCATGCAGATCTCGACCGCGAGTCCGGCCAGCAGGAGCAGGGACGCCAGTACCGGCGAACTCACGACCTCGCGCGCCTGGGCCACGGCTCCCCGGAAGCCGAGGATCTTGTCGAGCGCGCTGAACGGGAAGAACAGCACGACCAGCAGGGCGCGCACGCCGAGCACCGCGATGAAGTCGAAACCCGGCATGCGGCTCTCCTGGCCGTGATTGCACGGCGATAGCGCGGCAGGCAGGCGGCCGGTTTCAAGATGTCGGAACAAGGCGGGAGAGGTCGCGTTGCTCCGCGAGCATCCCCTGCGGAGTGAAGACGGCGATGGCCAGCGACCATTACGACGTGATCATCATCGGCTCCGGCCCGGGCGGTGGCACCATGGCCTGGTCCCTGGCCCGGACCGGCAAGCGCATCCTGCTGATCGAGCGCGGCGACTATCTGCGGCGCGGCCGCGACATGTGGGACAGCAAGACGGTGTTCGTCGACGCCAAGTATCAGGCGCGGGAAACCTGGTACAGCTCCGATGGCGCCAGCTTCCATCCGGGCCTGCACTACAATGTCGGCGGCAACAGCAAATTCTACGGCGCGGTGATGTTTCGCCTGCGCGAACGCGACTTCGGCGAGATCCGGCATCCCGATGGCGTCGCACCCGCCTGGCCGGTCGGCTACGACACCTTCGAGCCGTACTACCAGGCTGCCGAGGAGCTGTTCGCGGTGCATGGCCTGCGCGGCGAGGATCCGACCGAGCCGCCCAGCACCCGCCCCTACACGAAGCCGCCGGTCAGCCACGAGCCGCGTATCCAGGAGCTGTTCGACAACCTCAAGCGCATCGGCCACCATCCGTTCCATCTGCCGGTCGGCGTGCTGCTCGACGAGGACCGGCATGGCGAGGCGCTGCCGCATTCGCCGTGCGTGCGCTGCGACGCCTTCGACGGCTACCCGTGCCCGACCAACGGCAAGGCCGACAGCCAGATCATGGTGGTCGATCCGGCGCTGCGCACGCACGACAACCTCACCCTGCTGACGCGCACCTATGTCGAGAAGCTGACCACCGACGCCTCGGGCCACAGCGTGACCGGGGTTTTGGCAGTGACGCAGGGCGGCGGACGGATCACCCTCACCTCCGATATCGTGGTCGTGGCGTGCGGCGCATTGTCGTCGGCGCTGCTGCTGCTGCGCTCGGCGAGCGATGCGCACCCGCGCGGGTTGGCCAACGCTTCGGACCAGGTCGGGCGCAACTACATGCGCCACAACAACAGCACGGTGCTGGCGGTCTCCAAGACACCGAACCCGACGCGGTTCCAGAAGACGCTCGGCCTGAACGATTTCTACTTCCGGTCCGAAGACTGGGAGTATCCGCTCGGCCATATCCAGATGGTCGGCAAGTCGGACGGGGTGCAGGTGCATGGCGAGGGGCTGCCGAAATTCCTGCAATGGCTGCCCGAGATGCCGTTCGACTACATGGCGAAGCACTCGATCGATTTCTGGCTGACGTCGGAGGACATCCCGTTGCCCGAGAACCGGGTGCACTACCAGGACGGCCGGGTCTATCTCGACGTCAGAGAGACCAACATGGAGGGGCACCACCGGCTCAAGCACAAGCTCGAGCAGATTTGCAACCAGGTCGATATCCATCCGCATCTGTTCGACCGCAGCCTGTATCTGGGGAAGGACACGCCGATCGGGGGCACCGCGCACCAGGCCGGCACGTTGCGGTTCGGTACCGACCCGGCCACCTCGGTGCTCGATACCGACTGCAAGGCGCATGAGCTGGACAACCTCTACGTGACCGATGCGAGCTTCTTTCCCTCGATAGGCGCGGTGAACCCGACGCTGACCATCGTCGCCAACGCGCTGCGCGTCGCCGATGTCATCGCCGCCCGCCTGGCGGCTTGACGAGACAGCCACACTGGTTCCATGACAGCCGCATGACCGGGGTGTCCGCGACAGGCGGACTGAGATCACACCCGTCGAACCTGATCTGGGTCATTCCAGCGAAGGGAGGCATGCGATGGATAAAAGGCGCTGGATTTTGGCGTGCGGCTGTTCCTGGGCGGGCGCCGCGATCGTGCTGCTCGGCGGCATGCCGGCGGCGGCGCAGGACACGCCCGAGCAGATCACCGTCAACGGGCAGAGCGGCTTCGACAGTGCCGACGGCGTGCATGGCGTCGCACCCGGCGGTGGCCTGATCTCGGTGCAGACCGGGCCGCAGGCGACGAGCGAGGTGACCCGCGACTTCATCCAGAAGCAGCCGCCGAGCGCCAATGCGTTCCAGCTCATCAGCCTGGTGCCGGGCGCCAACATCTCGACCGCCGATCCGCTCGGCTTGTCGACCCAGGTCGGCATCACCGTGCGTGGACTGGGCCAGACCGAGATCGGCACGCTGCTCGACGGCATGCCGCTGAACGACGCCGCCTACTATGACTCCTATCCGTCGCAGTTCATCGACACCGAGAACCTGGACAGCATCTCGCTGGCACAGGGCTCGGCCAACCTCGATGCGCCTTTGCTCAACGCCGCCGGCGGCGTGCTGAGCCTCGCCTCGCGCGACCCGTCCGATCATGCCGGCGGCCTCGTCGATGCCTCGTACGGCTCCTACCACAGCAACCGCGAGTTCATCCGGCTCGAGAGCGGCACGCTGGGCGCCAGCGGGCTGCGCGCCTCCCTGTCCTATTCGCACGCGGCGGCGGACAATGCGCGCGGCTCTGGGCGCGACCGCCGCCAGCATGTCGATTTCAAGCTGGTGCGCGACTGGGGCGACGGCGACCACGGCGCCTTGCTGGTGACCTGGCACGACGCGGTCACCACCTCGTACCCGGAGCCGGACCTCGCGGACTGGCACGCCTACGGGTTCTCGAACAACTATGACGGCAGCTTCTCGCCGGGCGACGCCAACTACTGGCGGCTGTACCAGCAGCCGTACCGGCTGGTGTATGGCGCGCTGCCGTTCCGCTTCACGCTGGCGCAGCACCTGCATCTCTCGGTGACGGCGTATGCGCAATACGGCTACGGCAACACGCCGGGCGGCACGGATTTGTCCACCTCCGGCCTGTTCGAGGGCAGCCAGCCGGTGCCGGGCACGCTGTCGCTGCCAGGCACCGTCAATGGCAGTGCCGCGGTGATGGCGGACTATGTCGGCCAGACCTGGCGCAGCGGCGTGGTGCCCGCCATCACCTGGGATGCCGGCGCGCAGCACCTCACGCTCGGCGCCTGGTATGAATACGTGGACGAGCATGACACCCAGCCTTTCAGTGCGCTGAGCCCTGACGGCACGCCGGCCGACATCTGGCTCGACCTGCCGGGCAGCAGCATCCGGCTGGCAAACGGACAACAGCTGCTGGCCTCCGACACGCACATGATCGCGCAGACCAATGCGATCTTCGCGAGCGACCAGATCTGCTTCCTGGCCGACCGGCTGACGCTCGATCTGGGTTTCAAGGAGGCGATGGTCAGCCGGCTGGGCTGGAACGGGTTGCCGGGGGCGGCCTATCGCAGCGGCTTCAACGATGCCGAGCCGCTGCCGCGCCTCGCATTGCGGTACAGGATCGATCAGCACGACCAGCTCTTCGCCAACGTGACGACCAACTTCCTGGCACCGGCGCAGAGCACGCTGTTTGCCACCTACGACCCGTCGACCGGCCAGGTCGCGAGTGCGGCAAGCACCGACCTGCGGCCGGAATACAGCATCGCCGAGGAACTCGGCTGGCGCTATGCCGGTGATCGCCTGATCGGCAGCGTGACGCTGTTCAACTACAACTTCACCAACCGGCAGATCAGCACCGTGCTCGACCTCAACGGTGCGTTGATCGGCGGCACGGTGAATGCCGGCGGCCAGACCTCGCGCGGCGTCGATACCGAGTTCGGGCTGCGGCCCTGGCATCATCTCAGCCCGTACGTCTCCGGCGAGTATCTCTACGCCACCATCGACAATGACATTCAAGCCGGGGACATCCAGTCGGGCAGCGACCTGCTGCCGACGGCCGGCAAGATCGCGGTCGGCAGCCCGCGCCTGTCCGGAGCGGTGGGTCTCACCTATGACGACGGCACGCTGTTCGGCGTGCTCAGTGTCAAATATACCGGTCCGCAATATTCGACATTCATGGATGACGAGCGGATCAGCGACCACACCCAGGCCGACATGACGCTCGGCGTGCGCCTGCCGAACATCGCCCATGCGCAGCATCCCGAATTGCGCCTCAATTTCGTCAACCTGACCGACAGCGCCTTCCTGTCCGGCGTCGCCAATCCGACCACCAATGCGCAGCCGACGACCGGCCGCAGGGGGACGGTCATCGCCGGCACCTCGCCGACCTACCTGGTGGGCGGCGGGTTTGCCGCCCTGCTCACCGCGAGTGCGGGATTCTGACGATGCGTTCGCTGACCCTGCTTCTGGTTGCTCTCATGTGTGCCGCCACACCGATCGCGTGTCATGCCGCCGACCGGCTGAGCGTGATCCTGGACTGGTTCGTCAATGCCGACCACGAGCAGATCCTGGCCGCCGACTATTGCGGCGCGTTCGCCCGGCACGGCCTGCAGGTGACCTTGATTGCGCCCGCCGATACCAGCTCGCCGCCGCGCCTGGTGGCGGCCGGGCAGGCGGATCTCGCGATCAGCTACCAGACCGAGCTCGCGTTCATGGCGGCACGCGGCCTGCCGGTGGTGCGCGTCGGCACGCTGATGGACCAGCCGCTGAACGTGCTGATGACCCTGCCCGGCACCGGCATCCACAGTCTCGCCGACCTCAAGGGCCGTCGCGTCGGCGTCTCGGTCGGGCCCGGCGACGAGGCGATGCTGAACGGCATGCTGGCCTCGGCCGGGCTGGCGCCGGGTGATATCGTTCGCACCGACGTCAACTTCCAGATCGAGCAGGCGCTGATGACGCACCGCGTCGATGCGGTGCTCGGCATGCGCAACTACGAGATGATCGACCTGCAGCAGAAGGGCCTGCAGCCGGTGGCCTTCCGGCCCGAGCAGCACGGCGTGCCGCCGTATGACGAGCTGATAGTGGTGGCGCGACGCGACCACGCCGGCGATCCGAAGATCGCCCGCTTCCTCGCGGCCCTCAAGGACGGGACCGCCTGCCTGCTGCACGATCCCGATGCCGTCTGGCAGCAGACGATACGGGCGCGTCCGGAACTCGACACCAAGTTGAACAAGGCCGCCTGGTGGGCCAGCCTCGCGGCGCTGGCGCGCGACCCGGCGCATCTCGACCGCGAACGCTACGAGGCGTTCCAGCAGTTCCTGGTCTCGCGCGGTGCGCTGCGCGATCCTGCGCCTGTGGCGAGCTACGTGCGCTAGCAGGGCGCTGCCCTGCACCCGCTGGGGCCGGCGGCCCCAGACCCCGATTCGTTAAGTAAGGGACATCAGGCACCGAAGAACGCCGCGATCTCGGCGCTGGCGTGATCCGGGTCCTCGCGATGCGGGAAATGGCCGACGCCGGGGAACAGCGCGAGGTCGAGGTCGGGAAAGGTCTCGCCGAGGCGGTCCGTCCAGGCATACGGGAACAGCGGATCATGCTCGGCCCAGCGTACGCAGGTCGGCAGCAGGATCGGCGGCAGCGCGGGCGCCTCGCCCTTCATCATGGCGAGCCTGCTCGTGGCCGTGGCCCGGTAGGCGGCAAAGCCGCCGGCGACGTTGCCGGGTTTCTGGAAATTGGCGACGAACGCCTCCAGCACGTCGTCGAAGGTCTCGGGCCGGAAGGCCCAGTGCCGTAGGAAATGCGTGACATAGATCCGGATCGTCTCGGGCGAGGCACCGACCAGCGCCGGCGCCAGGTCGGTCAGGTGGAACGAGGTGTACCAGATCTCGGAGAGGCGATCCGGTGTCGCCATGCGCGGCCCGACGCCCGGATACATGAAGTCGAAGAAGAACAGCCCGGTCAGGCGCGCCGGCGCCAGCCGCGCCAGCGCCTGCATCACCCCGCCGCCGATATCGTGCCCGACCAGCCCGACCTGCCCGAGGCCGAGCCCGTCGAGCAGCGCCAGCATGTCGACGGCATGCTCGGGGGCGCCGAACGGGCCGTCCGGCTTGTCGCTGTCGCCGAAGCCGCGCAGGTCGGGCGCGATCAGCTGGAACCGGCCGGCGAGCCGGGTCATCACGGGCTCCCAGGTCAGCCAGAACTCCGGCCACCCATGCAGCAGCACCAGCGGCCGGCCATGCCCGGTGCGGGCCACATGCAGCCTTGCCCCGTTCACCCTGAGATCGAGATGCTCGATCATGGCTGGCGCTCCCGTCCGTCGCCTGCATCGCTGGCACCACAGGTGTCCTATGTCAAAGTCTTGGGGATGCCCGGGTGCTGAACCCGATGCCGGCTGGCTCGTTACCCGAGGCCAACATATCCAGGGGACCGGCGATGCGCGTTTCGATTCTGACTTCGATGGGAGCATCGCTCTTGCTGCTGGCGGCCTGCAGCCAGGCCGGTGCGCCCACCAAGGCGGATATCAAGCAGGTCATCCAGAGCCGGATGCAGGCGGCCAACGCGCAGACCTCGGCGAACACGCTGGGAATTTTCAGCGGCCCCTATGACGTGCATGATTTCGATGTCACCAACGCCGACTGCACCGCCAAGGATAACGGCATCTATAGCTGTGCAGTCACCGCGATCACCAAGAACAAGACCAATACCGCGCAGCTTTCGTTCAAGCAGGTCAACGGCACCTGGACCCTGGTCCAGTAGAGGCTGCTTGCAAACGCCTGCTGCTGGCGATCCGACGCGCCTTTCCTGCGCTCCTCTGCTCGCGGCCCCCACTTTTCAAGCATGGGCGGCCGCTGCGCTGCGGTGCTCAGAAAGTCACGCCGGCCGCGGCCCTGCGGACCGCTCTCATCCAGCATCAGGCGTTTTCAAACAGCCTCTCGCTAGCGCCGGAAGGTTACTACCAGAACGTCGCGATAGGCGGGCTCCGTGGGGTCCAGGGGCCGCACCGCGGTGACGCCGTGATAGACGCGACTGTCGTCGACGAAGGCGGAATCCAGCGGCTCGGTCAGGGTGAAGCTGCCGAGCGGCTGGCGCTGCAGGTCGTGGATGCTGGTGTCGCCGCTGGCGATGTTGCGCCGCGCGACCAGCAGCACCAGCACCCAGTCGACACCATCGCGGTGCAGACCCTCCGGCGTCGGCTGCCCGGCCTCGTCACTGTTCGCCTCGATGCGGAACTGGTGCAGCTCGACATGCCAGGTCTGCGGCCGCACGGTGGCGGGCGTCAGCGCGGTGAAGCTGGCGTCGCACAGGCGCAGAATGGCAAGCAGCGCCGGATGGGTGCCGATCTCGTCGGTCACCGGGCTGAACCAGCGCTCCAGGCCGCCATTGAGCAGGTTGTAGTCGCGGCTCTGGTAGTGCGGCTGGTGCGGCTTGCGCTGGATCTCGCCGTCGGTGACCGAGAAGTTGGCATGCCGGCGCCGGCGGTAGCGGCCGCCATCGGCCATGTAGCGGTCCCTGCCGAGATCGTTCCAGCTCTGCGCGAACCCGTCCCAGTCGCCCAGGCCGTACGGTTCCAGCAGCGCCCGCATCGGCGCCGCGCGGACCAGGGCGAACCCGTCGGCGCGCAAGTGGCGTTCGAGCGGAGCGGGGGCGTCGGTCATGCGGATTCCGGGGTCGGCTCAGGGGCGAGATGCAGGTTCGGGATCGCCAGCGGGCGGGTGGGCAATGCCACCTTCGCATCCTGCAGCGCGATGCGCAGCCGCCGGTAGAACTCGCGCTGGATCGGCCAGCGTCCGCCGACGGTGCATTTCATCGTGCCGCTGATCGCCACCGAGTAGTCGCCGATGCTGTCCACGCCGTTCAGGGCGAAGTCGGCGACCGCGAAGTCGCCGAATGCCGGGTCCGCGCGCAGGCCGGCGCCGACCTCGTGCAGGATCGAACACACGCGATCGGTATCCTCGGCGACCGCGATATTGATCGCGATCGCCGCCACCGCGAAGTCGCGCGACAGGTTGGTGACCGTGCTGACCGACGAGAACGGGATGATCTGCACCGAGCCGTCGCCGCCGCGCAGCCGCAGGGTGCGGATCGACAGATGCTCGACGGTACCGGTGACCCCGGCGGCGGTGACGGTGTCGCCGACCTGCATGGCATTCTCCACCAGCAGGAAGATGCCGGTGATGAAGTCCTGCACCAGCTTCTGCGAGCCGAAGCCGATGGCGACGCCGAGGATGCCGGCGCCGGCCAGCAGCGGCGCCACATTGATGCCGATCTCGCCCAGGATGGTGAGCAACACGATGGCGCCCAGCGTGATGAACAGCACCGTGCGCAGGATCGGCAGCAGCGTCTGCAGCCGCACCGCGCGCGCGGTCTGCGCGGTGCGGCCGAAGTTCGAGACCTGGCGGTCCAGCGCGGCATTGACGCCCTCCCAGGCCACCACGCCCAGGATCAGCGCCACCAGGATCGAGAGCAGCGCCGAGACCATGCGCGTGCCGAGCTGCCCGGCGGCGAACCAGGACAGCGCCGGCAGGCCCCAGCTCTGCAGCAGCAGCACCGCACCGGCGCCGAGCATGATGGCGTTCACCGCCCGGCGCAGCAGCGGGTACCAGCGGTTGGCCCGCAGCTCCAGGCCGGGATAGTGCTGCTCCAGTTCCGGACTGACGTGGAACAGCCGGTCCAGCAGCCCGAGCAGGCTGAGTGCGATGAAGCGGCAGACGATGATGATGGCGACGGTGAGGATGAAGATGCGCCAGATCTGCTGGTAGCCGTTCTGCACCTGCGCCGCCCAGACCAGCCAGAGCGCGAAGTCGAAGAACAAGGCCGGCACCCACCAGTGCTGGGCGAGCCGCATGAGCACCGCGCCGGTGCTGGTCTCGCGTATCCGCCGGGGAGGGCGCAGCGCGTTGCCGACCCGCACGCGGGTGCGCCAGATCAGCCCGGCCAGCAGGATGTGCTCGATCAGCACGATGGCCCGGATGATGGACTGCCCGGCCCGCTGCGGCAGGCCGACCAGGCCGCCGATGTCGGTCACCGCCACCGCGACCACCGGTACCGCGATCAGCCACACCCACCAGCGGCACAGCAGCGATGCGGTATCGTCGGTGACCCCGAGCAGGCGCACGCCGGGGGCCGCGGGCGCCAGCAGCATGTCGAGCAGCAGATACAGCGCGCGGCCGAAGCCGTACAGGTTGGTGACGGTGACGATGACCAGCTGGCTGACCGGCTGCTGCGCCCAGCCGGTGCCGGCAATGTTGCCGATCGCCAGCAAGGCGCCGAGCGGGACCAGCTTGATCAGCAGCCGGAGCAGGGCGAACGGCACCCGCTTGAGGACGCGCAGCGTGTGCCAGCGGTGCCGCGCGTCGCGCTGCCGTTGCTCGGCCGCGGTGACAGGTTCGCTGTCGTCGGGGGCGCTCTGGCCGGCCGGATCCGGCGCGCGATCATGCGGGGCGCGATCACGGGGCCCGCTATCAAGGGGGATGCCCTCCTGAGCGACCCGCGCATCCCGCGCCAGCGCGCGGAGCGGCCGTCCCAGCAGCAGGGTCAGCAGCCGCTCGGCGACGAGGCCGCCGGCGATCACCAGCGTTGCGCGCCACGCGGCATCGAACAGCACGGCGCGGCTCGCCGGATCGCGCAGCTCGTGGCTCACCCAGCGCGTCGCCAGCACCGCGTCGCCGAACATGCGGCCGAAGGCGCGCGCCTGCGTCAGCACCAGCAGCTGCGCCGATCCGACCTCTCCCAGCAACTCGCTGCCGAGGCTGTTGGGCGCCAGCGTGACCTTGGCCGGCGCTGCCGGCTTGCCGGGGGCCGGAGCAGCGGCCGGAGCCGGGACCGCCACCGGCAGGCTGCGGGCGATCGCCGTCAAGGTGCTGGTGAAGGCGGCCCGCCTGCGCGGGTCGTTCAGCATGTCGAGCACCTGCTGCGCCTGTGCCGCGCTGATCGGGGCCGCACTGATCGGGGCCGCCGCCACGGTCGCCGGGGCCGTGGCGTGCCCAGCGCTGCTCGACTGGCCGCGCGACACGGCGCCGAAGGCAGGCATGAGGAGGCAGGCGAGCAGGGCCGCCAGCGCCACCCGCCCAACTCGCGGCAGACGGGTCCGATCATTGCCTTTCACGTGCATCCGGTTCGTCCCTGACAACTCAGGCGCGTGTGCAACCACGCGTGAGCGGCGGCTGTCAAATGCTTCGCAGTGGCCTATGTCTTGCGGATGCGGGTCCTCCTGACGTTCCTGATGGTTTTTGCGATGATCGGGACCGTCGGCGTCCTGGCGGCCGGCGTGGTGGGGTTCGTCCGCGGCGGTGGCGATCCGCAGCGCTCGAACCGGCTGATGCGCTGGCGGGTGATCCTGCAGGCGACCGCGCTCCTGTTGTTCGTGCTGCTGACGATCTTCCGGCGCTGAGCGCCGCCGGGCTCGCCGATCAGACGCCGGCCGATCAGACGTCGGGTGCTACGAGGTGGGCGCGCCGGGTGACCAGATCGGCGTCCATCAGATAGAGCGCGTCGATCAGGCCGCCCTGCAGGCTGCCCGGACCAGGGGCCAGTTCGGCCGCCATCTCGCCGGCGAGTCCGGTGAACACCATGCCCGCAACACAAGCCGTCAGCGTATCCGGCGTGACCGCGAGGCAGGCGCCGATCAGGGCGGTCGCGGTGCAGCCGAGACCGGTGACACGACTCATCATCGGATGGCCATTGTTCACGCCGATGGTGCGCAGTCCGTCGGTCACGTAGTCGGTGGCGCCGCTGACCACCACGACGCAACGCAGCGCCGCTGCCAGGGCCTTGGCGGCGTCGAGGGCCGCCTCGGCCGGTGCCGTGCTGTCGACGCCGCGGCCGCCGGAAGCCGCGCCCCCCTGCACGGCACCCGCCTGGCGCGCGAGGGCGATGATCTCCGAGGCGTTGCCGCGCACCACGGCGGGCGAGAACGCGAGCAGCTCGACTGCCACCTGCGACCGGTAGGACAGGACGCCGACCGCGACCGGGTCCAGGATCCACGGGGTGCCGGCGGCTCGTGCGGCGTCGGCGGCGAGGCGCATGGCCTGCGCCCGGCCGGCATCCATGGTGCCGAGATTGATCACCAGCGCGCCGGCGATCGCCGCGAACTCGGCGACCTCCTCCACCCCCTCGACCATCGCCGGCGAGGCGCCCAGCGCCAGCAGCGCGTTGGCGGTGCTGTTGGTCACCACCAGGTTGGTGATGCTGTGCACCAGCGGCGTGCGCGCCCGCACGTCCGAGAGTAGCGCGCCGATGCTGGCGGGGGTCGGTTCGTTGGCGGGCGGCGGCATGGGCGCATTGTCTCCTGCTGTGGCTGGGTGCGACCGGAGGAAGCCTGTATCGTCCTGCCGCCGCCGGCCGTCCATGGCTGCGCAAAACCGTTGGAGGCGTGATGCAGGGCGAGCCCGAATGGCTGCGTCAGGTGCGCGAGCTGCAGGCGATCGCCCAGACCGGGCTCGCCTTTACGCGCGACCCGTATGATCGCGACCGCTACGAGGCCCTGCGCGGGCTTGCCGCACGCATGCTCGCGGAGCGTGTGGGCGGCGACGCGGCCGCGCTGCGGGCGCTGTTCGCCGCCGAGCGGGGCTATGCGACGCCGAAGGTGGATGTGCGCGGCGCGGTATTCGACGAGAGCCATCGCCTGCTGCTGGTGCGCGAGACCTCGGATGCCGGCCGCTGGACGCTGCCCGGCGGCTGGGCCGACGTGAACCAGACCGCCTCGGAGTGCGCACTCCGCGAGATACGCGAGGAGAGCGGCTACGAGGCCCGGATCGTGAAGCTCGCTTTGCTGCATGATCGTGCCAGGCAGGGCCACCAGCCGGTCGAACTGCACTCGATCTACAAGCTGTTCTTCCTCTGCACTTTGACCGGCGGCGAGGCGAGGGGCAGCCTGGAGACCAGCGAGGTGCGCTGCTTCGGCGAGCACGAGATCCCCGCCGACCTCTCCACCGGCCGCACCCTGCCGCACCAGATCGCCCGGCTGTTCGCCCACCACCGGGATCCGGCGCTACCGACCGAGTTCGATTGACTTGGACAAGCCGGAAACCCTGCTTCGGGTCCGCGCCTTTACGCGGGACGCCGCGCCTGTACCCACAGGTTCAGCATTCCCGCGAAGCATCCCGGGTGCTCCGCCTCGAACAGGTCCCAGCGCGAAAGGTCACGCAGCTGGTCGTCGCCGCTGTCGCCGTTCCACGCCTTGAACGCCCGCTCGGTCGCGGCCGGAACCTCCACGCCAAGCAGTTCAATCTGCTCCTCGGCCAGAAACCGTGCGACTTCCGGCAAGGTCACGGCCCTTTCCTGGACATGAAACAGCAGGTCCCGGCAGCCACTGCTGGAGGCGAAGTCCGGGCTTGCCGCAAGCCGCACCGCCCAGTCCGCGTCCAGTGTCATGAGCGCGTTGCGGCACGCGCGGATACCGCTGGCCGTGGGCTCGTATTCACGCGCGGCGATCCAGTCTCGCGCCAACTGCACGTCTGTCCGACCACGCACCGTGTAAAGCAGGACGTTCATCACGCCGCCCGGCCGCAGCAACGCGAGCAGGGCGCGCCAGCCGGCCCAGGGATCGGCGAGATGGTGCAGGACACCGCCGACGCCGATCATGTCGAAGGAGCGGCCGATCTGTGCCGCCTCGAGCAGGTCGGCCTGCATGTATTCGATGCCCGCGACACCGAGCGCCGCAGTCATTCGTGCGGCAAAGGCCAGGCTGGTCAGGCTCAGATCGATCGCAAGCACGCTGACGTCGCTCAGGGCCCGGACCGTCTCCACGGCGTGTTGCCCGGTGCCGCAGCCAGCCACCAGAACATCCAGCGTCCGCCCGCTCGGAAAGGAGCCCGATGAAATGCCGAACCGCGCCGGCAGCCACTCTCCCAGCGAGACCTGTCGCGACGTCGCCAAGGTCGCGACCCATCGTGGATACGGGTTGCTTTCGTACTGCGCGCGCACGGCTCGCGAAACCTCATCATCGATCGGCGTTGCCCGACGAATGGTATCTCGCAACCGGAGTTCCTCGGCAGGCTCGATGACCTGCTGTGCGAGGACGGCCACAAGCTCCGCTGGCCGCCCAGACACCGGCGCCGCCACGATGCCGATCAGCGAAGAAAGCGGCACATACATGGCAAGCGCCGCCAGCAGCGCATCGGGCGGCGCCACATGGCGATCGAGTGCTGTCTGCACCTGGGCCTGCAGGAGCTCGATTTCCCCGAGTTCTGCCGCGCAGACGTCCCATGCATACTCGTTGATGAAGCACTGCTGCGCCAGCCTGCAGGCGCACGCCAGCTCGGTCGGAGAGAATGCCGCGCCCGACCTCGCGGCCTTGAGCCACTCTCGCCGCTGTCGCGCGAGTGCCGCCTCGACGTCCCGATGACGAACCGGTGCCACGCTCAGCAGGCTACTGAGCGGTTCTTCGAGTGCGTCGATCGAGCCTCGCTGCGCGGCCATCATGCAGATCGCCGGTGCCAGGTCCTGCGGTCGCGTCCAGAGTTCCTCGAGCGCGCGTCGTAGGCCTTGCCGCAATTCCGGCGTGTCCTGGGGTGAGATGGCGTCGCGCGCGCAGTCGATAAACAGCAGGCGGAGTTCGGGTGTATCGCTATGGACGAGGGCCTGGGATGCAGCTTGCAAGGCCGCATCGTACAAGTTCATCGCCTGGAGGGCTTCGACGAGACCGACATGCGCGCTCGCGAAATCAGGCCGCGAGGCGACGGCGTTGGCAAATGCATCAGCGGCCTGGTTGCTGCCAAGCGCCACCAGGGCGATGCCTGATCCGTAATGAGCCTCCGCCAGACCTGGATCGAAGCGCAGCGCCAGGCGGTAAGCCGGTGCTGCTTCGGCGGGACGCTGCAGCTCCATCAGGATATTGCCGAGGTTCAGATGCGTCACGGCGCTCGGTTGCAGCCGGGCGACGCGCCGGTAATGCGCCTCGGCCTGCACCGGCTGCTCCGCGGCCCGGTAGGCCTGAGCCAGGCCGGCATGCAGGACCACCGCATCGGGAGCGGCAGCGAGCGCCTTGGTGAGATGCACCACGGCATCCGCCGGCCGCTGCTCAAACAGGGCGATCTGCGCCCGCATCTGCAGCGCCACGACATGGCCCGGGCTGGTCGCGAGATGCCTGGCACAGAGCGCGTCGGCCTCGCCCAGGCGGCCGTCGCCAAAGTGCGACCCTGCGAGACTGAGCAGCGGAGCCGCGGTCGGAGCCTCTGCCGGGGCGGTCCTCCGGGCTCTCTCCTCGCCGCGGCGTGTCTTCCGGTTCAAGTCACAACCTCCAAGAGGCCGTTTACTACCGGATCCGCGTCGGTCGGGCCAGATTGTCGCGCCGGGCGGATAAGGCGATCATCGCTCTCGCCGCCGGGTTGCGCGGCCGAGGCGATGGTCATGGAGAATCTTTCCTCCCGCAGCAGCCGAGTAGTCGACCATCCGTGCCTTGTCTCGCCACATCACCGGGGCAAGGATGCGGCCATGTCCGTCACACCTGATAGCGTCCGTCGTGTCCGAAGCGCGCCTGGGGCCTGATCGCGGCCCGGCTCAGCCGCGCGAACAACCGGCACGCCTTCTTCAGCCGCTTCTGGCGAGACGAGGACTGGGGCTTGAACGACTGGTTCAACCGAGCCGGTTGGCCGGACGCGTTGCACCGCAAGGGCGGCAAGCCCGGCCGCCTGGCAGAACTCGATCCACCGCCCAGGTACCCAGAGGCCATGGCACGATGGCGGCAGGCCAGGGACAATTTCCGTCAGGCGCGCGCCCACAGCACGAGACTGCGGGACGAACCGGCAGCGATGTCCCGGGCGTGTGAAGCGTTGCGGCGGGTGGAGACGGAACTGCCGCAGGCTGGCGAGGCGCGTGAGCGCTTCCGGCTCGACCAAGCATCCGCGTCGCAAGCGGTCGCGACGGCGCGCAGCCAGGTGGACGCCGCCGCCCGGCAGGAGAGCCTCGAGGCCGCCAAGCTCACCGCGCTGATCTCGTTGCAGGCGTCTGTTCTGTCCAGACTGCTCCGCACGCGGGCCTGGCAGGCGCACGAAAGCGGGATACGCGAGCAGGTCGCGCGGCTCGACGCGGCCCAGCGCGCGACCCGTGACGCCCGGGCACGCCTCGCCGTCGCGGCCGCCGAGGAGGAACGGCTCGGGGGACGCCACGCCGAGGCAAAAGCCCGTCTGGAGACCCTGCTGGCCGAGACGGCACGCTTCGGGCAGCAGCTGGAAGACGGGCGAAGCGAACTCGGCGACAGTCTCCCCGGTCCAGGATTCTGGTCGCAACCGGACGATCTGTTCCAGACGAGCAGCCCGTGGAACGGCGGCCGCTTTCGGCACGCGCGCGACGCGCTGTTCGTTACCGCCGTCCGCCTGCACCATGCCTTCGTGATCGCTGGGGTCCGGCCGCTCAAGAAAGCCCTCAACACCGTCGTCCTGACTGCCACGAACGCGCCCGGTGCCCCCAGGCCCAGTGCGCAGGACTGGGGGTTCTTCTTCCTGCTGGTGCCGGTTGTCTCCACGACGTTCGCGTCGATCGGACGCATGTTCAACCGCTTCCCCGCGGCGTCGATCGGCTGGCTGCTGATCGACGAGGCGGGCCAGGCTGCGCCGCAGCAGGCGGTCGGCGCCATCTGGCGCGCCCGGCGCGCCGTGGTGATCGGCGATCCCATGCAGATCGAGCCGGTCGTGACCACGCCCGAGCACACGACGGCCCTGATCTTCCGGGGCAATGGCCTCGATTCTCGGCCCTGGGCCGCTCCCAGGGTCTCGGGACAGGGTCTGGCCGACCGCGCGAGCGCGACCCAGGGGCATTTCCCGATCGAGGACCCGGTCTCCGGCGGACCCACGACCCGGATCACCGGAATTCCGCTTCTGGCGCATCGCGAGGAGTGGCGAGGGGCCGGCGTCTTCTCCCGTGCGGCTCAGGCGTTCCCCCTGTTGCCGGCCGACGAATGGATCGGGCAAAACGCGCTCGAAGCGGTCTCGTAGCAGGACGAGCCGCTGCCAGTTGGCGAACACCCGGTCTTTCAAACGACAAGCGGAGCATGATCGGTCGGATCATGCGCTGCTAGGCGTCGTAGTTCTTTTCGAGGGGTTCAACAAAGGCAGTGATGAACTCGTCGATCAAGCCCTGCTGGGATGTGCGGAGATCAAACCGCTTCCTGTTTTCATGCCAGAACTGCGTGTTCGCCATGCCAATGGCTGCCAGCATGTACGCCAGGCTCTTGGCACGCAGCCGCCCTTGCCGCGTCTTCGGACAGAACTGGAGAAAGAGCTCCTCGACCACGTTCTCCCACTCGCGGCGCATGGTTGCGAGAAGGTGCACGCACTCGGGCTCAGTGATCATTATTTCAAATAAAAGAGAGCGCTCAGTCAAATCGAGGAATGACGTCTCGGTAACGCCGCGAACGCCGTCGCTTAGCGTCCGATGCGCGCGCGACCCGACGCGTTCGGCAAGTTCAGAAACAACCGCGCGCTCTCTGTGCAACAGGATAGCGTCCTTACTGCCGAAATAGCGCACGATGGTCGCAATCGAGGTCTCCGCAGCGTCGGCGATGTCTTTCAGCGTGGTGTTTGAATAGCCCCCTGCCAGGAACAGCCGTGTCGCCTCATCAAGAATGGTTTGGCGCGCGCGTAAATGCTTGCGCTCTCGAAGGGAAGGCTGGAGCGGAGAGGAGCCGTCGCCAGCGATGGCGGGCAGGGAGCGGCGAGGCATCGACTGGTCCGGTTTTGTGGATCGCCATTATAGCGTGCCAGTGCCGCTCGCAAAGTCTCGCGCGACCGCTGAGCGCAGGTCAGGGGATGAAAAATAATCGATCGCTGTCATCGCCATGGCCTTGGCGCCGTCGAGCGCGGCACCTTCGCCCGTCCTAGAAGCCGAACAACGGGCGAAACAGGGAGTATGGGGTGAAACCATCTCACCCGACGTGATCGCGATAGTGGGGTGGATGGAGGGTGTGACGTAGCTCACGTTTCCCATGTCTGTGCTGCCGCGCGCACTCACAGGAACTTCCGAGACTTCTCTAAACGAGCGCCCCAGCGTCTCGGCGTTCGCTCGATAGGTCCGGGCCAGGGCGCCGTTGCTTCGCAAATCAAGATACGGACGTTCCCACCAGTCGAGATCCACGCTCGCCCCGGCGGCCATGGCGCCTGCGTTGAGGCACAAGCCCACCCGCGCGGCCAACGCTTCAAGTCCGGCCTCATCCCCAGCCCGCACGAAGAAGGTAGCCTCGGCCCGTTCGGGCACTATATTTGGAGCCGCACCGCCGTAATTTATAATGCCATGCACCCTCTCGTACGGCGTGATGTGCTGGCGCAGCTGCGCAATGTTTTGGTAGGCGCTGACGCATGCATCAAGCGCGTTCACCCCTTTCTCCGGCGATACTGAAGCGTGCGAAGCCTTGCCCCGAAAAGTCGCCTTGACCGCCGTGAAGGCGAGCGCAGGCATGGCCTCCAAATCGACCGCGGCAGGGTGCACCATCATCGCTGCGTCGACGCCGGCGAACGCGCCGCGCGCAACCATCACCGCCTTGCCGGCGCCGAACTCTTCAGCAGGGGTTCCCAGGTAGCGCACTCGGCCGCCAAAGGCGCCGACCTTGGCAAGTCCCAAAGCTGCCCCCAAGCCCATGGCCGCGATCAGATTGTGCCCGCATGCATGGCCCAACTCTGGCAAGGCATCATATTCAGACAGAATAGCAACAACAGGTCCGGTTTCGCCGAAGTCGCACCGGAAGCAAGTTTCAAGATCGTACGCCTGGCGTTCCGGCACAAAGCCATGCCGCTCCAGTACGCAGCACAACAAATCCGCCGCGTATCGCTCCTCGAAAGCCAGCTCGGGCTGCGAGTGGATTTTCCGCGCCACATCGACGAGCTCCGGGCCGAGCTCGTCAATCACCCTGGCGACCTTGATCTTCAGGTCTTGCATCGCTGCACTCCGACAGTGGACAGGCTTTGTCAGTTGTATATCATTCTCAGAATCACTCAAGGGGAGACCTCCATGCGGATCGCTGTGAACGGAGTGCAACTTTACTTCGACGTGGAGGGCGCAGGCCTCGTCGCGGCGGGTCCGGCCATGCGGGAGCGGCCGACCCTGCTCCTTTTGCACGGCGGTCCCGGCGCTGACCACGCGACCTACAAGCCCTTCATGTCGCCGTTCGTCGAGCACGCGCAGGTGATATATCTTGATCACCGCGGCAATGGCCGCAGCGACGAAAGCACGCCGGATGATTGGACGCTGTCTCAATGGGCCGACGACGTCGCCGGTTTTCTCGACGCACTCGACATCCGCAAACCCTACGTGCTGGGCGCCTCTTTCGGCGGTTTTGTCGCGCAAGCCTTCGCCGCCGCTTACCCTGAGCGTGTGTCTAAGCTTGGCTTGGTTTGCACGGCACCGCGCACGGATGCCGAACTCTCCGCTCAGATGTTCGCCGAGTTGGGCGGTGCGGAAATCGGTGAGATCGCGCGTCGACACTTATCGCAGACTGGCGGCCCCGAGACCGAGGCGGAGTTCATGCGCCGATGCCTACCGTATTATTGCCTGGGTGAGTTCGACCGGATCGCCTTGGGGCGTTCCATTGATCGTCCAGAGGTGCGGCGGCACTTCTTCCGCCGCGGCGGGGAGTGGCACACCATGGATTTCCGCTCCGTTCTGGCGCGAGTTGAGTGCCCCACGTTGGTGCTGCACGGCGATCGCGATCCTATCCTGCCGCTGCCTTTGGCCCGGGAGCTTCACGCTGCGATTCGGCCGGGCCTCTCGCGGTTGCACATCGTGGAAAACGCTGGACATATCTGCACCGTAGATAAACCCAATGAGTGGCTCGCGGCGCTGGAGACGTTCCTCTTCAAAACCGAGTAGCATTGTTGTAAGACCCTGCGAAGCTAGGACGCCTCGCTCAAAGCACGGTTTGCGGCGCGGGATGCCGTGTCTTGAGTCTGTGGCAACAGGTGCTCAATCCTCCGCAATAGTAGCGGTGCGAGCAGGTTGCCAGGTATCGCCACTGCGCTGAGCGCAAGCGCTAGCCCGTGCGGGCCGGTGAAGACGTGGTCAGACAGCGCTCCGACGAGCGGTGGCGTTACTGCAGTCGAACCGATGAGGATCAACGTCTCAAGCGAGATAAGCCGGCCGCGCAGGTGGTTCGGTGCCACAGCCATAAGTAGGCTCGGTGCAACGGTGATCCCGACATAGACAGACCCTATGAAGCCGGTGATCGTTGTCGCAAGGAGCATCGGAGAATTCGCGAACGGTATGATCAGGACTGTGAGAGCCGCCAGAATGACCGCGGTCTTGAGCACAATCAAGGGCGCTGTGGCTTCGTAACGCCGGCTAAGCAGGGATAGAAGGACGGTCCCGACTGCGAGGCCTGACAGCGATCCTAGTCCGAATATGGCGCCTAGCCACTCGCCAGCCTGACCGGCGCTGAAGGCAAAGGCTCGCGTGAACGTGCTCGGAATCCAGAAGATCATCGACGCCATACCAAACTGCGACAGCACGATCGCACCCACAAGGCGTCCCAGCAGCAGTCGTTTCTCAACGAGGAAACCGACAAACGACCCTGGCGTCTGCGCACCGACCAAAACCTCGCTCTCCTGTCGCCGCCCGGGCTCCCGCGAGGCCGCCAGTGCGACAACGAGAGCAAAGCCCGGAAGCGCCGCGGCGACGAAAGCCACTCGCCATGCCGGCAACATCCAGAGGGCGCCGGTGTGAGCAGCGATCGCCACATCAAGGGCTCTGATCAAGGCTCCGGAGATGGCGGTTGCGGCGCTCGCGCCTGCAAGTGTGCCGATCAGAAATATCGAGACCACCAGTGCTCGACGCTTCGGCGAATAGAGATCTGCGATGAGCGAGAAGGCGGAGGGGTAGACCGCTGCTTCCGCAATACCAACACCAACTCGGCAGGAAAACAATTGCCAGAACTCATGAGCGAGGCCGGTGAGCACCGTGAAGACGCTCCACATCCCGGCGGCGCACATCAAGAGCTTCACTCGATCTATCTTGTCGACTAGCGGCCCGACAAATAGCAGCGCTATCGCCGTACTCAGGTTAAGAGCGAGGCCCTGGAGAACGCCCAAGCTCGCGTCCGACAAGCCGAAGGAAGCCTTGACCCTGGAGGCAAGCAAAGCGAGCAATGCCTGATCCGCGTAGGCGAACACCGCCGCGAGCATCAGGAACGCAAGGAGCATATGAGCCCGCAAACGTAACGGCGGCCTCGTCCTGTAGGCTTTCCCGAATGGACGTTTCAACTTCCCTACCCTCACGCTTGTCCTCTCGCTCTGCAGACACGTTCAATTGCGATAAGTGACGAACTTCACGGAAAGGAAAGCGAAAGCATGTGTTTCTTTAGCGCTCAGTCGTGTGCCCGACGTGATGCTAGAACCTCGAGCTTAGCTCAACGCCAACCGTTCGCGGGGTGAAGACAGCCGCGTTTTGTAGGCCGGTTCCGTTGGAGGAGGAGTTCCAAGTCAGATCGTCGGTCGGCGTGATGACGTTGGAGCAGTTCTTGCAGTAGAGGGTGACCGAGTACTTCTTGTTCTCCATGCCAAGCTGGAAGTCGATCATTGTAAAGGCTGGGAGAGGCGTTCGGAAAATGCCGGGATGAAAATCACCGAGGCGATCACCGTTGAACCGAACCGCAGCGCTGCCAAACCCAGACCAATCGGCGGATACCGGTTGCTCGTATTGTACGCTCCCGCTCGTCTGCCAGCGCGGTACGAGGGGTAGGATGTCGCCCTGTTGGGCCCCGACGCTGACACCCTCAGGCGTCACCGATGCCAGGCTCGCGTAGGTGTAGTCACCGTCCCATTTGAAGGTCAACCCGTGACGAGGAACGTAGGCGAGGTCCCATTCGAACCCGCGGCTATGCGCGTCGCCTACGCTGGCAATCGATGCGAACCCGTCAATAATCACTGACGACTGGATCGTGTGCCAGTCGATGTCAAAGGCGTCAACCTGATAGGTGAGATGATTGCCGAAGAGCCTTCCCTTGAGGCCCGCTTCGTAGTCAACCGTCGTCTCGGCAGCGTATGTGCTGGGCAGAAAAGTCGCCGTCGGACTGCGCTCGTTCGGACCACCGGGGCTAAACCCGCTTGCCACTCGGGTATAGAACATGTTCCTTGGCGTAAAATGCCAGCTCGCTTCCAAAGAAAACGTGGCCACGCGCTCATTGGTCGTTGTGAACGGGATCGACTGCCCTGCCCCAAAGGGCCCATAGGCGTTTTCAACAACGGTCCCGTGGATCGCGCTATAGCGGCCGCCCGCGGAGATGTCGAAGGTCGGCAGAATATGGTAGTCGATGTCACCGAAGCCTGCGTACTCCGCGTAGGTCGTCGGAGCGTTTTCCGTGAGCAGGTTGTCTGGCGGAAGGAACGACGTCAGACCTTGGTTTGTCGCCGCGCTGATTGGAAAGCCGAGTTGCTCCAAGATTGAACTTTCGTGGTTGAAGTAGCCCCCAAACTGCCACGCCACTTTCTGCCACTCGGGAGAGGCGAGGCGCAGCTCCTGGGTGTACATGTTTGCCGCCCGATAGTCATTGACCCCGATCCCGTAAGTCCCCGGGGTGGCAAGTTGAGTATTCAGGGCGGATGTAGTAGTCGCACCGAGCGGGCCTGTGTAGTCCCAGATGCCACTGGTGACGAAGCGTGCGTAACTCGAGGTGGATGTGACGGTGAACGGACCAGCGTCCCATCGAACATTGAGGCTCGCAACTGCGTTCAAGGTGTGGCCCGGCTGGTCGATATAGTTGTTAAGCACCAGGGGTCCTGCGGGGCACGCCACCGCCGAAGAGCACGCGCTGGTGGCGGTCGGGTACGGTCTACCAGTAGCCCCGTTGACGTATTCGGAGGAGAAGTCGCCGTATTGCCTATTCTGAACGAGCCCACTGAGGCGGACCGTGAGGTTCGAAAGTGGCTCCCATAACAGAGAGGCACGGCCACCATAGGTCTGCGTATCGTTGATCCCGGTCTCATGGAGATAGTCATTGTCAATAAAACCTGGGGCATAGGTGTCGTAGCCGACAAGGCGCAGTGCCAAATTGTCAGCAAGTGGAATATTCACCATTCCATGTACATCGCCACCCGGGGTGTTCCCGTTGTAGACGCCGCTGGCCCCGACAAGGAGACTGCCCTCAAACTTGGACGGATCTGGCGCATTGGTCACGTACTTCAACAGTCCGCCGAGCGCATCTGCGCCGTAAAGTGTGCCTTGCGGTCCCTTCAGCACCTCAACCCGTTGCAGATCATAGGTGTCGAGGTTGGGCGCCGCCCCGAAGGATCCGGCGAGCGGCCCTTCCACGGAGTAGGGCGTGTCGTCGATGTAGATTGCTGCAGAGGGGCTGGTCGAGGCGGAGCCACTTGAGAGGCCACGGATGATGAGCTGCGATCCGATTAAGCCGGTGTCGGTGACCTGTACACCTGGAATTGTATCAGCGTAGTCTTCGAAGTGCGTTTGCTCATGGCTGGTAAGATCCGCACCGGTGATTGCGGTGATCGCAATCGGCACGTTGAGCTCCGTCTGGGTGCGTTTCTCGGCGGTTACCACAATCTCTTGACCGGCCGAGGTATCGCCGGCGTTCGATGCCGGCACCCCAGGACCGCTGGACGTTCCGCCTTGCGATGGTGCGGATTGAGCATAAACCGGACGTGCGGTGGCGGCAGCGGTCACGCAGATAAGTCCCGCGTAAAGCAGTCTGGCCCTGGCCAGTCTGACGGCGGGCTCGCTCCGGCCCGCCATCGCGACGCAAGCGAACTCCCGATCTCCAGCTTTCCTCACTGCCATCGTCACCCCTTCGAAGTAGAGTTCAGTCTTTCAGTCGCTCTGGTTGAAGCGATTGAATAGGTTAGAGCCTAACCGTGCTTAAACTTTCGTACAATCCAAACTTTCGCTCTAGTATCGGAACGAAATGTCTTGCTAGCCATTTGCGGGCGTCGGCTCATAACGCTCGGATACCCTACCAACCGACTATGTCGGTGCATCTGCCGCCAGCCGTACGATCGTTTGAGTTGGTCGGCGTCCAACTCCCTATTTCGACCGGCGTTCGGCTACTAGACGGAACAGGCCCCGCATCGCTGCGCACTCCAGAAACGGATAACCGTGCTCTTTCGTATATCATTCCCAGAATATCTCAAGTGGCATTTCGATGCGGATCGCCGTGACAGAAATGCATCTTGCGCTGACCTGGAGGGCGCGGGGCTCGTGCCGGATGGCTCGGCCATCTGGGAGCGGTCGCCCTGGCCTCTTTTGCACGGCCGTCCCGGCGCCGACCACGAGACCGATGAGCCCTTCATGGCGCCGTTTGCCGAGCACGCGCACCGGTCGGCCAAAGCCAAGGCGCTGTTCGAATCTGATCGCCCCACCGGGAACACGCCGCGACTTCACTGATTCCTAGAACGTCGTTCAGCGGCCGGAAGTCTGAGACCGGTTCGGTGCCCGCCCAGCCAGGAGCGAATGGCCTCTCAGGCCTGCGCCATCTCCAGCATGATCGCCCCATCCTGCATCACGGTCAGCGGATACGTGGTGATGCTGCAATCGGTGTTGACCCCGGCCCCGGTGCGCAGGTCGTAGATACGGTCGTGCAGCGGGCACATGACGGTGTGGGTGCCGGTCAGCCCGTCGGCGAGCGGGCCCTGACGGTGCGGGCAGTCCGGCTGGGTGGCGAACACGCCGGCCCGGGTATGGAACACCGCGAGATGCATGCCCGCCGCCTCGACCAGCCGCCCTTCGCCTTCGGGGATGTCGGAGAGGTGGGCGATCCTGATCGGGGCCGGCATCACTTGGCTCCGCCCGTCAGCAGCAGGCCGCTGAACTGGTTCGCGGTGCGCGGACGCATCGCCTCCTGCCAGGGGTCGTAGGCGGCATCGACGGAACGCTGCATGGCGGCGTCCAGCGCCTCCACGATGCCGTCGCTGTCGTCGACCACCACCGCGCGCAGCCGCTCGATGCCGACGCGCTCGACGAAGCTGTAGGTGCGCTCCTTCCATTTCGCGGTCTCGCGGTAGTACTGCATGAACCGCGCGGTGATCCGCATCACCTCGTCCTCGCCATCCACGGTGCACAGCACGTCGCCTTTGCGGATATGCGCTCCGGCGGCGCCGCCGACATAGATCTCCCACCTGTCACTGCCGATCGCGACCGCGCCGATATCCTTGACCATCGCCTCGGAGCAGTTGCGCGGGCAGCCGGCGGTGGCGAGCTTCAGCTTGGCCGGGCTGTCGACGCCGCGGAACCGGCGCTCGATCTTCGTCGCCAGTCCCATGCTGTCGCCGAGCCCGAAGCGGCAGAACTCGGTGCCGATGCAGCTCTTGCAGGTGCGGTAGCTCTTGCCGTACGCGTGCCCGGACGGCATGCCGAGATCGGCCCACACCTTCGGCAGGTCCTCCTTGCAGACGCCGACCAGGTCGATGCGCTGGCCACCGGTGAGCTTGACCAGCGGCACGTTGTATTTCTTCGCCACCTCGGCGATGCGGATCAGGTCGTCCGGCGTGGTGACGCCGCCGGGCATTTCCGGAACCACCGAGAAGGTGCCGTCCTTCTGGATGTTGGCGTGCACGCGATCGTTGATGAAGCGCGCGTCACGCTCGTCCTCGTAGTCTCCCGCCCACAGCGTGACCAGCAGCGAGGCGAGCGCCGGCTTGCTGGCCGCATCCTCGACGCCGCCTGCCAGGGCCCGGAACACCGAGGAGACCGAGCGCAGGCCCTGCCCGCGCACCGCTTCCACCAGTTCCGGCTTGGTCATCGGGATGCAGGGCACGTAGTAGTGGACCTGCGGGTCCTCCTCGACCGCGCCGCCGGCGAACCACGCCACCACCTCGCCGACCAGGCTCTTGCAGGAGCCGCAGCCCATGCCGGCGCGGGTCGCATCCATCACCGCCCTGGTGGTCTTGCGGCCGGACTTCACGCAGGCGCCGATCGCCTCCTTGGTGACGCCGTTGCAGTTGCAGACCTGCTGGTCGCCTTGCATCTCATCGAGTGTGACCTTCTGCGACGGCGTGCCGAG
Source organism: Lichenicoccus sp. (assembly GCF_965277665.1). Lineage (GTDB taxonomy): Bacteria > Pseudomonadota > Alphaproteobacteria > Acetobacterales > Acetobacteraceae > Lichenicoccus. Next base: position 3,766,701 of record NZ_OZ255835.1, read on the forward strand.
GTCGAACAGCAGCCCGAGCCGTTCGTCCGGCAGCGGGCTGTCGCGGTCGAACGCCTGCATCAAATAGGCCGCCTTGGAGATGTCGCCCATCAGGATGCCGCCGACCAGGCGCCCGTCGCGCACGATCAGTTTCTTGTAGGTGCCGCGGCCCGGCTCGCTGAACTGGATCACCTCGTCGCGCGCCTCGGCCGGCTCGGTGATGCCCATCGAGGCGAGCTCGACGCCCATCACCTTGAGCTTGGTGGCGAGCTTGGAGCCGTGATAGGCCGCGTCCAGGTTGTGGTCGGTGACGTGATCGGCAAACACGCGGGCCTGCTCCCACAGCGGCGCCACCAGTCCGTACACCTTGCCGCGATGCTGCGCGCATTCGCCGACCACGAAGATGCGGCGGTCGTCCAGGCAGCGCATGGTGTTGTCCACCACGATGGCGCGCTCCACCGTCAGCCCGGCGCGCTGCGCGATCTCGATGTTCGGGCGGATGCCGGCCGACACCACCAGCATGTCGCAGGCCAGGGTGTCCCCATCCTTGAAGCGCAGCCCGGTGATGCGGCCATTGCCCATGTCTCCCTCGGTAAGGAGGGCCTCGGTACTTTTGCCGAGATGGATGGTGACGCCCATCTCCTCCATCTGGCGGCGCAGGATGGCGCTGCCCTGGGTGTCGAGCTGGGCGTTCATCAGGTGCCTGGACAGATGGATGACATGCACCGCGCAGCCATGGTTGAGGAGTCCGCGCGCCGCTTCCAGCCCGAGCAGGCCGCCGCCGATCACCGCCGCGACCTTGCTGCGTTTCGCGGTTGCCATGATGCCGTTGCAGTCGTCGATCGAGCGGAACCCGAACACGCCTTTGCGGAGGTCGTGTGTCTCGTCGCGTATGTTTTCGATCGGCGGGATGAAGGCGCGGCTGCCGGTGGCGATCAGCAGCACGTCGTAATGCGCCTTCACACCCGCTTGCGACATCACCACCCGGGCAGCGCGGTCGATCTCGGTGACCGGCGAGCCGCTATGCAGGGTGATCGCGTTGTCGGCGTACCAGTCGAGCGGATTGATGGTGATCTCGCTGCCGTCCTGCGCCCCGCTGAGCACGTTCGACAGCATGATGCGGTTGTAGTTGCCATACGGTTCGTCGCCGAACATGGTGATGTCGAACATGTCGCCGCCGCCGCGTGCGAGCACCTCCTCCACCGCCCTCGCACCGGCCATGCCGTTGCCGATGACCACCAGCCTCTGTCGCGTCATCGAAACGTCCCCCATCAGATTTCCATCAGGCCCATGTCGAGCACGAGTGTGCCGGTGACGCCCTCGGGAGCGGCGATGCGCATCTCGAGCACCGTCTCGGGAAACAGATCCTCGACCACCGCGAGCGGCACGTGCTGGCCGGACTTGGCGCCGAGCGGGAACAGGCGCATCGGCTTGCCGTCGCGCAGCAGCACCAGGCTCACCATCTCGGCCGCGGAATTGCCGGCGCGCAGATAGACCAGTTGCGAGCGCTTGTCGGCCGGCACGCGATAGGCCTCCAGCCCCGCGAGCCCCACCGGGCTGCCATACCCGGCACCGGTGAAGGCAAAGATGCCGGTGATGATCCTGGGGGTGCTCTCGATCATGGTCGTGTTGTCCTTACGATGGTCACGCGGATGCCAGTTGTACGGCGCAGATTTTGTATTCCGGGATCTTCGAATTCGGGTCGACAGCGTCGTTGGTCAGCAGGTTGGCGTTCGACGCGCCGCCCCAGTGGAACGGCACGAAGATGGTGTCGCGCCGGATGTCCGGTGTCAGCCGCGCCTTGAAGCGCCCCTCGCCGCGTCGCGTGGTCAGCAGGGCCATGCCGCCCTGCGCGATCCCGGCCTGCCGCGCGGTGTCGGGATGGATCTCCGCGAACGCCTCCGGTTCGGCGGCGACCAGCTCCGGCACCCGTCGGGTCTGCGCGCCGGTCTGGTAGTGGCTGAGCACCCGGCCGGTGGTGAGGTAGAGCGGGTAGCGCGCATCCGGCTCCTCGGCGGACGCGCGGCGCTGCACCGCGTGGAAGCGGGCGCGGCCATCCTCGTGCGCGAAGCGCTGCAGGTAGGGGCGGCGGCTGTCGCATTGCGTCTCGTCCGGGCAGGGCCAGAACACGCCCTGCTCGCGGTCGATGCGCTCCAGGCTGATCCCCGCATAGTCCGCCGGTCCGCCGCTCGACGCACGGCGGAGTTCGTCGAACACGATCTCCGGATCGCTGGACGGGATGTGGCGGCCCTGGCCGAGCCGGGCGGCGAGGTCGGCCATGATGTCGAGGTCGCTGCGCACACCCGGCGGCGGCGCGCTGGCCTGGCGTCGGCGCAGCACGCGGCCTTCGAGATTGGTCATGGTGCCGCTCTCCTCGGCCCATTGCGTCACCGGCAGCACGATGTCGGCGAGCGACGAGGTCTCGGACAGGAACTGGTCGCAGGCGACGAACAGCGGCAGTTCGGCGAGCCGCTTCGCCAGCATGCCGGTATCGGGTGCCGACAGCAGCACGTTGCAGGCCATCAGCAGCAGCCCCTGGATGCCGCCCTCCTGGCCGAGCGCATCCAGGATGCCGACGGCCGGCAGTCCGGGCTGCGGCAGGCTTTCGGGCGCCACACCCCAAACCGCTGCCACCTCGGCGCGATGCTGCGGATTGGCGAGCTGGCGATAGCCGGGCAGCTGGTCGTTCTTCTGGCCGTGCTCGCGGCCGCCCTGGCCGTTGCCCTGCCCGGTCAGGCAGCCCCAGCCGCAATGCAGGCGCCCGGCCTGTCCGAGTGCCAGGGCCATGTTGATGAAGGCGAGCGCGTTCTGCACCCCCTGGCTCTGCTGCTCGGCGCCGCGCCCGGACAGGATGATCGCCGTCGCCGCCTCGCCCAGCATGTGCGCGGCGCGCTCGATCTGCAGCGCCGGCACCCCGGTCTCGCGCTCGACCCGGTCCGGCCAGTACGAGGCCACCGTCCGTCGGACCGCCTCCCAGCCGGTGGTGCGGGTGGCGATGAAGTGCGCATCGATCAGCTTGTCGCGCACCGCCACGTGCAGCAGCCCGTTGGCGAGCGACGCATCGGTGCCCGGGGTGAGCTGCAGGTGCAGGTCGGCGAGCTTCGCGGTGGCGGTGCGGCGCGGGTCGCTCACGATCAGCCGGCCGCCGCGGTCCCGCTGCGCCTCGAAATACTGCATGATCGGCGGCATGGTCTCGGCCGGGTTGCCGCCCGCGATCAGGATCGTCTCGGCGCCGGGAATATCCTCGAGCGGAAACGGCAATCCGCGATCGAGCCCGAACGCACGCAGGCCGGCGACCGCGGCCGACGCCATGCAGAAGCGGCCGTTATAGTCGATATTGGCGGTGCCGAGCACGACACGCGCGAACTTGCCGAGCAGGTAGGCCTTCTCGTTGGTCAGGCCGCCACCGCCGAACACCGCGATGCTGTCGCGGCCGTGTGCCGCTTGCAGCAGCCGGATCCCGCCGGCGATCCGGTCCAGCGCCTCGTCCCATGACGCCGGACGCAGGGGCTGCCCCTTGCGGTCGCGCAGCATCGGTGTGGTCAGGCGTTCGGGATGGGTGAGCAGGCTGCCCGCGGTCCAGCCCTTGCGGCACAGGCCGCCCTTGTTGGTCGGGAAGTCGCGCGCCTGCGCGGTGAACACGCCGTCGCCTGCGCGCTCGAGCGTCATGCCGCATTGCAGCGCGCAATACGGGCAGTGCGTCTCGGTGCGGGTGACGGTCAGCGCGTCCATGCCCGCGCTACACCTGGGCCACATCCACGCTCGCACCCCAGGTGGTGCGCCAGCGCGACTTCACGCTGGTCAGGCCGAGCAGCGCCAGCAGGGCCAGGCCGGCAAAGATCAGGAAGCCGGCGCCATACGAACCGGTATGCTGGCGCGCGAAGCCGAGCGAGGAGGCGAGGAAGAAGCCGCCGACGCCGCCGGTCATGCCGACCAGCCCGGTCATCACGCCGATCTCGCGGCGGAAGCGCTGCGGCACCAGCTGGAACACCGCGCCGTTGCCCATGCCGAACGCAAGCATGCTGACCACGAACACCGCGAGCGCCATCCAGAACAGCGGCAACCCGATCGAGACGATGACGAGGGCAGCCGCCGCGATCATGTACATGATTGTCAGGGCACGGATGCCGCCGATGCGGTCGGCCAGCGCGCCTCCCACCGGGCGCACCATGCTGCCCGCGAACACGCAGGCGGCGGTGCAGTAGCCGGCGGCGATCGCGCTCAGCCCGTACTGGCCGTTGAAGTAGATGGTGAGCGACGAGGCGAGGCCGGAGAAGCCGCCGAAGGTCACACCGTAGAACAGCATGAACCACCAGGCATCGCCATGACCCAGAACGGTGGCATAGTCCGCCAGATGCTTCGGCGGCGGCGGCGAGGGTGCGTTGCGGGCGAAGGCGAGGTAGGTCACGAACGCGATCGCGACCGGCACTGCGGCGATCACGAACACCGTGGCGATGCCCAGATGCGCCGCCAGGGTGGGCGCGAACAGGGCGGCGAGCACGGTGCCGGAATTGCCGGCGCCGGCGATCCCCAGGACGATGCCCTGGTACTCCGGCGGGTACCAGCGCGAGGCCAGTGGGAGGGCCACCGCGAACGAGGCACCGGCGACGCCGAGCAGCAGCCCCAGGATCAGCATCTCGCCATAGGAGTGGATGCCGATCAGCCAGGTGGCGACCAGGGTGGCGAGCACGATGCACTGGGTGATGATGCCGGTCAGGCGCGGCCTGAGGCGGTCCACCAGCACCCCGAACAGCACGCGCAGCACGGCACCCGAAAGGATCGGCAGCGCCACCATCAGCCCCTTCTGGCCGGCGGTGAGGTGCAGCAGCCTGGAGAGTTGCACCCCGAGCGGGCCGAGCAGCGCCCAGACCATGAACGCCATGTCGAAATAGAAGAAGGCGCAGAGCAATGTCGGGGTATGGCCGGCTTTCAGGAACGCCCGGTTGATCATCAGAACGCCTCGCTGGCGACACCCGGTTGCAGCTTCAGACGGCTGACATTGCACCTTTGCCTTGCGGAATGGACGAGAGACTTCTGAAAAATGAGAATCTGCCTTGAAAGTAGGCTTGATGATGAAACTGCAGGCAGGATTTTGTAGCGACATTGGCAAGCGAACGCGCAACGAGGATTACGTGGCGGTATCGCCCGCGAGGCTGCTGCAGGATCCGAGCCATGCCGCCGGATCCGATGCGGTTCCGGTCGCGGTCGCCGTCGTCGCGGACGGGCTCGGCGGCCATCGCGGCGGACGGGTCGCCGCCGAACTGGCGGTCCGCCTGTTCCTCGACGGCTTCGGCTCGCAGAACCCGGCCCTCGGCATGCGCCATGCGCTCGGGCGCTCGATCGACCCGGTGAATCGCTGGATCCATGCCATCGGCCGGGTCGATGCCGAACTGGAGGGCATGGCCTGCACCTTCACCGCGCTGGTGCTGCGCGGCCGGCAGGCCTTCGTGGTGAATGTCGGCGACAGCCGGCTGTATCGCCGGCGGGCGCCGAGCCTGCAGCGCCTGACCAGCGACGACGTACTGCCCGGCGCCGGGCGCTCGCACATCCTGACCCGGGCGATCGGCCTGCAGCCGGACCTCGCCGTCGGCTGCGAGGCGGTGCCGGCGCAGGACGGCGACCGCTACCTGCTGTGCAGCGACGGCGTGCACGGCGCGCTCCGCGACCGCGACATCGCCCGGCTGCTGGCGTCGGGAACGCCGGCGCAGGCGGCGTCGCTGCTGGTCCGCGCGGCCTCCGCGGCGGGCAGCACCGACAACCTGACCGCCTGCGTGCTCGACGTGCTGTCGCTGCCGCCGGCCGGCCAGGACGACCTCGCGGCGGCTCTCGTGGACCTGCCGTGCGTGCCCGACTTGCGCGAAGGCCAGTCCTTCGACGGCTTCAGGCTGGAACGCGCGCTGCCGTCCGGGCGCGACACCCGGGTGTTCGTGGCGCGCGACACCCGGGCGGACGCGCCGGTCGTGCTCAAGCTGCCACGCCAGGCCGACCCGATGCTGCTGTCTGCACTGGCGCGCGAGGCCTGGATCGGCTCCGCGGTGCGCAGCCCGTGGCTGGGCGAGGTGATCGACCTGCCTGCGGAGCGGCGCAGCGCGCTGTATCTGGCGATGCCGTTCTATGCCGGCGAGACGCTGGAGCGCCGGCTACGCCGCGCGCCGCGGGTTTCGGCGCCGCAGGGCATCGGCATCGGCGTGCGGCTGTGCAAGGCGGTGGCAGGGCTGCATCGGGCCGGGGTGATCCATCGCGACATCAAGCCAGAGAACATCGTGCTGACCGAAGGCGGCGGCCTGCGGCTGATCGATTTCGGGGTGGCCCGGCTGCCGCAGCTGGAGGCGGATGCCGCGACCCCTGCCCTTGCCGCCGCCCCCGGGACCGCCAGCTTCCGGGCGCCGGAGATGCTGGCGGGCGAGGATGCGGGCAGCGTCGCCACCGACATCTACGCGCTCGGGGTGACGCTGTACCGGGCGTTCACCGGCGCCTATCCCTATGGCGAGATCGAGCCGTTCTCGCATCCGCACTTCGGGGTCCCGCAGCCATTGCTCAAGCTGCGGCCGGACCTGCCGCCCTGGCTCGACCGCGTGCTGCTGCAGGCGGTGGCCGTCGCACCCGCGCAGCGCTACGCCGATGCGATCGAGCTGCTGTTCGCCCTCGAGCACGGCGAGGCCGGCATGCAGGTGATCCCATCCGGGCGCGTGCCGGTATTCGCGCGCGATCCGCTGCGCGGCTGGCAGATCGTCAGCGCCGTGCTGGCGCTGGCGCTGCTGGCGTCGCTGGCACTCAGATGACAGATGACGGAGCGTCCGTCACATGCGCCCGGGAACCGCGATCCCGAGCAGCCAGAGGCCCTTTGCCAGCACCATGCGGGTGAGGCCGCACAAGGCGATCCGAGAGCCGCGCTCGGCGTCGTCAGAGGCAGCCAGCACCGGGCACTCGCTGTAGAAGCGGCTGAAGGCCTGGGCCAGCGCGAACACGTAGTCGGCGATCTCGTTCGGGGCGAGGTTGCGGCTGGCAGACGCCACCGCGTCCGGCAGCCTGGCGCATTCCAGCACCAGCGCGCGCTCCGCCGGCGCGACTACCGCGATCGCACCCGGCATGGCGCCCTGGGCCTCGGCGCGGGCCAGGATCGAGCCGATGCGCACGCAGGCATATTGCACATAGGGTCCGGTGCGGCCCTCGAACGAGACCATCCGTTCGGCGTCGAACACGTAGCCGGAGGTCCGGAACGACGACAGGTCGGCGAACTTCACCGCCGCCAGGCCGACCAGGCGCGCAAGCTGCTCGCGGTCGAGGCCTGGTGGCGTCTCCGGCAGGCGCTCGGCGGCGCGGCCGATGGCGTCGCCCAGCAGGTCGGCGAGCTGCGCCACATTGCCCTCGCGGGTCTTGTACGGCTTGCCGTCCGGCCCGTTCACGGTGCCGTAGCCGGCATGAACCAGCTCGATGCCGCCGACATAGCCGGCGCGGCGCGCGGCGCGGAACACCTGCTCGAAATGCAGCGCCTGGCGCTGGTCGACCACATAGATGATGCGCGCGGGATCGTACTCGCGCTTGCGCGACAGCAACGTCGCAAGGTCCGTCGTGGCATAGAGCGCGGCGCCGTCCGACTTCGCCAGCAGCAGCGGCGGCATCGGCCTGAATTCCTCGGCGGTCGCCACCTCGACGATCAGCGCGCCCTCGCTCAGGGTGGCGATACCGCGCGCGCGCAGGTCGGCGATCATGTCGGGGATCAGCTTCTGCACGTCGCTCTCGCCCAGTAGCAGGTCGAAATGCGCATCCAGCAGCGCGAAATCCCGCATCTGCGCGTCGAGCGAGATCCGGCGCAGTTCCGACCAGACGCGGCGGGCCTCCGGGTCGCCGGCCTGCAGCGCCGCGGTCGCGGCGCGCGCCGCGTCCATGCGGGCGGGATCGGCCCGGCAGGCAGCAGCGGCCTGTGGATAGAGCACCTGCAGGTCGGCCTCGGTCAGCGGCGGCAGGCTGCCCGGCGGCAGATCAGGCCAGCGCCGGCGTATCTCCGACAGCAGCATGCCCATCTGCAGGCCCCAGTCGCCGAGATGGGTGTCCGAGAGGGTGCGGATGCCCTGCGCGCCGAGGATGCGACGCAGGCTCTCGCCGATCACCAGCGTGCGCAGGTGTCCGACATGCAGCGGCTTAGCGACATTCGGGCCGCCGAAATCGAGCATCACCAGGCCGCTCTCGACCTGCTCGATGCCGACATGGGCCGGGTCCGCCGCCTGCGCCCGCGCGCACTCCGCGAGGAAGGCCGCCGACAGCCGCAGGTTGAGGAAGCCGGGACCGGCGACGCTCACCTCGTCGAACTCCGGCCTGGCGCCGAGCAGGGTCGCGACCTCGGCCGCGATCTCGCGCGGGTTGCGCCCGGTCGCCTTGGCCAGCGGCATCACGCCGTTGCATTGCAGGTCGGCAAGCTCCGGCCGCGACGCGCGGGACGCCCGGGCGGTCTCGGACGGCAGCCCGGCCGAGACAAAGGCGCCGGCCAGCAGGTCGTCGACGCGCCGGGTCAGCGAGACCGTCATGCCTGGTTGCCGGCGAAGGTCAGCGCGTCTTCAGCTCGGCCTCGAGCTCCATGATCCGCTTCCTGACGCTGTCGCGCAGCGTGGCGGACACGTGCGGCTTCATCGCGGCCAGGGTCTCCTTCAGCTCGCGCAACTGCTTCTGCTTCTCGGCGGTGTTGCGCCGGATCGGCTGGTTGTCGGAGTGCTGTCCATCGAATGCGCGCATCGCGGGGTATCCTGTCGTCGTGCGCCGCAGGCTTACGACGCCCGGCGGGGAGTGGGAAGCGGCCGCAGGAGCGGGTTGCTTCAGAGCCTGTTTGAAAACGCCTGATGCTGGATGAGAGCGGCCTGAAGGGCCGCGCCCGGCGTGACTTTCCGAGCACCGGAGCGGAGCAGCCTTCTCGGCTGTGAGCACCGGAGCGGAGAAAAGGCGCGTCGGATCGCCAGCAGCAGGCGTTTGCAAACAGGCTCTCAGGCGGAGACCGCATTGCGCGACAGGATGTCCGCGAGCGCCGCCAGCAGCCGGTCGGACTGCGCATCGGTGCCGACGGTGATGCGCAGGTAGGCCGAGATACGCGGCCTGGCGAAATGCCGCACCAGCACCCGGCGCTCCCGCAGTGCCAGCGCGAGTTCGGCGCCATCGCGATGCGGATGGCGCACGAACACGAAATTGGCCGAGGACGGCAGCACGACAAAGCCGAGCCGCTGCAGCCCCTCGGTCAGGCGCTCGCGGCTCTCGATCACCGTCTGGCGGCTGGCCTGGAAGAAGGCCTCGTCCTCGATCGCGGCGATGGCCCCGGCCTGGGCCGGCCGGCCGAGCGGATAGGAGTTGAAGCTGTCCTTGACCCGTATCAGCGCCTGGACCAGGGCGGCATCCCCGACAGCGTAGCCGACGCGCAGCCCGGCGAGGGCGCGCGACTTCGACATGGTGTGCACCACCAGCAGGTTCGGGTGGCTGGCGACCAGCGGGATCGACGTCTCGGCGCCGAAATCGACATAGGCCTCGTCGATCACCACCGGCTGGTCCGGATGCGCGGCCAGCAGGGACGCGACCGCATCCCGGGTCAGCGCGATGCCGGTCGGGGCGTTGGGATTGGCCAGGATGATCGCGCCGGCTGGGCGCCGGTAGTCGGCGATGCGCACACGCAGCTCGTCGTCCAGCGGCACCGTCTCGTGACGCACGCCGAACAACCGGCAATAGACCGGATAGAAGCTGTAGGTGATGTCCGGGAACAGCAGCGGTGCCTGGTGCCGCAGCAAGGCGACGAAGACATGCGCCAGCACCTCGTCGGAGCCGTTGCCGACGAACACCTGCTCGGGCTGCACCCGGTGGTAGCGGGCCAGCGCTTGGCGCAAAGCGGTGGCGTCCGGGTCCGGATACAGGCGCAGCGTGTCGGTGGCCGCGGCGCGGATCGCCTCTAGCGCGCGCGGTGACGGGCCGAGCGGGCTTTCGTTGGTGTTGAGCTTGACCAGGTCGGCCACGCGCGGCTGCTCGCCCGGGACGTACGGCGTCAACTCGTGCACCAGGTCGCTCCAGAAGCGGCTCATCGGTCATCGTCCTGTCGGGCTGCGCAGGGTGTGCGCACGCTCACGCGAGGATGCAAGCCTTGCAGGCAACCTTGTGCGCCTGCGGAACGTCGGTGTGTCTCCAAGACGGGGCCGTCAAGAGGGAGCCTCTGCATGCTCGAGAAACTGCCTGCCGGCGTCGGCCGCGCGCTGAAGTCGGTGCGTCCCGGGACCCAGGCCCTGGTGACGCAGGACGCAAGCTTCGCCGACGTGCCGGATGTGATCGCCGTCACCTCGACAGCGTTCCCGCCGGACGGGCCGATCCCGTCCCGCTACACCGAGGATGGCGAGAAGCTGTCGCCGCCGCTGGAGTGGATCGGCGTGCCGCCCGAGGCGCAGGCCCTCGTGCTGCTCGTCGAGGATGCCGACAGCCCGACCTTCCGGCCGCTGGTGCACGCCATCCTGGGCGATCTGCCGCCGTATGACGGTGGCCTGGCCGAGGGCGACCTGCCGGCCTCCGGATCGGGCAGCGAGCGTTTCGGCATGGGCCGGAACTCGTTCCTGTCGCATGGCTGGCTCCCCCCGGACCCGCCGCGCGGACACGGGCCGCATCGCTACGCCTTCCAGATGTTCGCCCTCGACGAGGTGCCGAGCTTCAACAAGGCGCCGGGCCGGTCGGCCCTGGTCGCCGCGCTGCGCGGGCACGTCATCGCCAGGGGCTTGCTGATCGGCACCTACAGCCGAGGCTGAACGTCGCAGGCGGTCCGGCCCGGGTCTTGCTCTGCCCGTCTCCGGGGCCGGGCGAGGACGGGCGGGGAATGCGGAGTGAAGCAGACGGCTCGATGCCGCACGACCCGGCGAGCCTGCTCGGACGGCTCGACACGCTGGCGCGGTGCACGGATGGCGCCGGGGTCCTGACCCGGCTCTATCTTACCCCGGCGCACGAGGCTGCCATTCGCTTGGCGCGCGGCTGGATGCAGCAGGCGGGCCTCGCAACCCGCCTGGATGCGGCGGCGACCCTGGTCGGGCGGCTGGAGGGCAGCGATCCCGACGCCCGTACGCTGCTGATCGGCTCGCATCTCGACACCGTGCCCGACGCCGGCCGCTATGACGGCGCGTTGGGCATCCTCGCCGGCCTGGCGGCGCTGGAACGGCTTCGCGACCGCGACATCCGGCTGCCGTTCGCGGTCGAGTTGCTGGCCTTCGGGGACGAGGAAGGCGTGCGGTTTGCGCGCACCTTGACCGGCTCGCGCGCCTGCGCCGGGACGCTGGATGCGGCGTTGCACCTCGCGTCCCACGATGCCGAGGGCATCACCCTGCGCGATGCGCTATCGGCCTTCGGCTGCGACCCGGATCGGCTCGGCGACGCCGCCTACCGGCCCGACCGCGTCATCGCCTATCTCGAACCGCATATCGAGCAGGGTCCGGTACTCGAGCAGGCGGCCCTGCCCCTCGGGGTGGTCACCGCGATCAATGCCGCCAGCCGGTTCATCGTCACGGTATGCGGCGAGGCGGGCCATGCCGGCACGGTGCCGATGGACAGCAGGCGGGACGCTTTGGCGACCGCCGCCGAGATGATCGTGGCAACGCGCGGCGCCGGCCTGGCCTGGCCCGGGGTCACCGCGACGGTGGGGCAGATCCGGGCCTGGCCCGGCGGCGTCAACGTGATCGCCGGCGAGGTCGAATTCAGTCTCGACCTGCGTGCCTCGACCGACGCGCTGCGCGACAAGGCCTGCGCCGCCCTGTTCCATGAGTGGGACGCGATCACCGCGGAGCACGGTGTCACCCACAGCATCGCGCCGGGCTTCTCCGCTTCGGCGGCTCCCTGCGCCGAGGACTGGCAGGCCCGGCTGGAGCGGGCGGCCATCGCCTGTGGCCTGGAGACCAAGCGCCTGCCGAGCGGCGCCGGCCACGATGCGATGGCGATGGCGGCGCTCTGCCCGATCGCGATGCTGTTCGTGCGCTGCCGCGGCGGCATCAGCCACAATCCGGCGGAGTCGATCACCGGGCAGGATGCGGAGCTGGCCGTCGACGTGATCGTGCGGCTGCTTGAGGATCTCGCCGCGGAAGGCATTCGCTGAAGAGCACGTCGAAGTTGCCAGGCCGCCCATGAGGGCCGCTTGTTACTCCGGCGGATCCTGCTAAGGGTCGTGGCATGCGCGCCGCCCTCGCCGCCGTCCTCTGGATTATCACCTCTGGTGGGGTCCGGGAGTATGCGCGCTAAGGCCTGACGGCCTCGAGTTGCCTCCCGAAACCCGCCGGTCCGGTCGGGGTTTCGCTTCAGTCCGCTCCCGGCTACCGGCTCCGAACAGGAACCGATCGTGCCAGGATCTCCCGCCGACCCCAGTTTCCCGCTCTTGCCGCTGCTGAGCTTCGCCTTCAGCGCCTCGGCGACACCCGGGCCGAACAACATCATGATGCTCAGTGCCGCCGCCGCGCACGGCTTTCGACGCACGCTGCCGCAACTGGCCGGCGTCGCGATCGGCTTCGGGGTGATGGTGGCACTCGTGGCCTGTGGCCTCGGCGTGCCGCTGGCACACAGCCGGATGCTGCAGCGGGCGCTGCAGGCCGTGGGCGCGATCTGGATGACCTGGCTCGCCTGGAAGATCGCCACGGCGCCGGTGCAAGGCGATCTGCGTGCGGTGCGGACGCTGAGTTTCTGGGGCGCCTGCGCCTTCCAGTGGATCAACCCCAAAGGCTGGATCATGGCAGTCGCCGCGACCGCCACCTTCCTGCCGCCCGGCGGCAACGCCCTGGTGTTCGGACCGCTGCTCGGCCTGGTGTTCACCCTTGTCAGCGTCCCATGCGTCGGCGGCTGGGGCCTGATCGGCGCGAGCGGCGGCCGGCTGCTGCATCATCCGATCCGGCTGCGCCTCTTCAACGTATCGATGGCGCTCATGCTCCTCGCGACGGTAAGCGCGATGCTGGTCGAATGATCAGCACGGGCGCTGTTCGCGCCTCAGCCGGTCGCGATCGCTCCCAGCAGGTCGATCAGGTCCTGGTGGCCCTGCCGCCGCGCCAGGCTGAGCGCGCTGTTGCCCTCGCCATCGCTGCGACGCGGATCGGCGCCGGCCTCCAACAGGTAGCGCGCCATCTGCTCGCGGCCGAACATCACCGCGAACATCAGCGGCGTGCGGCCGACATCGTTCGGGGCATCGACGGCCGCACCTGCCTCGACCAGATGACGGGCAATCTCGACATCGCCCTTGAAGGCAACCCCGCCGAGCGCCGTGCTCCCCTTGGCATCGCGGCCGTCCGGCAGCGCACCGCGTCCCAGCAGCAGCCGGGTGGCGTCGAGATGGCCATTATAGGAGGCCAGGATCAGCGGCGTGTAGCCGCGCAGATCGGCGCGATTGGCATCCGCGCCGGCATCGAGGAACGCCTCCAGCAGATCGGCCTGCCCGTCCCGCGCGGCGCCGAAGAACAAGGCCTCGACCTGCTCGTGGGTGAAACCGGCCGGTGGGGCCGGCACCGGATCCGGATGTTGGGTGGTGTTGGTCGGCATGGCAGCGGGCTCCTTGCTTCGCGGTGAAGCCACCGAAGAGGCTGTTGGCAACACCTGATGCTGGATGAGAGCGGCCTGAAGGGCCGCGGCCGTCGTGACTTTCCGAGCACCGCAGCGCAGCGGCCGTCTGGCCGTGAGCAGCGGAGCACAGGAAAGGCGCGTCGGATCGCCAGCAGCAGGTGTTTCCAGCAGCCTCTAAGCCGAGCCTATCCCCGGCGCTACGACCTGACCAGCACGGCCACCGGCAACAGCGCGAACAGGTCGGCCAGCGGCACGTCCCCACTCGCGTAGCGACGCTGGCTGAACAGGTCGACCCACTCGCCGTCGGGCAGGGTGGCACTGCTTCCCTCCCAGCCCGGTTCGGCATCGCGCAGGCCGGGGTAGCGCGAGACCAGCACCGCCAGGCGGCTGTCCTCGTGCGATCGCACGAAGCCCAAGGCCTGTTCCGAACGCTCGCCGGCGACCGCGATCGGCTCATAGCCGCCATCGGCGAACAAGGCGGCATGCTCCGCCCGCAGCCGCAGCAGCAGGGTCGTCACGGCGAGCTTGATGCGGCCATCGGCCCAGTCGTCGCGCAGCTCGGCAAGCGTTGCGGCGCCTCGCTCCGCAAGGGCCGGTTCGATCGCGTCCAGGGCGCGGCGCCTGACCTCGTAGTCGACCGGACGGCGATTGTCCGGATCGACCAGGCTGAGGTCCCACATCTCGCTGCCCTGGTAGAGGTCGGGCATGCCCGGCACCGTCAGCTTGAGCACCGCCTGCACCAGGCTGTTCTCGACCCCGAGACGCGCGACCTTCTGGACGAACGGCAGGAAGGCGGCGAGGAAGCTGTCGCGGTTCGGGTCGAGCGCGTCGCGCGCGAACGACTGCATCGCGTCCTCGTAGGCCGTATCCGGCGACGACCAGTTCGAGTGCAGCTTGCCCTCGCGCATCGACTTCTCGAGGGTCGCCTTGATGCGTTCGCCATAGGCCCGCAGCCCGTCGGCGTTGGTGCCGGCAAGCATCTCCACCGGCCAGGAGCCGACCAGGAGCTGGTAGAGCAGATACTCGTCATTGCGATCCGGCGGCGCGTTGCCCTCGACATCGCCACGGCGGGCGCGCAGCAGCCGGCTCCAGGTCTGCACCTGGCGCGCCCACTCGTCGGGGATGTCGGCCAGCACGGCAAGCCGGGCGCGGGTATCCTCGCCGCGCTTGGTGTCGTGCGTCGAGGTGCCGAGCATGGCGTGCGGCCAGTTCCTGGCCCGCTGCGTGTTGGCCTTGTGGAAGGCACCGGCGGACAGGCCGAACCGTTCCGGCTCGCCGCCAACCTCGTTCAGCGCCACGAACCGGTTGTAGCGATAGAAGGCGGTGTCCTCGAGGCCCTTGGCCATCACCGGGCCGCTGTACTGCTGCAGCTTCATCGCCAGCCGCAGCACGCTGGTGCGGTTGAAGCCGCTCTTCGGATGCGCCGTCAGACGTCCCGACAGCAGGTCGTGCAGGAACCTGAAGACCGACGGATCGAGCGCCGGGTCGTAGCGGCGTGCCTGGGTGATCGCCCAGTCGAGGTCGCGCTTGTCGGCGCTGTCGCTGTCCGATTCAAACTCGATATAGGTGCGATAGACCGGGAAGCAGGCGACGATCTGCTTGATCGCCCGCTGCAGCACCGTCTTGGTGAAATCCGCCGTCATCGGATTCTGCCGCGCGACCCGCCCCGCATCGCGGCCGAGCGCGTTCAGCTCGCTCGCCATCTCGTTTTCCATGATGCGTATCTTGCAGTCATAGACGATGCGGGCGAACGGCGTGCGCAGGCCGGTGAATTCGTGATAGGTGGCGGTGAAGGCCGCCTCGGCGCCCGGATTGACCAGCACGCCGAGCACCAGGTTGGTGAAGTCGTAGCCGGTGGTGCCCTCGACCTTCCAGTCCTCGCGCAGCGCTTCGTGCGCCGCCAGGATCTTTTCGATCACCAGATAAAACGGTCGGTCGGTCGCGCGACGCAGGTCCTCGATATAGGCTTTCGGATCGAGCAGCCCGTCGATGTGGTCGATGCGCAGCCCGTCGATGGTGCCGTCCTCGATCATCGGCAGGATAAGGCCATGCGCGTGCCGGAACACCGCCGGCAGCTCCATGCGTATGCCGGCTAGATCGTTGATATTGAAGAAGCGCCGATAGTTGATGTCGTCGCCGGCCACACCGAAATAGGCGATGCGCCAGCTCTGCTGCTGGATCAGCGCATCGAGTGCGCGCCAGTCGGCATTGAGCGCCGCGATGCTGGCATCGAGCGCTGCCCGCGCGGCCGGATTCTCGCCCGCTGTACGCGCGAGGTCGGATTTCAATGCGGCCGCGCGCTCGGCCATCTGCGGCCGCCACTGCGCCAGGTCGGAGAAGAAGTCGCTCAGCCGGTCGAGCTCGGGATCGTCATGGCCGAGCACGATGTCGTACTGCAGCGGGCAGATCGGCAGCTTGTGGTTGTCATAGGCCCAGACCGCAAGGCTGCCATCCTGCTCGTCGAACTTGACCTGCAGCTTGCCGCCCTTGAGTTCGACGCCGTACTGGTCGCCGAGGAACGGCACCAGCAGCTTGTCCTTGAGGTAGCGCCGGTCCGGATCCCAGTCGATATCGAACCAGCCGGCATGGTCGGACTGCGGACCCCATTCCAGCACGTCGAGCCAGAGCGGGTTGTCGGCGCCTCCGACACCCATGTGGTTCGGCACGAAGTCGAGGATCTGACCAAGCCCATGCGCCTTGAAGGCGGCAACCATGGCGTCGAAATCCGCCTCGCTGCCGAGTTCCGGGTTCAGCGCCAGATGGTCGGTGATATCATAGCCATGCGTGCTGCCCGGCCGGGCCTTCAGGTAGGGCGACGCATAGACATGGCTCACGCCGAGCCTGGCCAGATAGGGCGCCACGGCGGTGGCGTCCTTGAAGCCGAAGCCGGCATGGAACTGCAGCCGGTAGGTGGCGCGCGGCGTGGTCATGCAGCCTCCAGGGACCAGCGCACCGACCAGGGGCCCATGCCCGGATCGGTCTCGCCCTCGGACCAGATCGTCCGGCCGGTCGGCGTGGGGAACTCGATGGTCGTGTCGGAAAGAATGACCGACAGCGCCAGCACGTTGTCGAGGCCGATCTGCCAGCGCACCTGCACCGCGCCGGCGCCGAATTCGATCGCGCTGCCGCCGCGCACGATGTGCGGCAGCAGGGGCACGATCTCCCGGCGACGCACCGCCAGCAGGTCGCGATAGAGTGCGAGGTGATCCTGGTTGATCTCGTTCCAGTCCAGCTTGGCGGACGTGAAGGTGCTCTCGGCCAGCGGATCGGGGATGCGGTCGCGTTGTTCCGGGTCCTGGAATTCCGGAAACCGCGAGAACTCCTCGCGACGGCCGCGGCGCACCGCATCCGCGAGGTCGCCCTCGAAGTCGCAGAAGAACGGGAACGGCTGCCTCGCACCCCATTCCTCGCCCATGAAGATCATCGGCGTCTGCGGCAGCAGCAGGTAGGTCGCGGCCAGGGCACGCATCGCGGCCGGGCTCGCAATGGTGCCGAGCCGGTCGCCGAACGCCCGGTTGCCGACCTGGTCGTGGTTCTGGATGAAGGCGACGAACGCACCCGGCGGCAGGCTGGCGGCCGGCGCACCGCGCGGCGCGCCGCGATACGGCATCATCTGGCCCTGGTAGGCGAAGCCTTCCGCCAGCGCCTTGGCCAGCAGCCCGGTATTGCCTGCGTAGTCGGCATAGTAGCCGGTCTTCTCGCCGGTGGCGGCGACGTGCAGGACATGGTGGACATCGTCGTTCCACTGCGCGGTGTAGTGCACCGGCTCGCGCCCGCGGCGCGTCAGGCGCTTGGGTTCGTTGTCCTCGTTCTCCAGCAGCAGATGCACCGGGCGGCGCGCGCCGGCGCGGGCCCGCTCCGACAGCTCGTCGAGAAGATGCCTGGGCCCGTCATCGATGATCGCGTGCACCGCATCGAGGCGCAGCCCGTCTAGGTCGTATTCCTCGAGCCAGTACAGCGCATTATGGATGACGAACTCGCGCACCGCCCGGCTGCCCTCGCCGTCGTAGTTGACGGCCGCGCCCCAGGGCGTGTGGTGGCGCTCGGTGAAGAATTTCGGGGCATAGACCGGCAGGTAGTTCCCGTCCGGTCCGAAATGATTATAGACCACGTCGAGCAGGACAGCGATGCCGCGCGCATGCGCCGCCTCGACCAGCGCCTTGAAGTCCTCCGGCCGTCCATAGGACGAGTCCGGCGCGTAGGGCAGCACCCCGTCATAGCCCCAGTTGCGCTGCCCCGGAAAATCCCACACCGGCATGAGCTCGATGCCGGTGACGCCGAGTGCGGCCAGGTGGTCGAGCTTGCCGATCGCAGCGAGGAAGCTGCCCTGAGGGGTGAAGGTGCCGACATGCAACTCGTAGAGGACGATCTCGTCCCAGGGCCGCCCGTTCCAGTCCAACGACCACTCGTAGGCTGCCGGGTCGATCACCTCGCTCGGTCCGTGCACATCGTGCGGCTGGAACCGCGAGGCCGGGTCCGGCACCTGCATGCCGTCCGGCAGCACGAACCGGTAGAGCGTGCCGGCTCCGGCCGCCCGCAGCCGGAGCGTGTGCCAGCCTTCCGCCAGCGCCTGCATCGGCTGCGTCGACCCATCCGCCTCGAGCCGCAAGCTGACCTGCCGGCAGCCCGGAGCCCAGAGCCGGAACTCGGTCGAGCCGTCCTGCAGCAGGGCCGCGCCTGCCGGAAGCCTGTGCTGGCGCGTGCTCATCAGGCGTTATCCGGCACCAGGGCGAACATCAGGAACGAACGGCCGGTGACGCCATAGACCGCACCCGCCTTGAAGGTCTGGTCCTCCTTCTTCTCCTCCGCCTCGGAGATGTTGGTGTCGATCATCAGGGTCCAGTGCTGGTCGGTGCCGCCATGGCTCGGCAGGGTGAACTCCACCAGGTCATGCCAGGCATTGGTGATCAGCAGGATCGTCGCATCCTCGCCGCGCCTGCGTATGCCGCTCTGCTGGGCGCGGCCGTCCAGGACCAGGCCGACACTCTGCGCCGCCGCGTCCCAGTCGCCCTGCTGCATCTCGCCGCCGCCGGCATTGATCCAGGTCAGCTCCTTGACGTCGAGCTCCTCGTTCAAGGCCTCGGTCAGGAAGCGGTTGCGGCGCAGGATCGGGAAGCGCGCGCGCAGGCTGGTGACACGCGTCACGAAGTCGATCAGCGCCTGCCCCTTCTCCTCGATGTTCCAGTCGACCCAGGAGATCGCGCTGTCCTGGCAGTAGGCGTTGTTGTTGCCGTTCTGCGTCCGGCCGAACTCGTCGCCCGCCACCAGCATAGGCGTGCCCTGACTGAGAAGGAGCGTGGCGAGCAGGTTGCGTATCTGCCGCGCGCGGACCCGGTTGATCTCGGGATCGTCGGTCGGGCCCTCGATGCCATAGTTGCTGGAGCGGTTGTCGGACGAGCCGTCCTTGCCGTCCTCGCCGTTGGCCTCGTTGTGCTTCTCGTCGTAGGTGACGATGTCGTTCAGCGTGAAGCCGTCATGCGCGGTGACGAAGTTCACCGAGGCCCACGGCTTGCGGCCCTGATGGTCGAACTGCTCGGGCGATGCGAGCAGGCGCGGCGCCAGTTCGGCGACATTGGATGCACCCTTCCAGAAGTCGCGCACGGTATCGCGGAACTTGTCGTTCCATTCGGCCCAGCCGGGCGGGAACTCGCCGACCTGGTAGCCGCCGGGCCCGCAATCCCAGGGCTCCGCGATCAGCTTCACGGTGCCGAGCGTCGGGTCCTGGCAGCAGGCCTTGAGGAAGCCGGACTGGTTGTCGAAGCCGTTCGGCTCGCGCGCCAGGATGGTGCCGAGGTCGAAGCGGAAGCCGTCGACATGCATCTCCTCGGACCAGTAGCGCAGGCTGTCGGTGACCATCTGGATGACGCGCGGATGGCTCAGATTGACCGTGTTGCCGGTGCCGGTGTCGTTGATGTAGTAGCGCGGCTTGTCGGCCAGCAGCCGGTAGTAGGAGGCGTTGTCGATGCCCTTGAACGACAGCGTCGGGCCGCGCTCGTTGCCTTCCGCGGTGTGGTTGTACACCACGTCCAGGATCAGCTCGAGGCCGGACTCGTGCACCTTGGAGACCATCTCCTTGAACTCGCGCAGCGAGTTGGCGCGGTCGGCGGCATAGCGCGGGTCGGGCGCGAAGAAGCCGATGGTGTTGTAGCCCCAGTAGTTGGTGAGGCCGCGGTCCAGCAGCTGGCTGTCGTTGATGAAGCTGTGCACCGGCAGCAGCTCGACCGAGGTGACGCCGATGCCCTTGATGTGGTCGAGCACCGCCTTGGTACCGAAACCGGCATAGGTGCCGCGCAGGGCCTCCTCGACCTTCGGGTGCTGCATGGTGTAGCCGCGCACGTGCGTCTCGTAGAGCACGGTGCGGTCCCAGGCGATCGGATTGCGGCGCGGCTGGCCGTGCCAGTCGTAGTTCTGGTCCACGACAACCGATTTCGGCATGAACGGCGCGCTGTCGCGCGTGTCGAACGACAGGTCCTCGTCCTTGTGGCCGATCGTGTAGCCGAAGATCGCCGGGTCCCATTGCAGCTCGCCGACATGGGCGCGCGCGTACGGGTCGAGCAGCAGCTTGTTCGCATTGAAGCGATGGCCGGCATCCGGCGCATACGGACCGTGCACGCGGTAGCCATAGACCTGTCCCGGGCCGACCTCGGGGATCCAGCCATGGAAGATCTGGTCGGTGAATTCCGGCAGCGCGATGCGCTCGAGCTCGGTGGTGCCGCTCTGGTCGAACAGGCAGACCTCGACCTTGGTCGCATTGGCCGAGAACAGGGCAAAATTGACGCCTTCGCCGTCCCAGTGAGCGCCACGCGGGAACGGGTAGCCTTCGCGGACGCCACTCTTCAAACTGCTCGCCACGGGGTCAGGCTCCTGTTTTCATGCGCCGCAACAACCCGGCGCGACGCGCGCGGTTCCGGTCGCTCAAGTCGGTGGGAACAAGAAGCTTCGGCACTCGCCGAAACCGAGTGTCACGAAGGCAGCAGGGTCAACATGTTGGCGATCGCGTTCGACGGCGAGTGCGAGCTCCGGCGCATCCACGGCCTCGTCCGTCAGGCGGAAGGTGCCGAAATGCATGCCGATCGACTGCTTCGCGCCAAGCTGCCGATGCGCCCGCACCGCTTCCGCCGGGTCCATGTGCATACGCCGCATGATGGCGCGCGGCGCGTAGGCGCCGATCGGCAGCAGCGCGAGGTCGGGAGCGCCGAGCCGGTCGCGGATCAACGGCCAGTGCGTGCCGTCGCCGGTATCGCCGGCGAACAGGATGCGCAGCCCGGCCCCGTGAGGCGCCTCCTGGCGCGGCATGGTCTCCAGCATGAACCCGGCCCAAAGCGCGCGCCCGGTATCGCGCGTGGTCCGGGCCGAGAAGTGCCGCGCCGGCACCGCGGTGATGCGCACCGGCACCGGATGATCGGTCTGTCCCGTTTGCCACCCCTGTGAAGTCTGCCACCAGTCCAGCTCCTCGACCGAAAAGCGGCCGGCCTTGCGGATCAGGCCGGCATTGCCGAGCGGCGTGATCACGCGCGGGGCCGACCGGCGATACAGCGCCCGCAGCGATGGCAGGTCGAGATGGTCGTAATGGTTGTGCGACTGCAGCACGAGGTCCACCGGCGGCAGCTCGTCCAGCCGGCGCCCCGGCGCCCGGACCCGGGCCGGGCCGATCCAGGAGACCGGCGAGGCGCGATGGCTGAACATCGGGTCGGTCAACACGGTGAGCCCCGGCAGGCGGATGAGGAAGCAGCTATGGCCGATGAAGGTGACGCTGACCTGCCCTGGCGAGGGCACCGCGAAAGGGTCACCAGAAGGCGGCGGATCGGTAATCCAGGTTGGCCACGGGGAGCCGGAGCGCCGCATGCGCCAGCGCAGCAGGGTCAGCATCCGGCTGCGGGAGCCGTGTGGGGCGGCGATCGCGGGGTCCGGCGCCGGCTCGGGCGGGCTCAGCCAGGGCGGGTTGCAAAAACCGTCGGCGGTATGGTGGCTGAGATCGGTCAAGCGCCGCCTGCTTCTGGGTCGCGGTCCGGCAGGATGTCGGAGAGCGGCCTGGTGATCACGCGAGCCCCGCGGCCATAGGTCAGCCAGGCCCAGACCCAGTTGATATAGACCACCAGGCGGTTGCGGGCACTGACCAGCAGCAGCAGGTGGACCGCGCTCCAGACCACCCAGGCGGCAAACCCGGTCAGCCGGATCCAGCCGAAATCCGCCACCGCCGAGGACGCCCCGATCATCGCCAGCTGGCCATAGTCGCGGTAGCGGAAGGCGCCGGGCGGCGTGCCGCCGGCCAGCCGGGCCGCGACGATGCGTCCGACATGGTGGCCCTGCTGCTTGGCGACCGAGCCGAGGCCCGGCAGCGGCTTGCCGTCGGCGCCCTGGCATGCGGCGGCGTCGCCGATGACGAAGATCTCGGGATGGCCGGGCAGGGTGCAGTCCGGTCCGACCGCGACCAGGCCGTGCTTGCCCGGCGGCACGTCGAGCCAGTGCGCCACCGGGGTCGCCTCGGTGCCGGCGGCCCAGAACACGGACGCCGACGGGATGCGCGTGCCGCCGGCCTCGACGCCGTCGGCATCGACGGCGCCGACCTGGCATGACAGCCGCAGCTCGATGCCGAGCGATTGCAGGCGCCGGGCGGCGTAGTCCGAGAGATGCTGCGGGAACTGCGCCAGCACGCGCGGCCCGGCATCGCACAGGATGATGCGGGCGTCCGGGGCGTGGATGCGGCGGAAGTCGCGCGACAGGGTGTGGCGCGACAGCTCGGCGATGGCGCCGGCCAGTTCCACCCCGGTCGGGCCGGCGCCGATCACCACGAAGGTCAGCAGCCGGGCGATCTCGGCGGGGTCGGTCGCGATCTCGGCCCGCTCGAAGGCGTCGAGCAGCCGGTTGCGCAGCAGGTCCGCCTCGTCGAGCGTCTTGAGCGCCGTGCTGTGCTGCTTCCAGTCGTCGTGGCCGAACCAGGAATAGACCGAGCCGGTCGCCAGGATGAGCGTGTCGTAGGCGAGGCTGTTGCCGGAGGCGAGCCGGATGCGGCGCTGGTCGCGCTCGATGCCGATGAGCTCGTCCATGACCACCGTCACATTGCGCTGGCGACGGAAGATCGAGCGGATCGGCAGGGCGATGTCGTTGCCGGACAGCGCCGCGGTGCCGACCTGGTAGAGCAGCGGCTGGAACAGGTTATGGTTGGTGCGGTCGATCAGCACGATCGCGGCGTCGGCCCGATGCAGGGCGCGCGCGGCATTCATGCCGCCGAACCCGCCGCCGACGATCACGACCCTGTGAGGGGCTTGCCCGGCTTGTCCCGGCTCCCCGTCGAAAGCCGGCCTCCTGTCGCGAGCGTGTGTCGGATCAGGCTGCACCCGCGTCCCCTTCCCGTTATGTCGGACCCATCGCGGGAACGGCCTCCCGGGAGGGCAGGTTGCAGACCTGCGGTGCGGTCGTGTAAGTCAGAAGGTGACCGAGCGGTCAGTCGCAACGGCTTCGCGATCGCTGCACCGCTTCCGAAGCCGGCATACAGTCGGCATCTGACGAGGACGACCCATGCATATCCTGTCCCGCGCTGCACCGGCGGTTCTGCTTGCCTGTGCGGCTCTCGGCGCAACGGGCGATCGGGCGGTGGCCCAGGGTGCGCCACCCGCGCCTGCCGTGGGCGTCACCGAGGTCAGGTCGCAGCCGGTCACCTCGGTCAGCCAGTTCATCGGCCGCATCCAGGCGGTGGACAGCGTGGCGCTGGTGGCGCGGGTGACCGCCTTCCTGGAGCGGCGCCTGTTCACGGAAGGCGCGGACGTGAAGAAGGGGGACCTGCTCTACGTGCTGGAGCAGGGGCCGTTCCAGGCGCAGGTGCTGGCGCAGCAGGGTGCCCTGGCGCAGGCGCAGGCGAACATTCGCTACGCCTCGCTGAGCCTGCAGCGGCAGCAGGCGCTGTTGCACACACCGGCCGGGCAGCAATCCAACCTCGACAACGCGGTCGCGACGGCGAAGGGCAATGCCGGCGCTGTATTGACGGCGCAGGGCAACCTGCAGTCGGCGCAGATCAACCTCGCCTATACCGAGATACGCGCCCCGGTTGACGGCCGCATCACCGAGACCGCGGTCAACGAGGGCAACGTGGTCAGCCCGACAAGCGGCACGCTGGCGACGATCGTCACCCAGGACCCGATGTATGTCGAGTTCCCGGTGGCGACCCGTGACGTGGTGACCCTGCAGAAGAAGTATGCGGCACTCGGCGGCCTCGGCGCCGCCCGCGTGCATGTCATGCTCACCAATGGCGACACCTACGACAAGGCCGGCAAGCTCGACTACGTGTCGCCGACGGTGGCCGCCAACACCGACACCATCCCGCTGCGCGCAACCATCGCCAACCCGGAGCGGGGCGGTGGCGACCAGGGCGGTGTCGGCTCCCGGCAGCTGGTCAATGGCGAGTTCGTGACGGTGCAGATCACCGACCCGCATCCGGTGATGTCGATGATCGTGCCGAGTGCTGCCGTGCTCTCCGACCAGCAGGGCAACTACGTCTTCACCCTTGACGCGCAGAACAAGGCGCAGCGGTCGAACGTCAAGCTCGGCCCGCTGAACGGCGCGCAGCAGGTCGTCGAGAGCGGGCTGAGGGAGGGCGACCGCGTCATCGTGGACGGCGTCCAGCGGGTGCATGCCGGCCTGCAGGTGCAGCCCGAGGCGCCGCAGGCGGTGGTCGCCGACCCGAGCGAGGCGCCGCCGGCGAGCGGGCCGGCCAAGGGGCAAGCCGCCCCGGCGGAGAAATCCGGCGCCGCCCAGAACGGCAACGCCGCGCCGCCCGCGACCCCCGGCACCACGCCGAACCGCCAGTAAGGGCCGGCGCGCATGATCTCCGGAGTCTTCATCGACCGGCCGCGGCTCGCGATCGTGATCGCGATCGTCATCACGCTGGCCGGTGTCGTCGGCCTGACCCGCATCCCGGTGGCGCAGTTCCCCGACATCGTGCCGCCGCAGGTGCAGGTGGCGGCGACCTACCCCGGCGCCTCTGCCAACGTCGTCGAGAACAGCGTGGCACAGCCGATCGAGGCGCAGGTCGTCGGCGTCGACAAGATGATCTACATGCGGTCGGTCAGCGGCAATGACGGCTCGTACAACCTGACCGTCAGCTTCCTGCTCGGCACCAATCCCGACATCGACACCGTCAACGTGCTGAACCGCGTGCAGACGGCGAATGCCGAACTGCCCGCGACGGTGCAGGCCGAGGGCCTGACGGTGCAGAAGCGATCGTCGGCGATCCTGATGTTCGTGAACTTCTACAGCCCGACCGGCGTGTTCAAGCCGCTGTTCATCGCCAACTACATGACCATCAACATCATCGACGAGGTCTCGCGCACCACCGGCGTCGGCCAGGCCTCGCTGCTCTCGCGGCAGAACTATTCGATGCGGGTCTGGTTCGACAACAACCGCCTGGTGCAGCTCGGGCTGTCGCCGTCCGACATCACCAGTGCGATCGCCTCGCAGAGCCAGGTGGCGGCGGTCGGGCGGATCGGCGCGCGGCCTGCCGGGCCCGACCAGCAATACCAGTTCAACGTGCAGACCCAGGGGCGGCTGGTGACGCCGCAACAGTTCGGCCAGATCGTCATACGCGCCAATTCGGACGGCTCGTCGCTGAAACTCAAGGACATCGCCCGCATCGAGCTCGGCGCGCAGACGCTGGATTCCGAATCGCGCTTCGACCAGAAGCCCTCGGTGGCGCTGGCGATCTACCTGGCGCCGGGAGCGAACGCGCTCAACACCGCCACCAGCATCAAGGCGCTGCTGACCCGGCTCGCGGGGCGGTTCCCGGCCGGCCTGACCTACAATGTGACCTATGACAGTACCGACTTCGTGCACGACACCGTGCACGAGGTGCTGAAGACGGTGTTCGAGGCCTTCATCCTCGTCGTCCTCGTGGTGTTCCTGTTCCTGGGCAGCGTGCGCGCCACCATCATCCCGACCTGCGCGGTGCCGGTCAGCCTGATCGGTGCCTTCGGCGGCATGGTGGCGCTGGGGTTCTCGGCCAACACGGTCTCGCTGCTGGCGATGGTGCTGGCGATCGGCATCGTGGTCGACGACGCCATCGTGGTGGTGGAGAATGTCGAGCGCGTGCTCGAGGAGGAGCCGGACCTTTCGCCCCCCGAGGCAACCCGCAAGGCGATGAACCAGATCACCGGCCCGATCATCGCCATCACCCTGGTGTTGCTCTCGGTGTTCGTGCCGATCGCCTTCATCCCCGGCCTGTCAGGCGTGCTGTTCCAGCAGTTCGCGGTCACCATCTGCATCGCGATGCTGATCTCGGCGCTGAACGCGCTGACCCTGTCGCCGGCACTGTGCGGCGTGTTCCTGCGCCATACCGGCCCGCGGCGGGGGATCCTGGGCCGGGTGCTGAACGGCATCGACCGCACCCGCAACGGCTACTCGCGGGTGGTGGCGAGGCTGCTGCGCTTCGCCCTGGGCGGCGTTCTGGTGGTGCTGCTGTGCGGCTTCGGCATCTTCGTGATCCAGAAGACGCTGCCGCTCGGCTTCCTGCCGGAGGAGGACCAGGGCGGCTTCTTCACCAACGTGCAGCTGCCGGACGGCGCCTCGGTCGCGCGCACCAGCGGCGTGGTCGCCCAGGTCGAGAAGATGGACGCGGCGCTGCCGGGCGCCCTGCACACGTTCGGCGTGATCGGCTACTCGTTCCTCGACACCGTGCAGGAGCCGAACACCGGCTTCGTGTTCACCCGCCTGAAGCCGTTCGACCAGCGCACCACGGCGGCGACCAACGTGCAGTCGCTGTTGCGGGACGTGTTCATGGGGTCGCAGAACATCCGGCAGGCGACGATCTTCCCGTTCAACCTGCCGCCGATCATCGGCTTGTCGCCGGGCGGCGGCTTCGAGTACGAACTCGAAGGCCTAGAGGGCCAGGATCCGGTGCAGCTCGGCAGTGCCGTGCAGGGCCTGCTGGCCGCCGCCAATGCCGACCACCGCCTGGCCCGGGTGTTCTCGACCTTCACCGCCAGCAACCCGTCGCTCTACCTGGAGATCGACCGCACCAAGGCGCAGGCGCTCGGCGTCAACGTGAACGACATCTTCACCGCCCTGCAGACCACGCTCGGCAGCGTCTATGTCAACGACTTCAACCTGTTCGGCCGGGTCTGGCAGGTCAACGTGCAGGCCGAGGCGCGCAACCGCTCCAAGATCGACGATCTGTGGTCGATCTATGTGCGCAACAGCAGCGGCGGCACGGTGCCGCTGCGCTCACTGGCCACCGTCAAGATCATCACCGGTCCGCAGGCGATCACCCGCTACAACAACTACCGCGCGATCACGGTGAATGGCGGACCCGCACCCGGCGTGTCGTCCGGCACCGCGCTCGCGGCGATGGCGGCGATCTCCAAGCAGACGCTGCAGACCGGCTACGACTATGAATGGACCAGCACCGCCTACCAGGAGGTGCAGGCCAGCGGCAAGACCGGCATCATCCTCGGGATGTCGCTGCTGTTCGCCTACCTGTTCCTGGTCGGGCTGTACGAGAGCTGGATCATCCCGATCCCGGTGCTGATGTCGGTGGCGGTCGGCGTGCTGGGCGCGATGATCGGCATCGTGCTGGCCGGGCTGTCGCTCGATCTCTATGCGCAGATCGGCCTGGTGGTGCTGATCGCGCTGTCCGCCAAGAACGGCATCCTGATCGTCGAGTTCGCCAAGGAGCGCCGGGAGGCCGGCGACAGCATCCTGGAGGCGGCCAGGCAGGGCGCGCACATGCGGTTCCGTGCGGTGATGATGACCTCGTTCGCCTTCATCCTCGGCCTGCTGCCGCTGGTGTTCGCGACCGGCGCCGCCCAGATCAGCCGGCGCGACGTCGGCACCCCGGTGTTCGCCGGGATGCTGGCCGCCAGCTGCGTCGGCATCTTCATCATCCCGATGCTGTACGTGACCTTCCAGACCATCCGGGAATGGTTCCATCGCCGCCTCGGTGTCGGCGAGGCGCGGCCGCCGCATGTCCCTCCTGGTGGCTGATCCTTTTGTGATCATGCTAGAAAGGCCAGGGGCTTTGCCCCTGGACCCCATCAAAGGCGAAGCCTTTGAAATCCATTAACTCAAGAATGGGGGTCTGGGGCCTCAGGCCCCAGCGGGTCCAGGGCAGAGCCCTGGCCTTGCTTGCCAAGTCTCCGGCAGCGGACGCATCTTGAGGCCCTACGCCGGTTCATTCTGAGAGCCAACCCAACAGGAGCACTCATGAACGTAGTACAGAAGACGCCGGGCGCCCAGGACGCGGGCAATCCGTTGCGGACCCTGGAGAAGTTCGGGCAGTCGCCCTGGCTCGACTTCATCCAGAGATCCTTCGTGCAGGATGGCAGCCTGGCCGGGCTGGTGCAGAAGGACCGGCTCAAGGGCGTCACCTCCAACCCCGCCATCTTCGAAAAGGCGATGGGGCATGGGACCGACTATGACGGCCAGTTCAAGACCCTGGCCGATGCGGGCAACGCGACGGCGAGCGACATCTACGAGACGATGGCGATCGACGACATCCGCGAGGCGACGGCGGTCCTGAAGCCGGTATGGGACGAGACAAGCGGGCTCGACGGCTATGTCAGCCTGGAGGTCTCGCCGTATCTCGGCATGCGTACCGACGAGACCATCGCCGAGGCGAAGCGGCTGTGGAAGACGGTCGACCGTCCGAACCTGATGGTGAAGATCCCCGGCACCGAGCCGGGCGTGCCGGCGGTCAAGGCGGCGATCGCCGACGGCATCAATGTCAACGTCACCCTGCTGTTCTCGCTCGATGCCTATAGGAAGGTGCTCGAGGCCTACATCGCCGGCCTGGAGGAGCGGCACGCGAAGGGCCACGACATCAGCCACATCGCCAGCGTCGCCTCGTTCTTCGTCAGCCGCATCGACGGGCTGATCGACAAGAAGATCGACGACCGGCTCGCCAAGGGCGATCCGGAAACCGCGGCGCTGAAGGCGGTGCGCGGCAAGGTCGCGATTGCCAACGCCAAGCTGGCCTACCAGCATTATCTCGAAGTGTCGGCCAGCGATCGCTGGCAGACGCTGGTCCGCGCGCAGGCCAACCCGCAGCGCCTGCTGTGGGCCAGCACCGGCACCAAGGATAAGGCGTACAGCGACGTGCTGTATGTCGAGGAGCTGATCGGCGCCGACACCGTCAACACCATGCCGCCGGCGACGATGGATGCGTTCCGCGACCACGGCGTTGCCCGCAATTCGCTCACCGAGGACGTCGAAGGCGCGCGCCATGTGCTGGCCGAGGCGGAGCGGCTCGGGCTGGACCTGCCCGGCGTGACCAGCAAGCTGGTGGCGGACGGCGTGTCCGCGTTCGCCGACAGCTTCGACCAGCTGCTCGGCGCGGTGGCGGCCAAGCAGGTGGCGCTGGCCGGTAACAAGCTGAGCAGTGCCTCCATCAGCCTGCCGCCCGATCTCGAGGCCGCGGTGCAGGCGAGCCTGGAAGCCTGGCGCAAGGACGGCACCGTGCGCCGGATCTGGGAGCGCGACGCCTCGGTCTGGACCGGCCGCGACGAGACCAGCTGGCTGGTCTGGCTCGACATCATCGACGAGCGGCTCGCGCATCAGGGCGAACTCACCAGCTTCCAGAAGGAGGTGAAGGCGTGCGGCTTCAGCGATGTGCTGCTGCTCGGCATGGGCGGCTCGAGCCTCGGTCCGGAAGTGCTGGCGGAGACCTTCGGCCACCGTGGCGGCTATCCGAGGCTGCATGTGCTGGACAGCACCGACCCGCAGCAGGTGAAGGCGTTCGAGAACAAGATCGACCTCGCGAACACGCTGTTCATCGTCAGCTCAAAATCCGGCGGCACGCTGGAGCCGAACATCCTCAAGGCGTATTTCTTCGAGGCGGCAAAGCGGGCGGTCGGGCCGGACAAGGTCGGCAGCCATTTCGTGGCGGTGACCGATCCCGGCTCGCACATGGAGGAGGTCGCAAAGGCGGACCACTTCTGGAAGATCTTCCACGGCGAGAAGCAGATCGGCGGCCGCTATTCGGTGCTGTCGAACTTCGGGCTGGTGCCGGCGGCGGCCATGGGCCTCGACCTGCAAGAGTTCCTCGAGAGCGGCCAGCGCATGGCGTATGCGTGCGGCTCGGGCACGCCGCCGCTGCAGAACCCGGGCGTGCAGCTCGGCACTGTGCTCGGCGTCGCCGCCAAGCATGGCCGGGACAAGGTGACGATCGTGGCGTCGCCTGCGATAACCGATCTCGGCGCCTGGCTCGAGCAGTTGATGGCGGAGAGCACCGGCAAGAACGGGCTCGGCCTGATCCCGATCGACGGCGAGACGCTGGCCTCCCCCGAGCAGTACGGCCGCGACCGGGTGTTCGCCTATCTGCGGCTGGCGGATGCGCCGGACGCGGCGCAGGACCGCGCGATCGAGGCGCTGAAGCAGGCCGGGCAGCCGGTGGTGTCGATCGCGCTGGCCAGTCCGGTGCAGATCGTGCAGGAGTTCTTCCGCTGGGAGTTCGCGACCGCGGTGGCGGGTGCCATCATCGGCATCAATGCGTTCGACCAGCCGGACGTGGAAGCCAGCAAGATCGAGACGCGCAAGCTGACCGATGCCTACAGCAAGACCGGCTCGCTGCCGGAGGAGACGCCGTTCGGCAAGGACGGTGACTTCAGTTTCTTCGCCGATCCCGTCAATGCGAAGGCCCTGGGGGGCGGCTCGCTGGACGCGGTGCTGAAGGCGCATTTCGATCGGATCAAGGCGGGCGACTACGTGGCGCTGCTGGCCTACATCCAGCGCGATGCCGAAACGCGCGGCTGGATCCAGACCGCGCGGCTTGCCATCCGCGATGCGAAGAAGGTGGCGACCGCCGCCGAGTTCGGGCCGCGTTTCCTGCACTCCACCGGCCAGGCGTACAAGGGCGGACCGGCCAGCGGGGTGTTCCTGCAGATCACCGCGGATGACGTCGCCGACCTGCCGGTGCCGGGCGAGACCTACTCGTTCGGCGTGGTGAAGGCGGCGCAGGCGCGCGGCGATTTCGACGTGCTGGCCGAGCGCGGCCGGCGCGCGCTGCGCGTACACATCCACGGCAACCTTGCGGCCGGGCTGCAGAGACTTGGCAAGGCCATCGAGGTCGCCGCCGCCGGCTGACGCATCAGGGACGCCCGGCGCCGCGTCGCCGGGCGTCGCTTCATTCTCGCAAGTCATCACCGTCACGGAGATCCTCATGCAGATCGGCGTCATTGGTCTTGGCCGCATGGGCGGCAATATCTCGGTCCGGCTGTCCCGGCACGGGCACGAGGTCGTGCTGTATGACCACGACCCGAATGTGGTGACCAAGGTGCACGAGCGCGCGCAGGGAAGCGCCGAGGCGCATGGCCTGACCGACATGGTGGGCAAGCTCGCGGCACCCCGGGTGTTCTGGGTGATGCTGCCGGCCGGCAAGATCACCGAGGACACCATCGACACGCTCAGCGGCCTGCTGGCGAGCGGCGACATCATCATCGATGGCGGCAACAGCTTCTACAAGGATGACATCAGGCGGGCGAAGGCGCTGCGCGAGAAGGGCATCCACTATGTCGATGTCGGCACCTCCGGCGGCGTCTGGGGCCTCGAGCGCGGCTACTGCATGATGATCGGCGGCGCCAAGAAGGCCGTGGAGCTCATCGACCCGATCCTGTCGGCGCTGGCTCCGGGTCTGGGCGAGGTGGAGCGCACCGCCGGGCGCGGCGACACCGCCAAGCTCGATCCGCGGGCGGAGCAGGGCTACCTGCATTGCGGTCCGGCGGGATCGGGGCATTTCGTGAAGATGGTGCATAACGGCATCGAATACGGAATGATGGAGGCCTATGCCGAGGGCTTCGACATCATGCGCAACAAGAACTCGCATGACCTGCAGGAGGACGAGCGGTTCGAGCTGAACATGGCTGATATCGCCGAAGTGTGGCGCCGCGGCAGCGTGGTGTCGTCCTGGCTGCTCGACCTGTGTGCCTCGGCGCTGGCCAAGAATGAGAGCCTGTCCGACTATACCGGGCAGGTCGCGGATTCCGGCGAGGGACGCTGGACCATCGAGGCGGCCATCGAGGAGGCGGTGCCGGCGCCGGTGCTGACCGCATCGCTGTTCACGCGCTTTCGCAGCCGCACCGACAACAACTACGCCGAGAAGCTGCTGTCGGCGATGCGGTTCCAGTTCGGCGGCCATGTCGAGCAGCATCTCACCGAAAAGAAGCACGGCGGCGACGTGTCGGAGGTCAAGTAGTCAGCCGCATGGACGCCCCGACCGGCCCTGTCAATCTGAGCGATCAGTCCGACGACGACAGCGGCCGGCCGACGCCTGCACCGCCCTGCACGATGGTCATCTTCGGCGGCGGCGGCGACCTGACCCGGCGCCTGCTCATTCCGGCGATCTACAATCTCACCTGCGCGGGGCTGCTCAACCCGGATTTCGCGATCGTGGCGGTCGACTGGGCGGAGATGGATACCGAGCATCTCCGCGCGCAGCTGGAGATCACGATCCGGCAGTTCGTGGCGCAGCGGCGTGCGACCGCGGTGACGCTGCAGGAGGACGAGTGGAACTGGCTCTGCCAGCGCGTGTCTTATGTGCGCGGCAGCTTCGACGATCCGGCGACCTACCAGCGGCTGGGCGAGATCTGCGGCGCCGGCAACTGCGTGTTCTACCTCGCGGTCGCGGCGAGGTTCTTCGGCACCATCGTCTCGCAGCTGGATGCGGCCAAACTCACCGCCGAGACCGACATGGGCTATCGGCGGGTGGTGGTCGAGAAGCCGTTCGGCTCGGATCTCGGCTCGGCGCGGGCGCTCAACACCAAGCTGCTGGCCAGCCTGAACGAGAGCCAGATCTACCGGATCGACCATTATCTCGGCAAGGAGACGGTGCAGAACATCCTGGCGCTGCGCTTCTCCAACGGCTTCTTCGAGCCGCTCTGGAACCGCCAGAACATCGACCATGTGCAGATCACCGCGGCGGAGACGGTGGGCGTCGAAAAGCGCGGCCGCTTCTACGAAGGGACCGGCGCAATGCGCGACATGGTCCCGAACCACATCATGCAGCTGCTGGCGATGGTTGCGATGGAGGCGCCGGCATCGTTTGACGCCGATGCGGTGCGCGACGAGAAGACCAAGGTGCTGGCGGCGATCCACGAGACCACCCATCGCGACGCGGTGCGCGGACAGTATGACGCGGGCACCATCGCAGGCCGGCCGATCCCCGGTTATCGCGAGGAGCCGGACATCGCACCGGACAGCGAGACCGAGACCTTTGTCGCCATGAAGCTGAACATCGACAACTGGCGCTGGGCCGGGGTGCCGTTCTACCTGCGCACCGGCAAGCGGCTGACGCTGCGCAAGACCGAGATCGCGGTGCATTTCAAGCAGGCGCCGTACGCGCTGTTCCGCGACACGCCGGTCGAGAAGCTGACGCCGAATATCATGGTGCTGCAAATCCAGCCGAGCGAGGGGGTCACGATGCAGTTCTCGGCCAAGCTGCCCGGGCCTGTCGTCAAGCTCGGCGGCGTGCGGATGAAGTTCGACTATGCGGACTGGTTCCAGGAAGGGCCAAGCACCGGCTACGAGACCCTGATCTATGACTGCCTGATCGGCGATGCGACGCTGTTCCAGCGCGCCGACAATGTCGAGATGGGCTGGCGCGTGGTGCAGCCGATCCTCGATGCGTGGCAGGCGGGACAAGGCGAGGTCTGCCAGTATGCCGCCGGGCGTCCCGGTCCGGCGCAGGCCGACGAGCTGCTCGCGCGCGACGGGCGGCACTGGTTGAGGTTGACCGCATGAGCACGCTTCCGGAAGCACCGCTGCAGGGCGCCACTCTCAAAGCTGGGCGGCACGACCCGTCCGGCCGCATCAGGCTGCTGGTCTCGGATATCGACGGCACGCTGGTCACCCGCACCAAGGAGCTGACGCCGGCGGTGCTGGAGATGGCGCCCAGGCTGCGCGATGCCAGCGTGCAACTCGCCCTGGTCAGCAGCCGCCCGGCGCGGGGCATGGACATGTTCCTGCAGCCGCTCGGCATCGACACGCCGCGCGCGGGCCTCAATGGCGGGGAGATCCTGGCGCCGGATGGCAGCCTGGTCGCGGCGATGGCGCTCGATCCTCAGGTCGCGCGCATCGTTGTCGAGACGCTGGACGAGCACGGCGTCGATAGCTGGCTGTTCGCCGAGGGAAGCTGGCTGATACGCCGTCCTGACGGTGCGTATGTGGCGCAGGAGCATCGAGCGGTACAGCTCGAGCCGGTGGTAGTGGACAGCTTCGCCAGCCACTACCACAAGGTCGGCAAGATCATGGGGTCGAGTGCGGACTACCATCTGCTCGAACGGGTCGAGAAGAACGTGCAGACGCTGCTCGGCGACCGGGTCAACGCGCACCGCTCGCAGTCGTACTATCTCGATGTCACCCATCCGGATGCCAACAAGGGCCGCGCGGCGCTGCACCTGGCTGACCTGCTCGGCGTGCCGCCGGCGGAGATGGCGTGCATCGGCGACATGAGCAACGACATTGCCATGCTGCAGGTCGCGGGCGTCGCGATCGCCATGGGGAATGCGACCGACGAGGTCGCGGCGGCCGCGCATTTCGTCACCGACAGCAACGAGCAGGATGGCTGGGCGACGGCGATGGAGCGTTTCATCCTGCCCCGCAGCCCCGGCTATGGCAGGCCCGGAGAAGCAGCATGAGTGCCGCAAGCGACAACGCGCCCCAGGGTGCCACGAAGATCAGCCTGGTGCTGGCGGATGTCGACGGCACGCTTGTCACCAAGGAGAAGCTGCTGACCGATCGGGCGATCCGGGCGGTGCACAGCTTGAAGGAGCGCGGCATACGGTTCGCGATCACCAGCGGCCGGCCGCCTAAGGGCATGCAGATGGTGATCAAGCCGCTTGCGATCACCGAGCCGGTGGCGGGCTTCAACGGCGGGCTGTTCGTCAAGCCCGACATGACCATCATCGAGGCCCGGACGCTGTCGCGGGCGGTGACGGAGCGCACCATCGGCATCCTGCGCGAGCACAAGGTCGATGTCTGGGTGTATTCCGGCGAGGACTGGATCGTGCCCGATGCAAACGGCCCGCATGTCGCGCGCGAGCAGTGGACGGTGAAGTTCGCGCCGAAGGTCGCGCAGGATTTTGGCAGCGCGCTGGATAGTGCGGTGAAGATCGTCGGCGTCAGCGACGATCTCGAACTGATGCAGGCTTGCGAAAAGGACGTGCAGGCGGCGCTCGGCGACAGCGCGTCGGCGGCGCGTTCGCAGCCGTACTATCTCGACGTGACGCACCCGCAGGCCAACAAGGGCGGGGTCGTCGAGAGCCTCGTTGCGATGCTCGGCGTTCCGGCCGGCGAGATCGCAACGCTGGGCGACCAGCCGAACGACGTGCTGATGTTCCGCAAGAGCGGCCTGTCGATCGCGATGGGCCAGGCCAGCGACGAGGTCAAGCAGGCGGCGACGCACGTGAGCAGCTCCTCCGAGGAGGAGGGCTTCGCGCGCGGCATCGAGCGGTATGTGCTCGGCGAGGCGGGAGCCGCCTGATGACCGACGTTGCCGAAGGTCGCGAGTGGATCTTGCCGGATGCGCAGGCCGTGGCCCGGCGCGTGGCGGAGTTCCTGTTCGAGCGAGCCCGTGCCAAGCCGGGCGATGCACCCTACGTCATCGCGCTGTCGGGCGGATCGACGCCGAAGCGGCTCTACGAGATCCTGGCGGCAGCCCCGTTCGCGACTGAGTTCCCCTGGTCACGTTTAGAATTGTTCTTCGGCGACGAGCGCTTCGTGCCGCCCGACAGTGCCGACAGCAACTACAACATGGTGAACCGGGCGCTGCTGTCGCATGTGCCGGTACCCTCGGAGCGGGTGCATCGCATGCCGGCCGAGGGCGATCCGGCTCAGGCGGCACGCAGCTACCAGCGCGAGCTGCGGGCGGTCTATGGCAGCGACGCGCTGCAGCCGGGACGGCCCTTGTTCGATGTCGTGCTGCTGGGCCTGGGCGAGAACGGCCATACCGCCTCGCTGTTTCCCGGCACGGCGGTGCTGGAGGAGCGCACCGCCTGGGTCTCGACCTGCACGCCGCACGATGCGCCGCATCGCCGCCTCACCTTGACCTACCCGGCCATCCACAGCAGCGCCTACGTGCTGTTCCTGGTGACAGGGGCCGGCAAGGCCGAGGTGCTTGGCAAAGTGCGCGCCCGCGATCCGGCGCAGCCTTCGTCGCACATCAC
Source organism: Lichenicoccus sp. (assembly GCF_965277665.1). GTDB lineage: Bacteria > Pseudomonadota > Alphaproteobacteria > Acetobacterales > Acetobacteraceae > Lichenicoccus. The sequence continues at coordinate 3,802,358 of NZ_OZ255835.1, forward strand.
CACCGAGGGTGAGCTGGTCTGGGTGCTGGACGAGGCGGCGGCCGGCAAATCCGATGCCGAGAAGCGTGATGGATGATCCCGCCGCGGCGTTGAAGCGCGAAGCCGGCGAGCAGGCGGCGCTGCTGGTCGAGAACGGCATGGTGGTGGGCCTCGGCACCGGCTCGACCGCCGCCTTCGTCATCGCGGCCCTTGGCCGGCGCATCCAGGAAGGTCTGAAGTTTACCGCGATCGCCACCTCCGAGCACAGCGCGGCGCAGGCAAGCAAGCTCGGGATCACCCTGACCGATTTCGGCCACCATGACGGCATCGACCTCACCATCGACGGCGCCGACGAGATCGAGCGCAAGTCGCTCAACCTGATCAAGGGCCTCGGCGGCGCGCTGCTGCGCGAGAAGATCGTGGCGGCGGCGAGCCGCAGGCTGGTGATCATCGCCGACGAACGAAAGCTGGTGCGTCACCTGGGCGAGCACACGGCGGTCCCGGTCGAGGTCACGCCGTTCGCCTGGGAGGCCACCGCGCACCGGCTGGGCCGCCTGGGCGCCCGGGTGTCGCCGCGGCACGATCGCGACGACAGCTTGTTCGTCACCGACGGCGGCAACCTGATCCTGGACTGCAACTTCGGGGTTATCGAGGACCCGGCGACGCTCGAGCGTCGCATCGGCGAGATCGTCGGCGTGATCGAAAGCGGCCTGTTCATCGGCCGGGCCGCGCTCGTGCTGGTGGCGGGTGCGGACGGCGTCGCACGATTCGAGCCCGCATGAGCGCCCCCCGAATGCGCGCCCCCGGATGAGCGCCGCTTTGCGACCCCGCGTGCTGGTGGTGATGGGCGTGTCGGGCTCCGGCAAGAGCAGCATCGCGCTGCGGCTGCGCGACGAGCTTGGCTGGCCGTTCCAGGAAGGCGACGAACTGCACCCCAAGGCGAACGTCGCCAAGATGGCGGCCGGCATTCCGCTGACCGACGAGGATCGCGGCCCGTGGCTCGATACCTGCGCGCAGTGGATACGCGAGCGTCTCGAGGCCGGCACCGGCGGCCTGCTGACCTGCTCGGCGCTGCGGCGCGTCTATCGCGAACGCCTGGGCGAGGGGCGGCCGGGGCTGCATTTCCTGTACCTGAAGGTCCCCGAGGTGGTGTTGCGGGCTCGTCTCGAACGACGCCGCGGGCACTACATGCCGCCTACGCTGCTGCCGAGCCAGTTGCGCACGCTGGAGGAACCCGGCGCCGATGAGCCGGCGCTGGTGGTACCGGTCGAGCAGACCGTCGACGAGACCGCGTCGGACGTGATCGCGGTGCTGCGCCGGCTCGATACGCAGTCGAGCTAGTGACGTCCTTGGCGTCCGATCAGCCGCCTGGACAGGCGACACGCATCTTCGTCGATGCCGATGCCTGTCCGGTGAAGGACGAGGTCTATCGCGTCGCCACGCGCTACGGCGTGCGGGTGTACGTGGTCTCGAACAGCATGATGAACGTGCCGGCATCGCCGCTGGTCGAGCGCGTCGTCGTCGAGAGCGGCCCGGATGTCGCCGACGGCTGGATCGCCGAGCGGGCCGGTGCGCGGGATGTGGTGGTGACCTCGGACGTGCCGCTGGCCGCCCGCTGCGTGCGGGCGGGAGCCGCGGTGCTGGCGCCGACCGGCAAGCTGTTCGACGAGACCGCGATCGGCCTGGCGCTGGCGACACGCAACCTGATGGACGACCTGCGCTCGGCGGGTCAGGTCACCGGCGGTCCGAGGCCGTTCTCGGCCAAAGATCGGTCGGCCTTCCTGTCGGCGCTCGATGTCGCGATCACACGCGCCCGCCGCGGGCCACGTCCGCGCCTGAATCTCGCACGGCCGGTGTAAAGCATTCGGTAATGTCTGCGTTCTATAACTGCGCTGTCACTCCCGGGGGGTCCAGCAGTGCCCGATTTGCTTGCCCCGCTGCGGGGGGCGCTCGCGCGCGTCGGTCTCGCGCCGCAGCTGGTGCTGGTGTCGCTGCTGATGATGATTCTCGCGGTCACGGCGGTGGAATCCTGGACCCTGCGCGAGGCGCGGTCGGCTCTGGCAGCCGCCGCACAGCGCCAGCTTGCGACCAACGTCACGCTGCTCAAGGAGCTGCTCAGCCCGCTCGGGACCGGGTGGCGCCTGGAGAACGGCGAGCTCTCGCTCGGCGGCCATGCGGTCAACGGGCGCGAGGACATCGTCGATGCGCTGCGCCGCACCGGGGGCGGGGCCGCAACCTTGTTCGCCGGCGACATGCGGGTCGCGAGCAATGTGATCGCGCCGAACGGTCACCGCGCCACCGGCACCCGGCTGGCGTCCGGCCCGGTGCACGATGCCATCTTCCAGCGTGGCGAGAGCTACCGGGGCACTGCCGTGGTGCTGGGGCGGACGCATCTTGCGATCTACGAGCCGCTGCGTGACAGCGGCGGCAAGGTGGTCGGCATCCTGTTCGTTGGCATGCCGCTGGTGGAACTCTACGCGCCGATCACGCGGCTGATCCGGACCGCGGTCTGGGGCACCGTCATCCTGGCCGCCGTGGCCGGTCTGGTGAACTGGCTGGCGCTGTCGCTCGCGCTGCGGCCGCTGGTCCGGCTGGCGGCGGCGACTCGCGCCCTGGCCGCGGGGGATCTAGCAACCCGGGTGCCCGGCACCGCCCGGCGTGACCAACTCGGGGATCTCGCCCGTGCCCTGATCACCCTGCGCGACGGCGCCTGCGCCTCGCGCGGGCTCGAACTGGAGGCGACGCGTCAGCGCAATGCGACCGAGACGGCGCGCACCGAGGGGATGCGCGACCTCGCCCGGCAGATCGAGGACGAGGCTGCCGCTGCGGTGGATCAGGTGGCCGCCGGCATGGAACGGGTCAGCGCGGCGGCGGACGACATGGTGCGTTCGGCGGCAGCGGTCGGGCGTGACAGTGAAGAGGTTTCGGCCGACGCGCTGCACATGCTGGAGGAAAGCAACGTCATCGCGAGAGCGGTGCAGGAGCTCTCGGGCGCGATGCGCGAGGTTGCCGTTCAGGTCGGCTCAGCCAGCCTCGCAACGCGGCAGGTGGTCAGCGAGAGCGAGGCCAGCAGCAGCGCCATCCAGGCGTTGTCGCAGACGATCGTGCGCATCGGCGACATCACGCGGCTGGTCTCCGATATTGCCAGCCGGACCAACCTGCTGGCGTTGAACGCGACCATCGAGGCAGCGCGCGCCGGTGAAGCCGGGCGCGGCTTCGCGGTGGTGGCGAGCGAGGTGAAATCGCTTTCGACGCAGACGGCGCGGGCCACGGACGAGATCAATGGCCAGGTCGGGGTGATCGCAAGCGCGATGGCGGAGGCGATCAGCCGGGTGAACGGGATCGCCGGGATGGTGGCCGAGGTCGACCGGGTTGCGGCCGCGATCTCGGAGGCGATGGAGCGCCAGGCGGCAACCGCCAAGGACATCGCCCGGGCGGTCGGGATGACGGCCGATGGCACCAGGACCATGTCGAACCGGCTCTCGGTCGTCTCCGCCGAGACCGTCCGCAACGGGACGCGCGCCGGCGATGTCCTCGACGAGGCGGCGAGGGCGCGCGCCGCGGTGTCGGTGCTGCGTGACGACCTGGTGCGCGCGATACGCGCCTCGGCTCCGGAGCTGGACCGCCGGGAGGACACTTGCCATCCGCTGGCACGCGAGGCCGCGGCCTGAGGCTAGGTCATGTGGACGGAATCGGCCAGGGATTCACAAGACGGTCGATCAGTGATTCATAGCGGGTCGGCAGAAGTGGACCTGTTTGATGCTGACGCGGATGAGCGAGGAGGATTGGGAGATCGTTCTGGAGGTCTTCCGGGGCTGTCTTCCGGGTCGTGTCCCCGGACGTGGTGTAGCAGCGCGGCCGTCGGGCCTGTCGCAGCGACCGCCGGAGGCGGGAGCGCAGGCAGGCCTGATGGCGGCCATCGCGGCGGCACTGGGTAGGGTTGGGTTGCGACACGCAACTCTGACCTGGGACCACCACGATGACCGACGACAAGATCGCCCTTCGCGCGCTGCTGGAGAAGGGCTCTGACGCGATGTTCCTGCGCGAGATGATCGGCTTCGCCGCCGAGCGCCTGATGCAGCTGGAGACCGAGCCCTTGTGCGGCGCGGCACCAGGCGAGCGGAGCACCGACCGGATCAACCAGCGCAACGGCTACCGTGACCGGGACTGGGAAACCAGGGCCGGGACGGTCGAGCTCCGGATCCCAAAGCTGCGCCGTGGCAGCTACTTTCCGTCTTTCCTCGAGCCCCGGCGCATGGTCGAGAAGGCCCTGACCGCTGTCATTCAGGAAGCCTACATCCAGGGGATTTCGACCCGCTCGGTCGACGATCTGGTCCGGGCCATGGGCATGGAGGGCATCAGCAAGAGCCAGGTCTCGCGTCTCTGCAGCGAGATCGACGAGCGGGTGAATGCCTTCCTGGGCCGGCCGATCGAGGGCGACTGGCCCTATGTCTGGCTCGACGCGACCTACGTGAAGGTGCGGCGCGACCACCATATCGTCTCGGTCGCGGTGATCATCGCGGTCGGCGTCAACACCGACGGCAGGCGCGAGGTTCTCGGCATGACCGTCGGGCACAGCGAGGCCGAGCCGTTCTGGACCGAATTCCTGCGCAGCCTGGCGCGGCGCGGCCTGCGCGGCACGAAATTGGTGATCTCTGACGCGCACGAGGGCCTGAAGGCTGCCATCACCAAGGTGCTCAGCGCCACCTGGCAGAGGTGCCGCGTGCATTTCATGCGCAACGCGCTCGCACACGCCGGGAAGACCCAGCGCCGCATCGTCTCGGCCTGGATCGGCACGGCATTCGCCCAGGACGATGCGGCGGCGGCCCGTAGGCAGTGGCGCGAAGTCGCCGATCAGGTCCGTCCTCGCGTGCCCCGGCTGGCGACACTTATGGACGATGCCGAGGTGGACGTGCTGGCCTACATGGGGTTTCCGGCGCAGCACCGAGCCAAGCTGCACAGCACCAATCCTCTCGAGCGCCTCAACGGCGAGATCAAGCGACGCAGCGAAGTCGTCGGGATTTTCCCGAACGAAGCCGCGGTCACGCGCCTGATCGGCGCCCTGCTGCTGGAGCAGAACGACGAGTGGGCCGTGCAACGCGCACGCTACATGACGCTGGAAACCATCGCACCGCTGAGCGATGATCTCGCCGTCAGCCTGCCATCAATGGCCGCCTGATCACGCAGCCAACGCTGCCCAGATACGCCGCTCTACACCACGCGGTGGGACACGATCGTCTTCCGAGGCGGGGCGAGAAGGCTCGTGATGACAGACGCTTTCTCGAGGCGCTGCATTTCTTCACGCTGCAGAACGTCTCGTGGCGGGCGCTGCCAGCCGAATACGGGCTCTGGAACACGGTCTGGAAGCGGTTCTCGCGGCTGAGCAACAGCGGTGTCTTCGAGGCATTCTTTCAGTCGCTGGCCGAACTCAGCCCCAGAGCGCACCTCGTGCAGATGTTCGACAGCACTACGGTTCGCGCTCATGTCTCGGCCGCAGGTGCAAAAGGGGGCAGCAAAATCAGGCGCTTGGCCGGTCGCGCGGCGGCTTCTCGACCAAAATCCACCTCAAGACCGACTTCGATGGGCAGCCACTCGCCTTCCATCTGACCGGCGGCGAGGCCAACGACAGCCCGCAGTTCCCCCTGTTGCTCGGCATCGGTCCCGACATCAAGCCGCGTGCCGTGCTGACTGACAAAGGCTACGACGCCAAGAGCAACCGAAGCGCAGCACGAAAGCTTGGCATCGTCCCACTGATTCCGGTCCGCAAGATCACCGTCCACAGCCCCAGGCACTTCCCGAGGCTGCTCTACAAAACTCGCGCCCGTATCGAGCAGGCAGTCGGCAAGCTCAAGCGCTTCAAGCGAGTAACATTGCGATGCGAGAAAACCCGGCAGAACTACGAGTCAATCGTGGCCTTCGCCTGCGGCCTCATCTTGTCCAAATCCGTCCACATGACCTAGAGCAAGACCGGCTCAAGTTGAGCCGGTAAACTTGCTCTACCAGATTGATCTAGAGCAGCATCCGATCAATTGGAATCGCTTCGCGATGCCAAGTGTCGGATAAAGCTGCTCTGTCAAACGACAAGCTGAGCATGATCGATCGGATCAGGCTCTAGTGAAGGCCAAGGGATTTGCCCCCTCGATCCGCTTCGCGGCTCAAGCCCATCAAAGGCGAGCCTTTGAAATCCTTAACTTTAAGAATCGGGGTCTGGGGCCTTTCGGCCCCAGCGGGACCAGGGCAGCGCCCTGGCCTTGCTTTTTCAGGAGCCTGCCAGCGGGAAATGGCAGGCGACGGCGTGCTCGCTTGCGCCCGGTGTGGACAGGATGGGCCGGAGCGGCGGGATCTCGCTGCGGCAGCGTGACTGCGCCTGCGGGCAGCGGGTGTGGAAGCGGCAGCCCGGCGGGGGCGAGAGCGGGCTCGGCACGTCGCCCTTGAGGATGACGCGGGCACGCGCGTGCGCGCTCACGACCGGCTCCGGGATCGCCGTGATCAGCGCCGCCGTGTAGGGGTGCGCCGGCGCATGCAGGACGCTGTCGGTCGCGCCGCGCTCGACGATGGCGCCGAGATACATCACGGCCACGCTCGAGGCGATGTGGCGCACCACGCTGAGGTCGTGCGCGATGAAGATGTAGGTCAGCCCCAGCGTCTCGCGCAGATCGGTGAACAGGTTGATGATCTGCGCCTGGATCGAGACGTCGAGGGCGGAGACCGGCTCGTCGGCGACGATCAGGCTGGGCTGCAGCGCCAGCGCCCGTGCAATGTTGATGCGCTGGCGCTGGCCGCCGGAGAACTCGTGCGGATAGCGGTCGAGCGCGCTGGCGGGCAGTCCGGTCAGGTCGAGCAGGTCGCGCAGTCGGCGCGCGATGAACGCGCGGTCGTGCGGCGCGCCGTCCGGTCGCCGGTGCACGCGCATGGGCTCGGCCAGCAGGTCGTCGATGCGCCGGCGCGGGTTGAGCGAGGCATAGGAGTCCTGGAACACCATCTGCATGCGCGGCCGCAGCCGGCGCAGGGCGCGCTGGCTGCGTGCGGTGATGTCCTGGCCTTCGAACAGCACGCGGCCGGAGCTGCTGTCGGCAAGACGCAGCAGGCAGCGCCCGAGTGTGGATTTGCCGCAGCCGGATTCGCCGACGATGCCGAGTGTCTCCCCCGGCATGACCGCGAGCGAGACGTCGTCGAGCGCGCGCAGCGTGAGCCGGGCGCGTCCGAACAGGCCGCCGCCGACGCGGTAGTGCTTGCCGAGGTTGCGGGCCTCGATGATCGGGGCCGGGGCGGACATCATGCCGCGAGCACGCACGCGATATCCTGCTCGCCGCGCCGGACCATCGGCGGCGTCCGCTCGCAGGCCGCATGCGCGAGCGGGCAGCGCGGCCGGAACGGGCAGCCGCTCGGACGGTCGGCGGGGCTCGGCGGCTGGCCGGGGATGGAAAGCAGGCGGGCGGGGCGCACGCCGTGCATCGGCGGGATCGAGGCGAGCAGGGCGCGGGTGTAGGGATGCCCGGGGTCGGCGAAGATCGCGCCGGTCGGGCCGCGCTCGGCGGCATTGCCGGCATACATCACCAGCGTGCGGTCGCAGGTCTCGGCCACCACGCCCATGTCGTGCGTGATCAGCAGCACCGACGAGCCGAAGTCGCGGCGCAAGCGGCGCAGCAGGTCGAGGATCTGCGCCTGCACGGTGACGTCGAGCGCCGTGGTCGGCTCGTCGGCGATCAGCAGCGACGGGTTGCACGACAGCGCCATGGCGATCATCGCGCGCTGCCGCAGGCCGCCGGAGAGCTGGTGCGGATAGCGGTCGGCGGCCCGCTTCGGGTCGGGCACGCCCATCTCGCCGAGCAGGTCGATGGTGCGCGCGCGGGCGCCGGCCCGGCTCAGGCTTTCATGCGCGCGGATCTGCTCGTCGATCTGCCAGCCGATGGTATGCACCGGCGTGAGTGCGGTCATCGGGTCCTGGAAGATCATCGCGATCTCGCGGCCGCGCAGGTGGCGCAGCGCGCGGGCCCCCAGCCCGACCAGCTCCTGGCCCTTGAAGCGGATCGAGCCGGTGATGCTCGCCCCCGGCACGTCGATCAGCCCCATGATCGCCAGCGCCGTCATGCTCTTGCCGGAACCGGACTCGCCGACGATGCCGAGGATCTCGCGCGGGCAAAGCGAGAAGCTGAGCTCCTCGACGATGCGGATCATGCGGCCGTGCGCCCCAGGAAGCGCAATGCTGAGCGCGCGCGCGGCGAGCAGCTCATCGTGCATCGCGCACCCTCGGGTCGAGGAACACGTAGAGAATATCGACCAGCGCGTTCGCCAGCACGACGAACACCGCGGAATACATCACGGTGGCCATGATCAGCGGCAGGTCGAGGTTGGACAGCGCCTGGTATGTCAGCCGGCCGACCCCCTGCAGGCCGAAGACCACCTCGGTGAGCAGCGCGCCGCCGCCGACGAGCTGCGCGAAATCCAGGCCGAACAGCGAGACGAAGGTGATCATCGAGGTGCGCAGGCCGTGCCGGAACAGCACCCGGCTGGCCGACAGCCCCTTGGCCTGCGCGGTGCGCATGAAATCCTCGCTGTAGGCGGCGACGAGGTCGGCGCGCAGCACGCGGCCATAGATGCCGATGAACAGGATCGCCAGCGTGATCCACGGGATCACCAGCACCTTGAACCAGCGCACGGGGTCCTGTGTCAGCGGCACGTAGCCGAGCCCCGGCACCCAGGAGAACATCCAGGTGTCGTGCAGGCGGCTCTGGGTGATGAGGTTGATCACCTCGCCGAGCCAGAACACCGGCATCGAGATGCCGATCAGGCCGAGGATCATCAGGCCGCGATCCACCAGGCTGCCGCGCAGCGCGGTGGCGAGCGTGCCCATGCCGATGGACGCCAGCACCCAGACGATCGCGGCGCCGAACACCAGGGAGAGCGTGACCGGGGCGGCGTGGAACACTTCGGGGACCACGCGCTCGCCATGGTCGACGAACGAGGTCAGGTCGCGGGTGATGAACAGGCGGCCCATCATGCGCTCGTACTGCACCGGCAGCGAGCGGTCGAAGCCGTACTCGTGCCGGATCAGCGCCAGGGTCTCCGGCGAGGCGTTGCGGCCGGCGATGCGCGCGGTCGGATCGGCGCCCGGCGTTGCGAAGAACACCACGAACACCAGCACGCTGATGCCGAACAGCACGAAGACGGTCTGGCCGAGGCGGGCAAGGACGGCGAGCGCCATCAGCCACGCCTCCGGCTGGTCTCGCGCACGTCGAGCGCGTCGCGCAGACCGTCGCCGAGGAGGTTGAGCGCCAGCACCGTGAGCACGATGGCAAGCCCGGGTGCCAGGGCCACCATCGGGCGGGTGTAAATCAGGCCCTGGCCATCCTGGATGATGGTGCCCCAGCTCGCCGCCGGCGCCTGCACGCCGATCGACAGGAACGACAGCGCGGACTCCGCCAGCATCGCCAGCGCCATCAGCAGCGGCGCCAGCACGATCAGCGTGGAGCTGACATTGGGCAGGATGTCGCGCAGCAGGATCCGCGATCGCGGCACGCCGAGGCCGCGTGCCGCGAGCACGAACTCGCTGTTGCGCAGCGAGAGCACGCGGCCGCGTATCGGGCGCGCGGCGTACGGCACATAGACCAGCGCGATGATGCCGATCGGCAGCAGGAGGTTGTCGCTTTCGATGGTGAACGGGCCGATGCGCAGGCCCTGGCTGATGGTGACGATGGAGAGCGAGATCGCGAACAGATAGACCGGGACGGCCCACATGATGTCCATCAGCCGCGACAGTGCCGCATCGACGAGGCCGCCGAAGAAGCCCGACACGATGCCGACCACCGCGGCCATGACAATACAAAGCAGCGTGGCGGCGGCGCTGATCAGCAGCGAGTTGCGGCCGCCATACAGCAGCCTTGCCATCACGTCGCGGCCCTGGCTGTCGGAGCCCAGCAGATAGGCGGATGGATGCCAGGTCGGCGCCAGCGGGCTGAGGCCGAGATGCAGCGGGTTGTCGTTGGGCTGCATCACCGCGAGGTCGTGGCCGTCCAGGGTCACGGTGGCGGCCACGTCGCTGTCGAACGGATCGGTGTGCGCGATGTCGTGCGCATAGACCGGCGCCAGCACGCAGGCCGCCACGATCAGTAGCAGCCCCGCGAGCGAGAGCATCGCGGCGCGGTCGCGCCCGAGCGTTGCGGCCGCCGTGGCCCACGGACCGGAGCGCCGTGCGCCGCGGCGCGTGATCGGTGGCGCGGCACTCATTGCACCCAGACCTGCGAGAACAGCATGTGGTACAGCAAGGTGTACGTATAGTGCCCCAATCGCTTCGAGACCAGGTCGATATACTTGAACTGGATCAGCGGAGCCGCCGCAGAGGTCTGCATGATCTGCCGCCCGACCTGCGACCATAGCGCCGCACCGGCTTTCGGATCAGTGACAGAAATCCGTCCGGCCTGTTGCATGGCGGCCTGGATCGTGCGGTCGCACATCCCTGAGATGTTGATCGACGAGTCCGAGCCGGGATGGAAGTTCTCGCAGCCGAACAGGTCGTCGAGGAAGTTCGACGCGGCGGGATAATCCGCGAACCAGTCAGTCAGGCTGATCTGCACCTTGTTGTTGGTATTCTGGATGTAATTGAACTCGATGGCGTCGGTCACGAACTTGACCGAGGTGTCGTAGCCGATCTGCCGCAGCGTGTTCTGCAGGTAGATCCCCATCGATATGTCGACAGCTCGGTTGGGTACGATCAGAGTCAACTTCGCGCCCTTGGTGCCACTCGCCTTGACCAGCGCGCGGGCACGTACGAGGTCGGGCTTTTGCCAGTGCTGTGCGGGATGATCGAAGTCTGCGCCCTTGCTGTAGAAGCAGGCATCGATGCGGCCCGGAATGCCGGTCGGGACCATCTCGCAGAGCGGCTCGGCGACCGCAGGGCCGCCGAAGAAGATCGCCATGGCGGCACGGTTGACCGCATAGTTGACCGCCTGCCTGGCCTCGAGGTTGTTGAACGGCGGCAGGTTCATGTTCATCGGCACGTAGAAGATCGCGAACATGTCCTGGATGTGGACCTGCGAGGCGTAGCGGTCGCCAAGCTCGCTGAGCCGATCGAGCGGTTTGTTGTTGAACATCCAGTCGTACTGGCCATTCTCGACCGCGGTGACCTGTGCCTCGTCGGTCAGGCCGAAATCATACTGGATGCGGTCGGCATAGCCCTCCGGCTGCGCAACCGGGTCCCAGACATGGAAATAGGGGTTCCGTTCCAGCGTCATGCCGTGGTTGGGATCGAAGGCCGTGATCCGGTACGGCCCGGTGGCGGCAGCCGGAATATTGCCGAGGTCCCTGATCGGGGTGTCGGCCGGGACCACGGAAGCGTGCGGCATCGCCAGCTTGTCGAAGAACTCGCCATCCGGCTGGGTCAGGTGGAAGGTGACGGTGCCCCCGGTATCGTCGGCTTCGACGCCGCCGGCCAGCGTGCAATGCGCCGCGTCCTTGAGGCATTGGGTGGCGCCGACGATGCCGCCATAGAAACTTCCGGCGGTCGGACTGCCTACCTTGAAGATGCGCCGCATGGTGGCGAGCACGTCGGACGGTTTCAGAGTCTGCCCGGTGGAGAAGCGGATGCCGGGATGCAGGTGGAACACATAGGTGCGGCCGCCATCGGTGGGAATCGGCAGGCTGTCCGCGAGATCGGCGACGATGGTGGCGCTGCCGGGACCGTCGACCTTGGCAAAAGCGGTCAGGCCGTCATTGGTGACAGCGAAGATCTGCGCGTTGGTGCTGACATAGTTGATCTGCGGGTCCAGCGTGCCGCCGTTCGCATCCGCCGTCAGCCGGAGAGAGCCGCCGCGATGCTCGGGCTGGAACGGTGCGGCCACAGGTTGCACGGCCGATGCGCCCGCAGGGGCACAAAGCCCGAGGCCCAGCAGGACCGGCAGCAGCGGCGCCCGCACCTAGCTGTCCAGTTTCCGCAGCCTGGCCGCGATGTCCTCGGCACTCGCCGCGCCATCGATAAACGTCGAGAAATGGCCGGCCTTGTCCATCACGTAGATGATCGAGCTGTGGTCCATCGAGTAGCCGCCGTTCTTTTCTGCGTGGCGGGCAGCGTACACACGGTATTCCTGCTCGGCGATGTCGAGTTGCGCCTGCGTTCCGGTCAGGCCGGTGATCTGCTTGTCGAACAGTCCCACATACTTGCCCATCACGTCCGGCGTGTCGCGCGCCGGATCGACGGTGATGAACACCGGCGCCATGTCCTTCTGGCGCTCCTTGAGCATGTCGAGCGCATTGGCGATGTTGTTCAGCGCCGTCGGGCAGGCATCCGGGCAGTGCGTATAGCCGAAATAGACGAGCATCCACTTGCCGCGGAAATCCGCATCGGTGACGGTGCGGCCATCGGCGGCGGTAAGGGTGAACGGACCGCCGATATCCAGGTTGGACTGTTCGCCCCCCGCCGCTGGAGTGAACGGATGCAGGATCGCCGGATCGATGACCGCAAGACCGACCGCGGCCAGCAGCAGGGCAGCGCCAATGCCGGACAAGGCGGCGGCGGCGCGGTTCAATGCGCGTCGCCCCAGCTATGCCCGTGGCCGGTCTCCACCACCAGCGGCACCGAGAGGCTGGCCGCCCCCTCCATGATCCGCTTGGCCAGGGCCTGCAGCGGCGCGGCCTCGCTCTGCGGTGCCTCAAAGAGCAACTCGTCATGCACCTGCAGCAGCAGCCGCGCGGCCAGCCCCGCTTCGGCAAGGGCCGCGGGCAGGCGCACCATCGCGCGCTTGATGATGTCGGCGGCACCGCCCTGCAGCGGCGCGTTGCTGGCCTGGCGCTCGGCATAGCCGCGTCGCGCCGGGTTCTTCTCCGCGATGCCCGGGATCCAGCAGCGCCGCCCGAACGGAGTCAGCACGTAGCCGTGCCGGCGCGCCGCCTCGCGGGTGCTCTCCATGAAGTCGCGGATGCCGGGATAGCGGGCAAAATAGGCGTCGATGTAGCTGCGCGCCTCGCCCGGCGGGATGCCGAGCTGGCGCCCGAGCCCGAACGCGCTGATGCCGTAGATGATGCCGAAATTGATCGCCTTGGCGCGGCGGCGGGTCGCCGCATCCATGCCCTGCATCGGCACGCCGAACACCTCGCTCGCGGTGCGCGCATGGATGTCCTGGCCCTCGGCGAACGCCTGCTTCAGCGCCGGGATGCCGGCGACATGGGCGAGCAGGCGCAGCTCGATCTGCGAATAGTCGGCCGAGACCAGCACATGCCCGGGGGCGGCGATGAAGGCGCGGCGGATGCGGCCGCCCTCCTCGGTGCGGATCGGGATGTTCTGCAGGTTGGGCTCGTTCGACGACAGCCGCCCGGTCGAGGTGATCGCCATCTGGAACGAGGTGTGCACGCGGCCGGTGGCCGGATTGATCTCGTCGACCAGCGCGTCGGCGTAGGTGGATTTCAGCTTGGCCAGCTGCCGCCAGTCCAGGATACGCGCCGGCAGGTCGTGGCCCTGCTCGGCCAGGCCCTGCAGCACCGAACTGTCCGTGCCCCAGGCGCCGGTCTTCATGCGCCTGCCGCCGGGCAGGGACATCTCGTCGAACAGGATCTCGCCGAGCTGCTTGGCGCTGCCGAGGTTGAACGCGCGTCCGGCGAGGCGGTGGATCTCGGTCTCCATCACCGCCATGCGCCGGGCGAAATCCTCCGACAGCCGGCGCAACTCGACGGCATCGACGCTGATGCCGGCCTGCTCCATGTCGGCCAGGATGCGTATCAGTGGCCGCTCGAGCTGCTCGTAGAGCACGAGCGAGCGGTTCGGGCGCAACAAAGGCCGCAGGACGTGCCATAGCCGCAGGGTGACGTCTGCATCCTCGGCGGCGTAGTCGGTGGCGCGGCGGAGATCGACCCGGGCGAACGGGATACGGTTGCGGCCGGTGCCGGTAACCTGGTCGTAGGTGACGGGGGTATGGCCGAGATGCCGCGCGGACAGCTCGTCCATGCCGTGCCCGTGGCTGCCGGCCTCCATCGCATAGGAGATCAGCATGGTGTCCTCGATCGGGCTCGCCCGTGGCGCGCCGGCATGCTCCAATACCAGGAGGTCGAACTTGGCGTTCTGGAACACCTTCAGCGTGCCGGGATCGTTCAGCAGCGGCGCCAGCGCGGCCAGCGCCGGGCCGGCCTCGATCTGCGCGCCGACCGGGTTCTCCAGGTCGCCGTCATGCAGCAGCGGCACGTAGCAGGCGCGTCCGGGGGCGGTCGCCAGCGAGAAGCCGACCAGCCTGGCGCGCATCGGGTCCAGCCCGTCGGTCTCGGTGTCGATGGCGCACAGGCCGCTGGCCTGCCCCTCCGCGATCCACGCCTGCAGCACGGCGAGATCGGTGACGGTCTCGTAGCCGGCGAACGGCACGCTCTGCGATGCGGCGTCGGCAGGGCCGGCGGCGGCAGCTGGCACCGTGGCCACCGCCTGGCCGTCCAGGCCGAGCCGCTGGCTGATCGAGCGGAAGCCCATGCCGTCCAGCCAGGTCGCGAGCCGCGGCGGATCGGGTTGCGCGAAGCCGAGTTCGCCGATCGGCAGCGGCAGCGGCGCGTCGTCGCGGAGGATCACCAGGCGGCGGGAGATACGCGCCGCCTCGGCGTGCTGGATCAGCATGTCGCGCCGCTTGGACGGCTTCATCGCCGGCGCCGCCGCCAGGATGGATTCGAGGTCGCCGAACTCGGCCACCAGCGTGCTCGCGATCTTCGGCCCGATGCCCGGCACGCCCGGGACGTTGTCGACGCTGTCGCCCATCAGCGCCTGCACCTCGATCACCTTGTCGGGACCGACGCCGAAGCGGTCGCGCACCTCGGCCTCGCCGATCGGCTTCTGCTTGATCGGGTCCAGCATGTCCACGCCGGGCCGGATCAGCTGCATCAGGTCCTTGTCCGACGAGACGATGGTGCAGCGGCCGCCGGCCTGGGACATCGCCTTGGCATAGGCGGCGATCAGGTCGTCGGCTTCCCAGCCGGCCAGCTCGATCGCCGGGATGCCGAAGGCGGCGGTGGCCTCGCGCACCAGGGCGAATTGCGGGATCAGCTCCTCGGGAGGCTCCGGCCGATGGGCTTTGTAAGCACTGTACAGCTCGTTGCGGAAGGTGCGGCGGCCGGCATCGAAGATGACCGCGAGATGGCTGCCGACATGGTCGCGCAGGAACCGCGCCAGCATGTTGGTGAAACCGAACACCGCGTTCACCGGGGTGCCGTCGGCCCGGTTCATCGGCGGCAGGGCATGGAACGCGCGAAAGATGAAGCCGGAGCCGTCGATCAGGACGAGATGCGCGTCCGTGAGCGTGGCGGGCGGGATCTCGGCGTCGATCTCGATGCTGTCTGGCACGTCAGGTCCTGGCACGCTGCGTCCTGGCACGTCGCGTCCGGGCGCTCAGTGGCCGGTATCGCCGGCATCGGCCGCGTTCTGGTCGAGCACATAGACACGCGAGCAGTACGGACAGAAGGTCTGGCTCTCGACGATGCGCAGCCAGACCCGGGGATGGCCGAGCGGCCCGTCGCCGCCGTCGCACGCCAGCACCCGGCTGCCGACGACCAGTGTCTCGATCTCGCCGAGCTGCGGGGTAGGGGTCGATGCGCCGAACGGCATGGATGCGCCTCGTCTGTGGCCGGTATCGTGGCCGGATGATACGCAGGAAGGCCGTGCTTACAAACCTCCGTCTCCCGCTGCTCCCCGTGCTGGTGCCTCTCACCGTGCTGCTGCCGCTCGCCGGCTGTGCCACAGGTTCGCCGCAGCATCCTGCGACCCAGCCGGCGATCTCTCGCCAGGCATTGGACGCCGATCGCCGGCTGGTGCCCCCGGACCTGACCTGGACGCTGGCGGACGGCGCCCGCATGCCGCTCCGGGTGTGGCAGCCGCCGCCGGGCGCAACGCGCGCCGTCGTGCTGGCCCTGCACGGCTTCAATGACAGCCGCGACGCGTGGGAGCTCTCGGGTCCGGCGCTGGCAGCGCACGGCATTGCCGTCTATGCGCCGGACCAGCGCGGTTTCGGGCAGGCGCCCGATCGCGGCCGCTGGCCCGGCAGCGACCGGCTGGTCGACGATGCGGCGCAGATGGCGCGCCTGGCCGCCGCCACCCATCCGGGCCTGCCGCTCTACGTCATGGGCGAGAGCATGGGGGGTGCGGTGGCGCTGTGCCTGGCGGCGCGCGCCGGTGCGCCGTCGCTGGCGGGTGTCATCCTGCTGGCGCCCGCGGTGTGGAGCAGCACCCGGATGAGCCCGCTGTTGACGGCCTCGCTCTGGGCCGCCGCCACGCTCACCCCGGACTGGCGCCTGACCGGACGCGAGGTCGCGCTGCACGTGGTGGCGAGTGACAACCTGGCCGCGCTCTACCGGCTGTCGTACGATCCCTTGACCCTGACCGGCAGCCGGACCACGGCGTTGCGCGGCCTCGTGCAGTTGATGACCCGGGCGGCGGCGAGCGCGCTTGGGGCGAGGGGCCGCGTGCTGATGGCCTACGGCGCGCATGACGACCTGGTGCCGGCTGGCGCCATGGCGGCCACCTGGGCCCGGCTGCCGCCCCAGGTCCGACGCGCGTACTACCCGCACGGCTATCACCTGCTGATGCGCGACGGCGGCCGCGACGCGGTGATCGCCGACATCGTCTCCTGGACACGCGATCCCGGCCGGCCGTTGCCGTCGGGAGCCGATGTCGCGGCGTCGGCCTGGAGTGCCGGCGCGAGCTGGCAGACCAGCGTGCCGGTGTTCCTGCCGTCCGGCCTGGACAACCTGGCCGGCGGCAGCTGAAGGCTTGGCAGGGCGGGGTGATCAGGCTATTCAGCCCCGGCGGGACCCGTAGCTCAGCTGGATAGAGCGTCGCCCTCCGAAGGCGAAGGCCGAAGGTTCGAATCCTTTCGGGTCCGCCACAGAGCAAAGCAACTTCAACAGGTTAATGCCGAGTTTGGGCGCCGGTATACGGTTGAGTATACGGACGTGGAGTTGAATAGATGGCTGCAGCGGATATAGGCGATGGCGCCTCCGGTGAGGGCACCTCCTCTACAGAAATGTTAGGCAACCTCGCTGACGGTGGCCTTCTTCGCCTGCTTGTCAGCAAACCAGTACAGGAAGCTCTAGGCAGGCTGCTTTTTGCCACGACGGACATGCCGGTCGCAAAGTTTGAACAGATTGCTCAGGGCATTCGCGACGAGACTGAGGCAAGAAAGCTGATCATAAATCAAGTTGCCAAAGTGGCAAAATCTCGGGTTTCCGATAACGATAACCAGGAACTGGCTGATCGTGCATTGGATCGGTGGACCCGCAGCCTGACGCGAAAACAGAAAAACCGGGAAGCAGTTGCAACTAGGACGGTAGCAGCGCTGGCAGACGAGGATCTCCCGTCGTCGGCAGCTGCGCCGTCCGACGATTTTATGGATGCTTTCGAAGAAGTTGCCGAGAAAGCGTCGACGGAAGAACTTGCGGACCTGTTAGGGCGAATTTTGGCGGGAGAAATTAGGCGCCCGGGAGCGATCTCCAGACATACTCTACACATAGCCAGCATTCTTGACGCACAAGTCGTAAATGCCTTGATCAAGCTTGCTCCCTATATCTTGAGGCAGAACTGGATCTACATTCCTGTAAGCAAGCGGGGGGAATGGGCTGAGCCGCTCAGACTTCTTGAAAGCTTCTCGATCGTCAACCAGCCTGGTATTAGGACTTTAGTCGGTCCTAATGAGCCTTCCGGCTTGTTAGAGATCCGAGACAGCTTCATACTGGTCGATGTGCGGCCCATAAAGTTTGGTTGGCATGTTGACGGATGCAACTTTACGCCCGCAGGACTGGAACTGCTGTCGGTCATTCCCGCGCAACCTGAAGTCAGCGTGGATGAAATTGCCGCGACCTTCTATGAAAATCTTGACTGGGTCCGACAGGTGCGTGTTGGAGATCGCCTTAACACCGCGGGGCCCATTGACATGAGCACCCTGCGTTTGGTCACTCCGAAAAGCCCAAGTAATTAACGTCATTCTTTAGCCTGCAGCGACGATGCCTACCGGCTCATGATGTCGATGTAGGTCCACCGTGCTGGCTGGGGTAGGTTCTCGCCCCGCCACACCGCCAGCGCCATCGACAGCACCAGGTCGTCGTGATGCCCCTCTCGCCACGCCTCGAGGGCCACCGAGCCGTTGGCGCTCACCTTGGCGTGGAAATTCTGCAGCTCCATGCGCAGCGCCTCCGACGCACCGGCCGCCTCGGTGATCTCGAGCCGCTCCTCCGACAGGGTGATGTCTAGCACCGACGCGAGCAGCGCCTTCGGGACCGTGTAGTTGGCGTAGTCGTTCATGTTCGCGACCCTGCCGCCGGTGATGCTCACGGCGATCGGCGCCATCCCCATCTCCCGCATCGCGTCGACCACGGGCGCCCCGACACCGGTTTTGTCGACCACCAGTTCGGGCTTGCGCTCGCGTGGTGGCAGCTGGCGCATCACCGATTGGACTGACCGGTAGATCGAGGGATAGTCGGTGCCGCGGGGATAGCGGTGCAAGTTTACGACCTGATGCCTGATTACCTCGCGGCGGCGGTAGGCGGTGGCCACTGGCGCGAAGGCGGTGCGCTTCCAGTGGATCCGCTCGGCCTTGTGCAGCTCGCTGACGGTCAGGGCGGTGTAGTCCTGGCTCTTGCCCAGATCGAGGCCGACGACGAAACAGTGCGGCACGCCCTGGGTGACCTCCTGGCGGTCCTCGACATAGACCGTCTCAGGGATCTGCAGGAACGGGTTAATGAGCATCTAGAACACCAGAGGCAGGAGCGGCACGGACCGGGTGAAGGCACGCTGGATCGCGACGTCCGAGAAGAACTGATCGTCGGCCTCCACGAAGGCGCACTCGAATTCCTGCCGGAACTTCCAGGGTCCGAAGTCGTGCCGCATCTCATCGAGGTACTCGGCGGAGATCCGCGGGCACTGGTGCGCCGTGATGCTCTCGCGTTGCCAGTTCGGGCGCAGCGACGTCCAGAGCGAGTGGAAATGCCCGCGCTTGCCGTTCGGCGTCGACATCAGCACCAGGCGCCCGTTGGACGTGGCCAGCATCGGGGCGAAGCTCTCGAACAGGGCGTCGGTCACGAAGGCGGCCTCGTCCTCCACGATGAGCACCGGCGCGCTGTAGCCGCGGATGCTGTCGCCATCGCCGGGCAGGGACACGATGCGAGACCCGTTCTTCAGGCGCACCTCGGTGGCGGCGTCCTTCAGCATCCCTGGCGGCCGGACCATGGTGGCGATCAGCGTCTGTATCTTGAGCAGCAGCTCGGTGCTCTGCCGCTCGCCCTTGCTGAACAGCAGGATCAGGCAGCCGGGCCGATAGAGCGCGGTATGCAGCGCCAGGATGGCGGTGACCGTCGTCTTGCCGGCCTGCCGGGTGCAGTTCATCAGGATCCGCTTCCGCCGCGATCCGAGCACCCGCTCCTGCCAGGGGTCCGGCTGGAAGGCGCAGCGTTCCCGGGCGAAAGCCACCGGGTCCAGGGCATGCCGGATCTCTGCCGCCAGCTCCTCGAAGGGCGGTATCGGGATCACGACGCGGGCAGCGCCTTCAGGACCGCCGCGCGCGCCTCGGGGAACGGCTCGAGCGCCGTGATGATGGCTGTCTGCAGGACAATCCACGTCGGCGCCGCGAAGATGTTGATGGTGGCGCCCTGGTCGATCTGGCCGTTCAGCTTCGCGGTCAGTTCGATGCAGCCGCGGATCTCGCGCAGGGCCCGGATGGTGTTGGTGTAGTCTTTTTTCTTCTCCACCTTGTCCAGGACTGACCGGGCTTTCGTCATCAGGGCGTTGATCTGGTCCTGCGGCGTCTCGGCTTCGGGTGTCTCCACGGCCAGCACCTCGGCGGCCTGCTGCGTGGCATACTCGACCATGGCCTTGGGCAGGTGCTCGTTCCGGTGCCGCGAAACGGATTTGTAGTGCACCCCGAAGATCTGGCCGATCGCGCCGTTGGTGTTCTTCTTGTCCATGCAAATGCGATTGATCTCGCCGAGCTTGGAGTGGGCACAGACCTGACAGCGTGGGGTGGCGACGGCGATGCCCACGTCAGAAGGTCTCCGTGCTGCCTAACGCCTGCAGGATGCCTGCCTTCTGGGTTTTCAGGAGGTGGCGCTGGTGGTCGGTCAGTTTCGCGGCATTGTGCACGACCAGGTCGTGCTTGATGGCGGCAACCCTGATGCCGCTGGCCTCGAGCTGCTGCAGGAACGCGGTCGGCGAGAACACCGGCGAAGGAGTGAGCGCCGCGACATGGTTCATGTTGCGCAGCAGGGCCTTGTGTTCCTCGTCCTTTTGCGCCTGCAGCTGCTCGGCAACGCGCTGTGCATCGGACATTTTTTCCCAGCGTGCCGAGAACGCCGTGTAGTACTCGAGGCCAGCCAGCGACAGGCGCAGGACCCTGAGTTCGCAGTTCCAGTCTTCTGCATTCTTAAACCCGGCGCCTGCGTTCTGTCGACGCGTGTCCCAAATGGAGCGCTCCAGGCTGCGGTAATAGGCATCGAGCGCCGCGATCGGGGCAAAGCGCTGGCTTTTGGCCGCAGTATAGGCCTGCACCAGGGCAGCCTGGACAGGTTCCCGCGTCTTCCAGTTCCGGGTCAGGTGCGCGCGCAGCTGCTCCTCGGTCGCGGCCGCGGTGAGCAGTGGCAGTGTCATGTCCAGCATCAGGTCGCCTTTCCGTACAGCCGCTCCATGTCAGCGAGGGCGGCCTCGTTGCGCCGCCTCTGCGTCTCGCGCTCCATGTCTTCTGTGTGCCGTCGAAACCAGGCTTCGACCTCTTCCTTGGGCGCCGTGCGCGCATCGAAGGGCGGCTTGAAGGCGGCGGGGTAGCGGCCCTGCAGGTCGATCACCGCTGCCTGCACCGACACGTCGGTGCGGGCCAGCAGATGCACGTCGGAGTCCACCGCACCCGCCTTCTGCAGGGCCTCGATCAGTTCCTTGCTCATAGCTTGGTCACCGCCTTCGGGTGATCCGGCGGGCTGGCCAGCACGGCGTACTGAAATGTGCCCGCGAAGATCGCCAGTGGGCCGCCGGTGTAGGTGGCAATCGGCCCGGCCGTCGTGTCCGTCAGGATGACAAACTGGCCGGGTGGGATCCGCACCGTGCCACCGGACTGGCTTCCAGCAAGCGAGGCATTCCTGGCCGCGGCTGGCCACACTGCATCCCCACTCGGCTCGGCGTCGCTGTAGAACAGGATTGCGCCTGCGATGCCGTCATTGCGGACCAGGATGCCGCCACCGGCCTGCACCGTGGGCAGCTGCACCGTGCCGACGACACCAGGGGTCAAGGCGGCTGCGATCGTTCCACCCGGGACACCACTGGGGCCATAGGCCGCGGTTCCCGGACCCGTGGCAGGCGAGGCACCGACCGTGGCGTTAGCCGGGTTCATCGCGGCCGAGACGAAGAGGCGTTGGATGTCGCTCATGCCCGTGCCCCGTACCTAGCGCTCAGCTTGGCCATCTCACGCTCGTCGCGGCGCCGCTGTTGCGTGCGATTGAAGTCGCGCAGGAAGCCTTTCCGGTGCGCCTGATACTCGGGCTCGCTGGCCGTCATCACATCGAACGGCTTCTTGAAGACCGTCGGATACCGGGCCTTCAGGTCGAGCACGGCCGCGGACACCGATACGCCTTCGTGGGCAAGCTGCCAGATGTCGGTGTCGACACACCCGACCGCCGTCAGGGCCTCTATCAGTTCTTTTTGCTCAGCCATGGGGCTGCTCCGTAAGAGGGTTCGTGAGCTCGATCGAAGATCGATGCCGGGAGGTTTGAGCGTTTCCCTCGATCCACTGCGCAAAATGATCCGCGCGGACGAACGTTCGCGCACCGAGCTTGGTGATGACTGGACCGCGGCCTTCGGCCACCAGCTTGAGAAGCGTGCGCATCGAGATCCGTGCACGCTCGGCCGTTTCGTCCAGAGTAAGGAGATCGAGGTCGGGCACCAGGCACTCCGTTGCGGCGCTGGTGCGAGAGTACGTCCGGTGCGGGTTTTCGGCCTAGAACCTTGGTGCTGGCGCTGCAACGTCGGGGAACAGGTGGGAATTCAGTAACGACAACGTGTCTGCTTCTAGGTGCGATCAGGTGCGGATAGCGAAGCGTGCGGGGCATCGGCTAGAACTTCGCTCCGACCCTGCTTTGGTCGGTTAGGAGACGCTATGGCTCAGTATTCCGACGATGCGATCCTGCAGGCAGCGGCCACCCTGGTGGCGGCAGAGCTGCAGGCCGGGATTAGCAAGACGAAGGACGTCGCTGCGGATCTGCCAATTATGATCCGGCGCCTGACGTCAGTGGGGGTTGCCAAGCCGCCGCCCCCAAAGGCACGTGGCCCGCTACCGGTCGCGTAAGGCTTCAGCCGATCAGCCCTGCCACCGCTTTCGCCGTCCAGGTGCCCTTGCGCGGGGTTCTAACACCACGCTGCTGCAGCTCGGCTGCCACCGCACGCAGGGACAGACCCTCACCACGCAGCTGACGGACGATCGGGCCGACATTGGCAGCGTAGTCAGCCGCCTTCACACGGCGCGCAGCGAGGCCTACAGCGGTGTCCGGCACTGGCGCACCGAGACGATAGCCACCTAGCTGCCCGGTGCCCTTCTTCGACGCCAGCGCAGCCTTTGTCCGCTCTGAGATCATCTTTCGCTCCTTCTCGGCCAGCGCAGCGTAGATGTGCAGCATGAACGGATCCGCATCGGCGCCCAACTCGGCCACGATGAACGGCACACCCTGGCTCATCAGGCCGGCGATATAGGCCACGTCGCGGCTCAACCGATCGAGCTTGGCCACGATCACCGGGCCATTGATGGCGCGAGCCTGGTTGAGAGCCTCGCGCAGCATCGGGCGGCGTTCAAGAGCGTCCGCACCCTTGCCCGTCTCGACCTCGGCGATCCAGGTGGATACCGTCATGCCCTCGGCCGCGGCGAAACGGCTTATGGCCTCGCGCTGAGCCTCCATGCCGAGCCCGGAGCGACCCTGTTTGTCGGTGCTGACCCGGAGGTAGGCGACAACCTGTCTGGGCATGTAGCGAAATTCCTGAACGGACGTTGAGGGTAATTGCTACACTCGTTTTGGACGCTTGCAAGCTTCTTCTTCGTCCGATGCGGCGCCGAAGCAATCTCGGTCGTCTCGACGAGCTCACGATCGCCTCGTCAGAACTCCCGACTTTGCAACATTCGCGGTGGTACAAGCGAGACATGCACACAGCCGGGCGCACGATCCTCGCTAAACGCGTCTGCACTGCACTGGTGAGTTCACCCCAGCGGACGTCCACGTGATTTTTCGCGCGTGGTGGCCTCTGGCTGTTTGCCGGGAGATCAGGCCTGCCCAGCGGGGTGCACCTGGATCTCGCGGAAGTCGAAGCCTTGCCCGTTCAGTCTAGCGAGGCAGCGGTCTTTCAGGTCATGGCGATCAAAGCAATCCGTGCAGACCAAGCTGATGGAGTGGTGCCGGGCATCGGCGCGATCGGCGTGCAGCATGACGAGACCACCCGGATGAGCGGACTTAGGCGTGAACATGGTGTCGCATGTGATGCAGAGCGGCTTCTGACCGTCGGGCCAATGGGTGATGGCACGCACCATATCGGCGATGGCCTCGGCATAGCGGCGCGCGTCCTGGTTGCCACCAGCAGCTGCCACCAGGATGTAGGGGATCTGGTGCGAGGCAATCGCCTCCATGCGCCAGACACCCTGCCCTTCCGCCTGCATAGCATCGAAGCCGGCCTGCAGCTCGGCATGTGTCTGCGCCTGCTGGCGCCGTCTGGCTTCACCCATGGGTCCTACCCCTCTTTTCGGTCAGTCTTCCGCACGGATCACCACGGAACCCGCACGTGTGGAAAAGCGCACGCATGGGTGCTTTTTCCCTAAGGGGGTTCCCACCCATGCGAGCGCTCGGATTATCTCGGAACACCGCACGGATCATTGCAGCGTCCCCTCTGGCAGATCCTCGGCGCCGGCGACCCACGAGACATTCGCCGGACGACCATCGGCGGACCGGATGCCCTGCGCTGTCGTGCGGTTGAGGCGCTTGAAGG
This sequence comes from Lichenicoccus sp., assembly GCF_965277665.1. Classification (GTDB taxonomy): domain Bacteria; phylum Pseudomonadota; class Alphaproteobacteria; order Acetobacterales; family Acetobacteraceae; genus Lichenicoccus. The sequence continues at coordinate 3,826,290 of NZ_OZ255835.1, forward strand.
TTGCCACCTCGAAGCCGTGCATCAGCAGATCGTCCAGCAGGGCCTGCTGTCCCTTGAGGGTGCTGACCCCATGCCGGGAGAACAGGTTGCGGATCGACCTGGCATCCTTGGAGAGTTTGGCAGCCCACGGGCCGGTGTCGCTGCCGATTGCAATGTCGGCCTCGATGCTGGCGCGTTTGTCCGGGGTGATGACATCCACCGGAGGCGTCCAGGGTGCCGGCGCCATGACAGCGTCGCCGTTCTCCAGGACGTGGACGACCTTCTCGAACCAGTCGGCTTGGCCGAGGGCCGAGTAGTTCGCCTTGCCCTCGTCGACCCGGAAGTAGTTCTGCCGCTGGTCGGCCGGGATGCCGAAGGCCTGCGCGTCCGGCTCGGCCATCGTGGTGACGGTGAGAACGATGCGGGCTGCCCCGATCACGGCGGAGGCACCGCGGGCGCTGTCCGGATCGCCGGCGGCTGCGGCGGTGCCCTTCCGGGTGTGATGCAGCAGCACCAGAGCGACATCGTGCTTCACGGCGAGCGACCGGAAGTGCGCCATGACCCGGCGGACCTCTGTGTTGTCGTTCTCGTCGCGGTCGTGCAGCTCGACCAGCGGATCCAGGATCACGACGTCGGGCTCGAACTCGGCGATGCGAAGCTCGAGCTCCTCCATGGCTGGCAGAGGCCCAAAACGTTCGTGCCTCTCGCCGAGCAGGGTGCCGATGCGCTCGACGCCGACGCGCAGGAGCTTGCCGGTTAGGTCGTGAACGGAATGCCCGAAGTGACGTGTGGCGGCTGAGAACCGCCGCCGCTGCTCGTCCTGGTCGTCTTCCACGTTGTAGGTCAGCACTCGGCACGGGTTGACCGGGCGGAACTTGCCGAACGGCAGGCCGAGAACCAGTGCCACTGCGCAGCTGACCATGAGGCTCGATTTGCTGACGCCGGCGCCCCCTGCGTAGACCGTCACAGCACCGCGCAGGAGGTGACCGGGCGCCACCCATGGCCGCGGCGGTATCTCCGCCTCGAGCCAGTCCTCTCCGTCGAACGTTAGGCCCGGCTCGTTGTAGGCCGAGGCCAGGGGAGGCTGGATGCGAAACGACGACGCGGCGCTATCCATGATGCGCATCCCACAGCAGCTGGTGGTTGAAGTCGCCAGGGCCGTTCGGACGGGCGATGCGCACCTGCCTGCCCTCGGCCTGCCAGCGGCAAGCAGCGGACTGTGCGGCCCGCTCGCCGGGATCGTCCTTGTCGGTCGCGATGATGATGTCGGTTGCCTCGGGCGGCAGCTGCATGGCGTACTGCAGATTGCCGCAGGAGATTGCGGCCCAGGCCGGAGCCCCGATCATCAGGCCAGCACTGGCACTGGTCTCGATCCCCTCGCCGATTACCAGCGGCTGGCCTGGCTCGAGCGGTTGCAGGCGCACAGCAGCATGCCAGACCGGACCCAGAGAGGCCTTGGCCGGCTCGTGCGTCGTCTTCCGGGCGTTGCTGCGGTCCAGGTAGGTCCGGTGCACCGCAACCGGCCGGCCGTCGACGTCGACCACCTGCGCCACCACGGCCGGCAGGCGCATGCTGTGCGGATGGTAACAGTCCTCGCGGAAGCGCAGGGCTGGGGAGGTGCTGAGGGTCGCCAGGCCACGCTGCGCAAGGTAGCGCTCACCGAGGGTGCCGGGCACTTTGGCGGAACCGCTCCAGAGGCGCAGGGCAGCTGCCTGCTTCTTGGCCCGCTGCTCAGGGTCACTCTGCTGGTCCGGCCGCTCAGGCGGCTTCCAGGCGCCGGCTGTGACCCTGTTCAGCGCTGCCTCGATGCCATCCTGGTCCTGGCAGGACGCGCACCAGGCGAGAGCAGCGCCATGCTCGCCGGCGCGGACGCTGAAAGCCGCCGCATAGCCGCACGCCGGACAGGCGCCGCGCCACTCTCGCTTCAGCTTGCGCAGGCTGAGGCGCTGTCCGAGATCCGCCGCGGTGATCATGCGCGGCCACCCTGGTGCACGTGGCCGAGATCGACCGGTCGGAGATCCGGGAACAGCTTGCGCAGCGCGATGACGGCCTTGTCGCGGATGTCCTCGGGTTCCGTCGCGCAGCGCTTGCAGATCCCGACAGACAGCCCGGTCATCGGGGTGTCGACCTCAGGCAGAGCGAGGACGATTGAGAACGGATGCTTCGGGAACGACCGCGGGCAGCAACCGCAAATCATCGGCGCCTTGCGGGGTGCGTTGCTAATCGCCTGCAGTGCGCCGCAGAGCGCTTCTGCCAGCATGAACGCCTCGGCATTGCCGGCGCGGGCATGAGCCAGCAGGTCGGGCATGTCGTCCTGACGGAACACGCGTAGGGACAGCAGGCCACCGCTCTCGGTCGCCATGGTCCGGACGCTATCGGCCCACGTCATGACCGGGCCTCCAGGAAGTTCTCGGACGGCTTCCCGGACAGGAACGCGAGCCACGCCGCCGCATGGGCCGGCAGCGTCTCGACCAGCAGCACGCGTCGGTGCAGCGGCACGAGGCGCGCGATCGCCTTGTAGTCGTCTACGTGCTCGGCACGGGCGTGCACGACGCTGAAGTAGGACCACTCTCGCATGTAGCGGGTGCACGCTGTTTGTTCCGGCCCCTGGTTCGCGGCAACGCAAACAAGGTATGGCTCCGGCAGGACGTCGAGCTTGTGTCGGGACACGTTGTCCGTGGAGTGGTCGCTCCCCAGCATGCCGAAGTGACCGTCGGCAACCGCCCGAACCAGAGGCGCCTGCGCGACGCCTTGCAGCTCCAGGATCATCGCGAGGCGGGTGCTCATCGCGCCGCCTCCGCGCGGGTCCGGGCGGCATGAGCTGCCCAGGACAGAGCCTCGGCGCGTTGCAGGTTACCGCCGGCGCCGGCGAGCTCGCTAAGGTGCTCGAGTTCTCGGGAGGACAGGCTGGGCTCGCACCAGCGCCGCCGGAAGTGATGGTTCAGTAGTGGATCCGCCTGTCGGGCGAATCGGGAAGGGTCGACACGCATTTTGCGCTCCAATGGGAGCAGGCAGAGCTTGAGTGAGCCGAACAGATCCGCTATTTCGACCATGCCGTGGACGAGTAGCCGTTGTTGATCTGATCAGCCCCGTTGCGCAGCTCGCCGCTGTGTTACGGGGCTTTTTCTTTAGGCGGCCTGTGCGCCGAAGCGCGGCTCACTCGCAACTGCGCGCTCGAGTGACTCCCGGGTCAGCAGAGTACTGCGGCCGCGCTTGATCGCCTCGATCTTGCCGGCGTTGATGTCGCGATAGATGCCCGAGTGGCTGTAGCGATACTCGGCCTTGGCCTCAGCGATCGTCAGGAGGCGGGACGGCGTGCTCATGATCATTTCCCCGTGTGCCGGTATTTCCGGTAATCCACAGGCAGTTTGATCAGGACGAAGTTTCGACGCCATCATTTGTGGGCGCTCGAATGCCGGCTAAAGAAAGCCATTCGGGCGCCCCGGTATCACCGGGCGTATGACCCGCCGGATGCCACACGGGGACGAACCACCGTTCTTCCTCAGGTAAGGCAACCCACTGCTTCCAACCGCCTTGCATACGATCGGCAATCGTGCGTGGTCCGTTGATCTCCGCGAGCTGGTCGAAAAGTCTCTGCCGCTCTGGCTCCTGTTCTTGATTCGAGTTGGCGAACCTCTCCCGGGCTAGCGTCAGTACAGCCGCCGCCCATAGCTGTCCTGGTTGCTCGTTGAACGTGTCCTTGCGACCGGCGATAGGCTCCAGCCCGAAGGTGGCAAAGAATGTCCCAGCTAGCCTCTTGAAGAGCTCGTCGACGCCGAGCTTCGGTTGCTTGCCCGTCCTTGGTTGCTCTTGATCAGGATATCTCTCGGCAGTTCTAGCGAGATCCGCCAGCCTTGTGAGAAAGCGGCCGACTTCCCTCATGTCCCGGGTGGTTTCACCCGTGCGGAATTGACCAGTCGATCTCCCTATCAAGTCATCCAGTGGGGAAGGAAAGCGCCCTGGAAAGGCCTCCCATGTTCCTCGACTTTCGTAACCCAGGGCCTGAAGAAGGTTGCGAGCTGATCGTTCTATCTTGCGGAACTGATCGTCAAGATCGCTCTCCGACGTATTCAGCCGTGCGAGAAATGTTGCCGAGCCGAAGGCGAAACATAGTGCGTCGGCAATCGTCGAAAAGATGGTGCCTTGAACAGGACGCAGGCCCGATACCTTTACCAGGCCGGGAACGTCCTGAGCATTAAAGAGTGGCCTTCCAAACATGCCGGATGCAGGATGCCTGCCGGTCTCGTCGTCATTGCTCACCAGCCTGATCTCCGAGGCCAAGGCGGTCGGTATGTCCAGTACCGGCCGCCACCCCTTCCAGCAGCATGGCTTGGTGTTGACGGCTACTGCAAGCATCGCTGCAGGCACGCCGGGCGCGGTGAACGGCCTGCGCGCGGGGCGGCTCATGTCGGCACCAGCACAGGCGGCGCCGGCCTGACAGGCACCGGCGGCCAGCGCGGGCCATCGTCCGGCGGCTTGCGATCGCCGATGCGCACCGGGATACGGAAGCAGCGGGTCATGGCTTGCCTCCCGCGGCTGGCGGGCGCGGCTTCCATGATCGAGGCGGCCGACCGATCGGCGGCGGCGATGGCATCTTGGGCGGCGTCGCGGGCATGGGATCGCCGGCGGCGCGGAACTGGCGGGTCACTGCTTCACCCGCTTTTCCATGGCCTCGAGCTCGTCGTGCTGGAGCGACCGCTGCAGGTTGCGCTCCAGGTCGGCGACAACATCGGACATCCACTCGATGATCCGGACCCAGGTGTCGACCTCCTCGTGCACGGGAGGCTTTACATTGCCCATCGAGATATAGAGCAACGTCATGGCGCCGTTGAGCCAACCGAGGTGGCTTTCCGTCCGCTGCGCCGCCAGCCGGACTAGCGCGATCTCGTCCAGGCTGGCCATCATGCTGCACCGATCAGGTCGCGGACCAGGGCCCAGAGCAGCGCGTCGTTAACGTTGCTGTCGTCGTACTGCCCCTGGTGCTTGATCTCTGTGTCCCAGAGGTGCAGCGACCGAGCCCGAGCTTGCGCGCCCTCCAGCGTCGTGGAGCGCAAGGTGACGATCTGCCGGAGCAGCGGGTGCTGGCGATCGGACAGCTTCCGGCGGAAGGCCTCGGCGTCTTGGTCCTCGCCGTCTTCATCGTGCGACCGGATGATCTGGCGTTCAAGGTCATCGAACTGGGTGCAAAGGGTGATCAGTCGATCGTCGGGACTGGACGTCGGTTGAGCCGGAGCAGCGGCCGCCGTCGTGTCGGGCCGGACCCAGCCGACGGCCGCGACCGCGGCTAAGCCGACGGTCGATAATAAGCCTCGGCGCGACGGACGCACCTCGGGCGTGGTATGGGCGCGGGTAGCCATAGTCCGACCTCCATCGGGTTCATGGTCAGGCCGGGCGCGCGGGTTCCAGCCGCTCGCTCGGCCGTTTTCAGTTGGAACGTCGTCCAACCTCAATTATCATGATTGACATGAGCACCAAACGTCAATCAAAAAGATTGAGCCGTCGATGACGTTGTCCGCGGCGCAGTCACGCGGGGCGCGCGCAATGCTTGCAATCAGCCAGACCGAACTGGCGGTGCGCGCCAAGGTCTCCCGTCAGACTGTAGTGGACTTCGAGCGAGGCGCCCGGGTGCCCTATCCCAACAACCTGTCGGCCATCCGCGCCGCACTCGAGGCCGCTGGTGTTGAGTTCATCCAGGAGAACGGAGGTGGGGCGGGGGTGAGGCTGCGACGGGGTGGGGAGGGACTGCGTGAGCTATGAGGCTGCACTGCTCGTCATCCGCGTTCGTCGCTACATAGACTGCCATCAGGCAAGATCATGATAATCGACAACGAACTAAATTTGCGTATAGCTATGCAAGCGAGCAGCGAGGACGAGCACCTAGAATTTAAGGCAGCGCGGTCACACTTCGAGGTCAGCAAACTAATAGATTACTGTGTGGCTTTGTCGAATGAGGGAGGAGGTCACCTCGTCCTGGGCGTTACCGACACCCCCCCTCGTGAAATCGTGGGAACTTCGGTGTTCCGCAACATCGTCGACACGAAAGAGAAGATTTTTAATAAGCTTCATCGACGAGTTGATATTTTCGAGATCGACACTGCTTCCGGGCGGGTCTTGTCAGTGTTCTCCCCACCCGCACCGCCAGGTCATCCCATCTCTGTAGACGGCCGCTTCTTGATGCGCATCGGCGAAGGCCTTACCGGGATGTCAGGCGATCGCCTTCGCGATCTCCTGCTACAAGGCGGGGGTGATCCGTCGGCAACATTGCTTTCGGGGTCATTCGATTCGCTTTTAGACTCTCAGCTGATTGCACGCTTTCGGTCATTGGCGGTAGCTCGGTGCCAGCGCCACGGCGATGCTGTTTCTTTGAGAACGGCGTTAACGCTGGAAAGCTGTTCGGACGTCGAGCTGCTCGAAAACGTGTATCTGACCATGGACGGCTCAGTTACTTGGGCAGCGTTGGTGATGTTGGGTGGTGAACGCGGTCTAGCGAGACATCTTCCGCAGGCCGAGCTCATATTCGAGTACAGGTCGGCGGACGTCCATATAGATTACCAAGAGCGGAGGAGCTTTCGGAGCGGGTTTCTCGGCTATATGGATGAGGTGTGGGCTACTATCTCTAAGCGTAATGAAGTCCAAGCTTTTCAGGCGGGGCTGTTGCGCCATCAAATCCCGACATTATCCGAAAGATCGGTTCGGGAAGCCCTTCTAAATGCGGTCTGCCACAGAAGTTATTTCGATCAAGGTTCGGTAATCGTCAAGCAGTTTCCTCGACGCTTGGAGGTCTTTAGTCCAGGTGGATTTCCCCGGGGTGTCACGGCCGAAAACATACTTACAGTGTCAAGGCCGAGAAACCGGCTATTACACGAAGGTATGGAGCGTTGCGGACTGGTAGAGCGGTCCGGTCAAGGTGCTGACTTGATGTTCAGCGAGGCAATTCGGGCAGGCAAGCACGTCCCGAGCTATTTAGGGAGCGATCAATTCTCCGTCTTTCTCACGCTAAACGGTCAGGTCCGCGATAGCTCGTTGATGGGTGTCCTTGAGCAAATACAAAAACGTCTTCGAGACGACTTAGACATCCTGGATCTAAGGGTTATCGACGCGGTCTTCCATAACGAGGACTCTCCAGATGGCAGCGAGGTTAGGATCGGCCGATTGGTAGAGCAGGGGATCTTAGAAAGAGCCGCGCGGGGGCGTCTGGTCTTGGCTCGGAGCCTTTATGCAGCGCTGGGCCAGAAGGGTGTTTATACCCGGCGTAAAGGGCTAGCGCATGAGACGGAGAAGGCGCTCCTGTTACAGCACATCAAGGAAAACCAAGTCGAAGGAAGCCCGATGCGGGACTTGGTTCAGGCCATGCCAAATCTCCATCGTTACGCCATAAACGCCCTTCTAGATGAGCTTCGACGCGACGGTAAGGTTCATGTGCGTGGCCAGCGGAGAGTGGGCCGGTGGTTCCCTGGGCCTATTGAGGAAAAGGAACTGGACTTTAGGGCGAAGGATTCAAAGACGGCAAACTAAACGCTTGATATCAAACGGTTTGTTTGAGGAATTCCTTTGGGGGTATGAGTGTATTCTTCTCAAAGCGCCCGGTGGGGGAGGGGGCCACTATGGGCTTTGCTGGTCGCGCTTCCTTGTCAAGCTACTGCAGGCTGTCCTCTACCGCCGCGCCGGAGGGCTCACTGCAACAAAAGCAGCCCAATCGTCCATGAGCACTCGCCTCTTCTCAAAGAGATCCCCCCGCTGATAGGCAACCCGTACGGCGTCGCCCAACGCGTGCGCAAGCGCCGCCTCGGCCACATCGGGCTGGTGACTGGTCGCGTCGGCCACCCAGTCCCTGAACGTGCTCCGTAGACCATGCACCGTGACGGCCTTTGTGCCGGCTGCAAGGTGCAGAGCCTTCGATACCGCGACGTCGGAGAGGCCCCTGCTAGCCCTGCCGCCGGGGAAGACGTGCCCGCTTCCATCGCCACGCTCCCGCGCCAGCTGGAGGACGTCGATCGCTCCGGCTGACAACGGTACTCGGTGCTCCCGGCCGGCCTTCATCCGGTCCGCCGGCACCGTCCAGACCTTCGCCTCAAGATCGATCTGCGACCAGCTTGCGCCGCGGACCTCACCCGATCGGGCGGCCGTCAGGGCGATGAAGCGCACTGCCAGCGCCCCCGTGCCGTCAGATCTCGCCAGCTCGCCCATCACCTCGCGAATACGCTGCCAGGGGAGGGCGGCATGGTGCTCGACCCGCGCGACTTTCGATCGCCGGGCGAGGGCGTGCGTATCCGTCCGGTGAACACCGCCTGCTGTGACGTCCGGAGTTAGGCGACTCTACGCACGCTTTTAGATGTGGCGTTAGAGGCAGTTGGGCGTGGTCGAGATCATCACTGGAGTTGAGCGTCGCCGTCGCTGGCGGCCAGAGGACAAGGCGCGGATCCTCGCCGAGACAGAGGAGCCGGGCGCAAGCATCGCGATCGTTGCGCGCCGCCACGACATCAGTCGCGGCCTGCTCTGGCACTGGCGGCGTGCCATGCATGGATCACAAGCGGGGCTGTCATCGGCCGAGGGCTCTGCTTTCCTGCCGGTGACGGTGGTTGGCGACAGCAGGGCGGCGCCGCAGGTCCCGGTTGACCGATCGATCGAGATCATGTTGCCGGGCGGCGTCTGCGTGCGTGTCGGCCGTGGTGCGGACCTCAAGGTGCTCCGGGGCGTGCTGATGGCCTTGCGGTCGTGATCCCTATCCCATCCGGCGTGCGCGTGTGGCTGGCGGCGGGACACACAGACATGCGCCGCGGCATGAACGGCCTTGCGCTTCAGGTCCAGCAGGCTCTCGAGCGCGATCCGCATGCAGGCGACCTCTACGTGTTCCGCGGCCGTCGGGGCGATCTGGTGAAGGTCCTCTGGCACGACGGTCTCGGCATGTCGTTGTATGCCAAGCGGCTCGAGCGCGGCCGCTTCATCTGGCCGACGCCCGCAGACGGAACTGTCGCGATCTCGGCCTCGCAGCTCGCCTACATGCTGGAAGGCATCGACTGGCGACATCCGCAGCGCACCTGGCGGCCGGAGATGGCGGGATAAAAGGGGGTACACGCCGCGTGCGCGTCGTGCTCCACTTGCAGCGTGACCGACGCGGCGGATCCGATCCCGAACGAACTCGAGGCGCTGCGCGCGGCCCTCCTGGCCGAGCGTGCGGCGCGCCAGGAGGCAGAGGCGCGGGCGAGCGGGCTGGATGCCATGGTCGCGCATCTCAAGCTGCTGATCGCCAAGCTGCGGCAGGAGCGGTTCGGCGCCTCCGCCGAGCGCGGCGCCAGGCTCGACCAGCTCGAACTGCAACTCGAGGAGCTTGAGGCCGCAGCCAGCGAGGATCGCGCACCGGCGGTCACGTCATCCAACAGCGATCGGCCGGAACCCGTGCACCCTCGTCCGGCACGGCGTCCCCTCCCGGCGCATCTGCCGCGCGAGCGTGTCGTCATCCCCGGCCCGGCGGCCTGCCCGTGCTGCCAGGGGCAACTGACGAAGCTTGGCGAGGACATCACCGAGACGCTGGAGGTGGTGCCACGCTCCTGGAAGGTGGTGCAGACGGTGCGCGAGCGCCTGGTCTGCCGCGCCTGCGAGACGATCACCCAGGTCCCGGCGCCGTTCCATCCGATCTCGCGCGGACGCGCCGGACCTGAACTGCTGGCGACCATCCTCGAGGCGAAATTCGGCCAGCATCTGCCCCTGAACCGGCAGAGCGAGACGTTCGCCCATGAGGGGATCAACCTCGACGTCTCCACGCTGGGGGATTGGGTCGGAGCCTGCAGCACGGCTCTCGCGCCGCTCATCGAGCTGATCCGCGCCCATGTGCTCGCAGCCGAGCGGCTGCATGGCGACGACACCACCGTGCCGGTGCTGGCCAGGAACCGGACGAGCATCGGTCGATTGTGGACCTATGTGCGCGACGACGGGCCATTCGGCAGCTCAAGCCCACCAGCAGCGATGTTCCACTACACGCCCGACCGGACGGCGGCTCATCCGCGACGGCATCTCTCCCGCTATACGGGGATCCTGCAGGCGGACGCCTATGCCGGGTTCAACGAGCTCTATCGTGAGGGGCGCGCGCCTGGGACCATTGTCGAGGCAGCGTGCTGGGCGCATGGCAGGCGCAAGCTGTTCGTCCTCGCCGACCTGGCCAAGGCGCCGCTTGCGATCGAGGCGGTGCGGCGGATCGACGCCATCTTTGACGCAGAGCGGAGGATCCTCGGGCAACTTGCCGAGCAGCGTCTGGCAGTACGGCAAGAGATGATCGTGCCGATGGTCAGCGAGCTGGAAGCCTGGATGCGCACCGAGCGCGCGCGGCTGTCGAGACACAACGATGTCGGGCGCGCGATGGACTACATGCTGAAGCGATGGACCGCGTTTACGCGGTTCCTCGAGGACGGCCGGATCTGTCTCACCAACAACGCGGCGGAACGCGCGCTGCGTGGCATCGCCATCGGCCGCAAGGCGTGGCTGTTCGCGGGATCAGACCGTGGAGGCGAACGAGCCGCCGCGATCTACAGCCTGATCGTGACCGCGAGGCTCAATAACGTTGATCCGCGTGCCTGGCTTGGCGACACGCTACGCCGCATCGCCGACCACCCTGCACAGCGCCTGAACGAACTGCTGCCATGGAACTACGCGCACACGCTCAACGCCAAGCAGTCGGCCGCCTGAGCTACTACAGGGCCCTCACCGTAGGGTTACGGGCGTGCTGCAGGTTGCCCTTCCAGACAGCGGGGTTCTCGCCGGCACGCCAGTCCAGCTGCTTGGCGTAGTCCAGGACCGTCTCGATCCGTCCACGCACCCGGGTGGCGGTTTCGGGCTTGGCCTGCCAGATCGGCGTCAAGATCTCGAGCACGTCGGCTTTGGTGACGGCTGCCACCGTCGCGTCACCGATCTTGGGATAGACATACGCCTCGAGCGTCGCCGCCCACTGACCGGCATGCTTCGCGTTGCGCCAGCCGACCTGCTTGGCCGCTATGCAGGCCTCTGCAGCTTTCCGGAAGGTGATCCGCTCCCTCTTTAGCTTCGCGGCAAAGAGCTCGCGCTGGACAAGCGGGTCCAGGCCGGCCTGCAGCTCCCTCCTCGCCGCCGCGGCGGCGGTTCGGGCATCGGCAAGGGAGACATCCTGGAGGGTACCGAGGCCCATCCGGCGCTCACGGCCAGTTGTGGGGCTGGTATATCGGAACAGCCAGGCGCGGCCGTTGGGTTGCACCCGCAGCCACAGGCCGCCACCGTCGCCATACAGACCGGGCTTGGCCCGCGCCGCTGCCAGGGCGGTCAGTCGATTGAGCCCACGAACCATCCGGGCAAGCTAGTATACGGGCAGGTATACGATCAAATTTGCGCTTTAGGGACACGTTCGGACACGTCCAGGGACGAACAGGTCAGGAACATTGGCTGAAATCCAGCCTTCCTGACGTGCCTGGACACGCCGAGAAACGCCAGTTAGGAAGATTTCGGGTCCGCCATCGTTTCCCGATGTCATCCGCCAAGTGCAAGCACTTCGAAATCGCCGAGGAGCAGCAGCGTCGGCCTGCGTGGTATTAGCGGCGGCGCCCGGGAGACAAGGCTGAACACGCAGAACATCCAAGTCCGCTCCGGCCAAGTCTGCAAGAAAGCCCGGCCCACGCGAGCCTGGTCCGTGGTAATAACGCTCAGCCCCGCCGCTTTAACGTCCTTTTCACTACGGTAAAGTTAGCCCGCGGCATAAGTAGCGTTCTGGTCGAGCCGTTATCGTAACGGTAAGCCGGGGATTTCCGACATGCTCGAAATGGTCATCATGCTCCTCAGCTTCATCTCGTTCGGAGCGTTCTGGGCGGTCTGCGCGGTGCTGTTCGGCGCAACGCCGATGCTGTCACCCGACGACGTGTAGCAAACCGGGCGGAATGCGCGTCGCGCCCGGATATTGCGCCGGCCCCCGGACAAAATCCGGACCGAAGCCTCCGAGTGTCGTGCCGGCGCCAATGACAGCCGTGAGAGCAGATCTGAAAGCGGAAGTTGAGAAGTGGGGCCGCGAGGCCAGGATACTCCATCGCCAATATCTCGTGGTGATGGCAGCGGCGATCACGGTCTTTGCTGTGGTCTGCTGCCTCCTGGCCCAGCGTAGCGCATTCCCGGACGGGCTCTAAGCAGACCCGGGACAATCAGTCGGAACACGTTGACGCGAGCAGTGACAACTTCTTCCTAAAATACAAGTTATTTTAGCGATGGCTTACTCGTGTCGGGAAGTGCCTTTGATGGACTACTGCTTCCTGATCCCCGATGGCCATGGTCCCCGAGGCGACGACAACGAGGCCGCATTCACTGTGGCGTCGGGCGACGCCCCCCCCCCGCCCGGGCTCCTCCATCAAGCAGAGCGTCGCTCCGTCTTGCTCAGGCTGCGGTTGAACAGACGATGACATGCGCACCCAAGCCGACGCCGCTTTTTGACGACCCCAGGTTCTGGCGCGACCAGGCCTACCGACACGAGGCAGTCGGCGATATCTCTGGCGCGGTCCTGTACTGGCAAGCGGCGATCACGGCGGCGCGGCGGCAGGCTGCAGTCGCGGGAACGCCGTCGGATCTGAAATGGCTGCATGGCCGTCTGGCACGAGCCAGGTCGGTCGAGGACCTCGTGACAGATAGGCTGGTTGCCAAAATTCTGAACTGAAACTCCGGGCCGGATCGCGTTTGATCCGTTAAAGCTTCGTTAATACCCTCCGGCGTCAACAAAATGATGCCAGCCGACGCGGCGGTATGGTGTCAGTTGGCGTCTATGGCAGAAACGCTGGATGACGCTTCCATGCTCCGCGACTGCGCGCTCGCCTGCGAGGCCTTCGGGAACATCGCGGATGCCATACGCTACTGGCGGGCCGCGATTGCGGCTGACGAGCGGCTGGCGGCCACGGGAGACCCCGCCCCGGATCTGGATTGGCTGCGCCTGCGACTGGTGCACGCCAGGTCGACCTTCGACCGGAGACGGCGCACGCCGTCCGGCTGACGCTCCTGGTGCAGTCTCGACGCGTGCCCGGTGCGATGCCGCTCAGGCGGTCGCTATGCCGCGTCGCTCGGCTGCACGCCCGCTGCCTGCGGCGCTTCCGGGCGCGGCGGGAGGGCTGGGGCCACATGCTGCGCCTGGGGTGCATGCTGGGCCTGGGCGGCATGCTGGGCCTCCCAGAGCCTGGCATGCGCGGCAGCGAGGCCTTCATGCACATCGCGGAATTTTCGTGACCTGTCGAACAGGGTCTTGCCGAGGGCATGCTCGGCGGCCAGCAACAGCCGCCTTGCAGCAACGAACTGACCCTGGATGCATGCAATGTCTGCCGCCGAGATGATGCGCTCAGAGAATTGCAGGCGACGTTGCCCGACGATCGCCATGGCTTTCGCTCCTGATCCTGTCAGGCCTACGGCGACAACCTATCGCTGGATGCAGAGCGGCCTCGTTTATTAAGACTTGGGCGCCCTTGCGGGATATTCGACTTCCAATGATCCGGTTTATTGGACAATGTAGCAGTTCTTGATACTGGTCTTTAGTTCGATTCAGGCTTCCACCGCTACAGCCGGTCCCGTAAGACTCGCTCCGGACACAGCGCATAATAACAACGAGCGCGGCTTGGAGAGATCGGCTTGTGGCTCTCCGGCCGCCTGACCAGGAGCTGCCAATGCTGGAACAGGATCTGGAAATCGTGAGCCTGTGGAACGAGCTTTTCCGGGAGTTCTCGTTCTTCGTGGCGCTGATCGATACGGCCTTGCCCGACGGGGTCCTGAAGCCGGAGCCGGTCGAGGCACCCGATCCGCTAATCCACTAGGAGAACGCTGAAACCAGACCGTTCGAGAATGCGCTACGCTGAGTCAGAGGCGCCAACGGCGCCCCCCGTCGTGTCTTCCGAGAACCGGAGCGGAGCGGCCGCCCCGTTCTTGACAGTGGGACCGTGAGCACCGGAAGCGCAGGAAGCCGCCCGTCCTTGGAAAGCGGGGGATGACCAGCGTAGTAGCATTATCGAACGGTCTCTTAGGGCCTGTTTGGAAACGCCTGATGCTGGATGAGAGCGGGCTGCAGGCCCGCGCCCGGCGTGACTTTCCGAGCACCGGAGCGGAGCGGCCGTCTGGCCGTGAGCACCGTAGCGCAGGAAAGGCGCGTTGGATCGCCAGCAGCAGGGGTTCGCAAACAGGCTCTCAGGCCAGCAGGTCCTCGAGGTAGGTATAGATGACCGCCTGGTAGTGGCGCTGGCCGGCTATGGGCAGTGTGCCGTTGGGCATCGGGGTTTCCTTTCGTATCTGCTCCAGTAACTCCAGGAAATCATCCCTCAGGACGATCCTGTATTGGATGTTCGTTGATGTATTCATGATGCCATGCTGATTTGTAATTACACAGATCTCACGCCGACTATTATAGGAACTGGCTCTAGGCTGGATCAGATGCGCTTAGGCGTGCTCATGCAGGACACGGTTGCGAGACTTTGGCCGCGACGACGAGAGTATCCAGGTCGGTCCTGCCAATCGTCCTGACGGATCCAGCTCATCTGAGAGGAGAACACGTGCGACAGCCCCGGCAACCGGTCCGGAACATTCTGATCCTAAAATGGCTTTGTTGGAAGTAGCGGCCGCGCAATTGCCCGCGGATGCCAGGCCAGCCGGATCTTCTTAGTACACGATATTAAATCGGGATCAGGCCGAAGCCGTACCAGTATCGAATGGAGCTCGTGCTTCTGGCTTGCCTCGCATGAGGTCTCCTCCGATGATGAAGAATAACGCATTCCGGTTGGACGAATTCAGATGCAGATCAAGGATCGGCCGGAGTTCAGCAACAAGCCCGCGCCCGTCGTGCTCGCGGCCACTGACTATGTCTCGGTCGCCGTGCAGGTCATGACAAAGCGGAATATCGGCTCGGTCATCATCGTCGATGAGGCCCGTAAGGTGAAGGGTATCGTCACCGAGCGGGACCTGCTGCGCCGCCTGCTCGGCAGCCACATGGACCAGGACACGACGCGGTTGTCCGAGATCATGACATCGGAGGTCCGGACCGCCCGCCAAGACGACGAGATCATCGACTGGCTGCGCCAGATGTCCAACGAGCGGTTCCGGCATCTGCCGGTGGTCGACGAGGAGGGACGGCTGATCAATGTGATGTCCCAGGGTGACTTCGTCTCCTACACCTGGCCCGAGCTGTTGGGCTCGCTGCGCGCCAAGGCCGGCGAGGCGATGCGAAGCGGATCGGCACCGATCCCGATCCTGATCGGGGCCATGATGCTCTACACCCTGGCCATGATCCTGATCTTCAAAGCATTCTGACGGCTGCCGCGGCCACCTCAGGCAGATCAAGCCATGGCCGGGAGGCTTCAAAGCGCCGAGTTGAAACGATAGACTGGTCGCATAAACTGGACGAGACACGTCGTTTGATGACCGACCTCGCCGCCTTCGCCAAACCACAGACCATCGCCGCCTGGATCCTGCTCGTCCTGCTCGTCCTGGTCCTGGCCGGCTTCGCCCGGCAGGGGCGCCGGGCACGGCGGACGGTCCGCATGGGCACCGCCCGCCTGCGCTATGCGGAAGGGCTCAGCGCCGGGCAGCTCGACCGCAACCGCGAGTGGACGCCAGGCCAGCCGCTCTACGCCGAGTGTCCGTACGAGGAAGGCACCGACGACCACTTCATCTGGCTCGAGGGCTACCGTGATGCCAGCCACATGATCATGCCGTCGCTACCGATCTCCGGCCTGATCTCCTGAGAGGCTGTTTGCAAACGCCTGCTGCTGGCGATCCCCCTCTTTCCAAGGATGGGCGCCTTTCCGGCGCTCCGCTGCTCATGGCCAGTAGGCCGCTGCGCTGCGGTGCTCCGAAAGGCACGCCGGCCGCGGCCCTTTTGGGCCGCTCTCATCCAGCATCAGGCATTTTCAAACTGATGCGGTGGACGGCTCCTGTGCGGCATCGATGTGCCAGGCTCGTAGCTGTTGAGGCAACGGGCAAAAGGAGCCGTCCACCATGGAGATTACCACGATCGGTCTGGACATCGCCAAGCGCGTGTTCCAGGCACACGGCGTTGACGCGTCCGGCCAGGCGGTGCTGCGCCGCAAGCTACAGCGGGCGGAAGTGCTGGCGTTCTTCAAGAGCCTGAAGCCGTGCCTGGTCGGCATCGAGGCGTGCGGCACGGCGCATTATTGGGCACGGGAGATCAAGGCGCTGGGCCACGAGGTGCGGCTGATGCCGGCGAGCTACGTCAAGCCCCCAAGCTACGTCAAGCCCTACGTCAAGCGCGGCAAGACGGACGCAGCCGACGCGGAAGCAATCTGCGAGGCCGTCACCCGGCCGACCATGCGTTTCGTGCCGGTCAAATCGGCCGAACAACAGGCCGTGCTGATGCTGCACCGGACGCGCGAGCTGCTGGTGCGGCAGCGAACCATGCTGGTGAACGCGTTGCGCGGGCATATGGCCGAGCTCGGCGTGATCGCTCCCCAAGGGATCAGCCGCGTGGCGGACCTGGTCGCCGTGCTCATGGGGGAGAACACGGCGAGCGTGCCGACGCTGGCCCGCCACGCCCTGCGTGGGCTGGCCGCGGAGTTGGAAGCAGTGGGCATCCGGGTAAAGGAAATCGAGGCGGCAATCCTGGCCTGGCACAAAGACAACGAGGTCAGCCGCCGGCTTGCGACCATTCCCGGCGTGGGGCCGATCACCGCTTCCGCCATCGTGGCCACCGTCACCGATCCCACCCAGTTCCACTCCGCCCGTCAGTTTGCCGCCTGGATCGGGCTGGTGCCCAAGCAGAACAGCAGTGGCGGCAAGCAACGCCAAGGCGGCATTTCCAAGCAGGGCGATCGAACCCTGCGGCGGTTGCTTGTGCTCGGTGCAACGGCGGTAATCCGCCACGCCCGAACCAAGAGCACACCGGAGGTGGCCTGGCTGAAGGGTGTGCTGGAGCGTCGCCCGGCACGGCTCGCATCCGTGGCGCAGGCTAACAAAACGGCGCGCATCGTTTGGGCGCTGCTGGCCCGGGGCGGAAGCTATTGCACGCCGGCAGCAGCTACACCGGCCGTGGTTTGACGGCGTAACAGGATCCCTGCCGGCCAACGCCGCGGCTGGCAGGGTGTGAGGGCAGCAACGACGTGATGGCAAACCGGTCGAACCCGGGGCTTGGCAGAACCCGTTTAGAGTCTTGCGCCTCCGAGCGCGCGAAACTGATTGGGAGCCAGGCCGCGAACTGCATCAAGGCCAGCGGTCATGGGCCGCGCAAACAGGCCGGACACATGACCGCACCCGACCGCGGCGCCGAAGTCAAATTGCCCTTGCGTCAAGGGAGCCGTCCACACAAGCCTCTAAGCCGCGCCCGCTTTACTTGGCGCGATAGATCAGGCGCACCTTCGATGTCAGCGCGGCCTCGAACACCAGGGGCGACGGCCGGCCGGATAGCCGTTCTGCTGCAGCAGATAGGCCATGATCTGGGTGTAGTCGTCGTGCGACAGGCTGCCCGGTTGTGTCGAGGGCATGGTCTTGACGACGATATTGAAGATGTCGCTGACGTGGAAATCTGCCTTGGCGGAGGCGAAAAGCTCGCCCTTGAGGGCCGGACCCGCCATGCCCTCGAGGTTGTCGCCGTGGCACTGCGAGCAGTTGTCGGCGAACTTCCGCTTGCCGGCCATCGCCTGGTCGGTCGTGTAGAGCGCCGGGGCCGCGTCCCCCGCGTCCCCCGCGTCGCCGCCGGACGCCGGCTGCGTCATCGCGACTTCCGCCGAGACCAGCAGGATCGGCGCTTCCGTCGCGGTCATGGCGACATCGTAAAAGTCCGATGCCGGTGAGGCATCCGAGTGGTCCGAGGCATGCGATGGCCCAGGGACCATTGATGCGTAGGGTGCAAGCAGCTTTGCAAGACCGCCGTTGCCGCGCAGCGACGCGAGGCTGCGGTCGAAGGCCGCCGCGGCGTCGGATCCCGCCGGGCCGTGCAGCCCGACCAGGTTCCAGCGTGCGTGCGGTTCGTCCAGCTCGTTCAACTTGTATTTCGCGTTGAGGTTGTGCGCCATCAGGTAGCTGATGATCGTCTCTCTCGGTTGATTGCATAGAACCAGCCGTTGCGGCTGGCGCTGACCACCGCCTTGTAGGTCTTGCCCTGGTAGTTGAGGCTGGTCAGCACCGGCTCGTTGACGCCGTCACAGTCCGAGGTGTCGTTCGGGGTGTACTGGTAGTGCCACTTGATCTTTCCGGTTGCGGGGTTCGGCGCGATCAGCGAGTCGGAATAGAGGTTGTCGCCCGGACGCATGGTCGCGAGCCAGGGACCGGGATTGCCGACGCCCCAGAGGATCGTGTTGGTCGCGACATCGTAGCTGCCGGTCAGCCAGGTGCCGCTGCCGCCGGTCTTGTAGGCGCCCTTCGGCGCGAAGCGTTGGTGTTTTCCTGCAAAGGCGTTTCTTGATCTTGGAGGGCAGCGCTCAGGGTTTTCGAGCACGGCCAGGCTGGTGGAGCAGCCTGGCCCACATCTCGGAAGAACCCGGCTCTCAGAAGAAGCCGAGCTTGCTGGTGCTGTAGCTCACCAGCATGTTCTTGGTCTGCTGGTAGTGGTCGAGCATCATCTTGTGGTTCTCGCGTCCGATGCCGGACTGCTTGTAGCCGCCGAACGCCGCATGCGCCGGGTAGGCGTGGTAGCAGTTGGTCCAGACACGGCCGGCCTTGATTGCACGCCCGAAACGGTAGCAGCGGTTGGCGTCACGGCTCCAGACGCCCGAGCCGAGGCCGTAGAGGGTGTCGTTGGCGATCGACAGCGCCTCGGCATCGTCCTTGAAGGTGGTGACCGAGACCACCGGGCCGAAGATCTCTTCCTGGAACACGCGCATCCTGTTGTGTCCGCGCAGCACGGTAGGCTTCACGTAGTAGCCGCCGGCAAGATCGCCCTCGAGATGGTTCTGCTCGCCGCCGGCCAGCACCTCGGCGCCTTCCTGGCGGCCGATATCGAAGTAGCTGAGGATCTTTTCCATCTGCTCGGACGAGGCCTGGGCGCCGATCATCGTCTGCATGTCGAGCGGGTCGCCCTGCTTGATGGCGGCGACACGGGCGAGCGCCTTTTCCATGAAGCGGTCATAGATGCTCTCATGGATCAGCGCGCGGCTCGGGCAGGTGCAGACCTCGCCCTGGTTCAGCGCGAACATCACGAAGCCTTCGATCGCCTTGTCGAGGTATCCGTCATCCTCGGCCAGCACGTCGGCGAAGAAGATGTTCGGCGACTTGCCGCCGAGCTCCAGCGTGACCGGGATCAGGTTTTGGCTGGCGTACTGCATGATCAGCCGGCCGGTGGTGGTCTCGCCGGTGAAGGCGATCTTGGCGATGCGCGGGCTGGAGGCCAGCGGCTTGCCGCATTCGAGGCCGAAACCGTTGACGACGTTCAGCACGCCCGGCGGCAGCAGGTCGCCGATGATCTCGGCCCAGACCAGCAGCGAGGCCGGGGTCTGCTCGGCGGGCTTGATCACCACGCAGTTGCCGGCGGCAAAGGCGGGCGCGAGCTTCCAGCATGCCATCAGCAGCGGAAAGTTCCAGGGAATGATCTGACCGACGACGCCGAGCGGCTCGTGGAAATGATAGGCGACGGTGTCGGCGTCGATCTCCGAGATGCCGCCTTCCTGGGCGCGTATGGCGCCGGCGAAGTAGCGGAAATGATCGATCGCCAGCGGCACGTCGGCCGCGGTGCTCTCGCGGATCGGCTTGCCGTTGTCCCAGCTCTCCGCTTCCGCCAGCACCGAGAGGTTCTGCTGCATCCGGTCGGCGATCTCGTTCAGGATCTGCGCGCGGGCCGCCGGGCTGGTGCTGCCCCAGGCATCCTTGGCGGCGTGGGCGGCATCGAGGGCGCGCTCGACGTCGGCGGCATCGGAGCGTGCGATCTCGCACAGCACGCGGCCGTTCACCGGCGAGGTGTTCTCGAAGTAGCGGCCGCTGATCGGCTCGACCCACTCGCCGCCGATATAGTTTCCGTAGCGCGGCTTGAAGTTCGGCTCGGCCGTGCGGCGCAGGCCGGCATCGGTGATCGGTTTGTTCATTGGACAGTGTCCCTCGTTATGATTTGGGCGGCTGCGGAGGAGCGTCGCCCGGCTGCGCCATCCGTGGCGTGATTGCCGCAGCTTTCCTCCGCATCGTTCCGGCTGTCACCCCTGCGGTTCACACCGCGCGGGGTGATGTGTCGCAAACCTGCGACAGGTGCGTAGTCGAAACCGTTCGCCGCGTGGACGCTAGCGATGTTGCGCTGCAGTATTGACGGCAAGACGACAAACGAATGCTGCATCGCAACAGGGGTGTCGGTCTGTTCTGGCGCCGCGGCTGGTAGCCTCGGGATGGTGCCGGAGGACGGCGGGAACGGCAACAGTCTTTGTTGTTACTTCAGAATTCGAATCTTGACCGATGACGGTTTCAGGTCGAGCATAGTAGTGCCGCGGTATCCGACCCGAGCACAGCACCGGAGAGAAAGCATGAAGTGGAGCCGCCCCAAGGTCGTTGAGATTGCGCTCGGCGCCGAGATCAACTCCTACGCCTGCGCCGTCTCGAAGTAGATCTCTCTCGGCCCGTTGGCTTTGCACCTGGAGCCGATGCCCCTGCCTTGTCTCCCCGGCCTGTATCCGACGCGATGCGGCCGGGGAGTGCGAGGGTCCAGTCGAGCCCTGTGGCTGGCTCGCGTCGGGGTGCTGTGACAGTGGTGCGTCCGGCCACGCAGATGAGTGCGCCGCCGCCCATGGGCATGCTCGCGGAGTTGACACATCGCTGTCCGCTGCAGTGTCCCTACTGCTCCAACCCGCTGGAACTCGAGGCCGCGTCCGCGGAACTGACCACCCGGGAGTGGTGTTCGGTCTTCGACCAGGCTGCCGCACTCGGGGTCCTGCAGGTGCATTTCTCCGGCGGCGAGCCGATGGTCCGCCGCGATCTGCCGGACCTGATCCGTCACGCGGCCGGGCGCAACCTGTACAGCAACCTGATCACCTCGGGCGTCCTGCTCAACCAGGCGCGCCTCGCCGCACTCGACGCGGCCGGCCTCGACCACATCCAGCTCAGCTTCCAGGACACCGAGACCGCGAGCGCCGAACGCATCGGCGGCATGAAGGGCGCACAGGCGCTCAAGCTGGAGGCCGCACGCCTGATCCGGGACAGCGGCATCGCGCTGACGGTGAATTTCGTGGTGCACCGGCAGAATCTCGAGCGGGTGCCGGACATGCTGCTGCTGGCGGAGCGGCTGGGCGCGGCCCGGGTCGAGATCGCCAACACCCAGTACTATGGCTGGGGCCTGCTGAACCGCGACGCGCTGCTGCCGACGCGGGCGCAGTCCGAGCTTGCCAACCAGCAGGTCGAGGCGGCGCGGGCGCACTACCAGGGTCGCATGGTCATCGACTACGTGACCGTGGACTACCATGCGTCGCAGCCAAAGGCCTGCATGGGCGGCTGGGCCCGCCGCTTCCTCAATGTCTCCCCGGTCGGCAAGGTGCTGCCCTGCCACGCCGCCGAGATCCTGCCCGGCATGGTGTATCCGTCGGTGCGCGAGCACAGCCTGGCCGGGATCTGGAGCGATGATCCGGCGTTCCTGAGGTTCCGGGGCACCGACTGGATGCCGGAGCCGTGCCGCAGCTGTGACCGCAGGGAGATCGACTGGGGCGGCTGTAGGTGCCAGGCGCTGCTGCTGACCGGGGATGCCGCCAATACCGATCCGGCCTGCGCCCTGTCGCCGCACCATGCGGCGATGCAGGACGTCGTCGGGACCGCCGGCAGTGGCGCGCCCGGCTTCAGCTATCGCCGCCCGGGTGGCCAGCGTATGCTGCCGGTCGCTCCGATGGTCCCTGAACTGGTGGAATGATCGGCATGTCCGGCTGCGGCGGGATGAGGATGCCAGGCGCTTTGAGTTCAGCGGCTGCGACCAGGGCCGACGGCGTGGTCGCGGAGGGCAGGACCGGCCATGCCGGCCGCATCCTGGCGATCGCCGAGGACCGCTCCGCCTCCGCGCGCTCGGCGGTGGCCGCCTCCTGGGTGCGCTCGCTCACCCGCTATGGCCTCGATCCGACGGACACACGGCCGCCTCTGACCCTCACCGACGCGGAACTGCGCGAGGCGCGCGCGCGGGTCGAGCCGTTGCTGCGGGCGGCGCAGGCGAGCCTCGACCACCTGTTCCATGCCGTCGGCGGCACCGGCTGCTGCGTCCTGTTCACCGACCGCCACGGCGTGCCCGTCGACCGGCGCGGCGCCGAGGCGGACAACGAGACCTTCCATCGCTGGGGGCTGTGGACCGGCGCGGTCTGGAGCGAGCAGCATGAGGGCACCAACGGCATCGGCACGTGTCTCGCCGAGGAGCGGGCGCTCACCATCCACCGCGACGAGCATTTCCATTCGCGCAATATCGGCCTGAGCTGCACGGTGGCGCCGATCTTCGACCATGAGGGCAAGCTCGCGGCGGCGCTGGATGTCTCCTCCTGCCGCAGCGACCTGACCGGCGCCTTCGTCGGCCTGATCGCGGCTGCCGTCGCCGATGCGGCGCGCCGCATCGAGGCGCAGAACTTCAAGCAGGCGTTCCCGGAGGCACGCATCATCCTCGCACCCGACACCGATCGCTGCACCACGGCGCTCTTGGCGGTCGATGCGGACGATCTCATCATCGGCGCCACCCGCGCGGCACGCGCCGCCTACGGCATCACCAGCGCCCGCCTGGCGCGGCCGCTGCCGGCCGGCACCGTGCTCGACAGCTTCGCCGACCGGCACGAGGATTTCGACCAGGCCGAGCGTGGCCTGGTGCAGCGTTCGCTGGCCCGCGCGCAGGGCAACGTGTCCGCGGCGGCAAAGGCGCTGCATATCAGCCGGGCCACGCTGCATCGCAAGATGAACCGGCTCGGGCTGCACCCGAACAGGAGCATCTGATGGCACCCGTACCGCCAAGGGTCACCGCGACGCCGGCAGCGCTCGACCTGCTCGAAACCATCCAGCGCCAGCATGGGCCGGTGCTGTTCCACCAGTCCGGCGGCTGCTGCGACGGCTCCTCGCCGATGTGCTATCCGCAATCCGACTTCATCGTCGGCGACCGCGACGTGAAGCTGGGCGAGATCGGCGGCGCGCCGGTCTATATCGGCGCCCAGCAATATGCAGTCTGGAGCCACACCCAGCTCATCATCGACGTGATCCCGGGCCGCGGCGGCATGTTCTCGCTCGATAACGGCACCGAGAAGCGTTTCCTCACCCGCGGGCGCACCTTCACGCCCGAGGAGACTGAACGGCTGATGCTAACCGCGTAGCACCCGCTTGGCGGCAAGCTCGTGGACCATGGCGAGCACGTCGGCGGCGATCTCCTCGCGCGGCGCGGCATAGCGTTCGGCCAAGGCATCGATGATGCGTCCAAGTCGGGTTTCACCGTTCACGAGGCGCAGTATCTCGACGCCGATCTCGTCCGGCACGAACGCTCGTTCCGGCGCCAGTAACACCCATTGTCCGCGCGTCTCGTCGTGACGCAAACGCACGCCGCGCGGGAACGACGGGATGCTTGTCTCATCCATCAGGCGGGCCGGAACGCGCCGGGCGGGATGCGACCGGGCGAGACATAGCTGTAGTCGAGCGCATCCAGCATCGTCCACAGCAACGAGCACTTGAACTTCAGCGCGTCCAGCGCACCTCGCTGCTGCTCCTCGGTGCGCGCATGCTCGCGCACATAGGCCAGCGCGAAATCGGAATCCTTCGGCGCCTGGGTCAGCCTCGGGGTGAAATAGGCCAGCGTCTCCGGGGTGACGAAGTCGTAGTGCCGCAGCATGCCGGACACCCGCTCGCCGATGATCAGCGGCGAGAACAGCTCGGTCAGCGACGACGCGACGGCTTCCAGCACGGTGCGATCCCGCACGAACTCTACGTAGGCATCGACCGAGAAGCGCGTCGCCGGCAGCAGGCCGGCCAGCGAGGTCACGGTGTCGCGGTCCAGGCCCAGCCCGTCGGTCAGCACCAGCCAGCGGGCGACGCCGCCGGTGCCGGGCGCGTCGCCGTCATGGTCGACCAGCCGTGACCGCCACTCCCGGCGCAGCTCGGCGGTGGGCAGCCGGGCGAGCAGGGTTGCATCCTTCGCCGGGATACGACTCTGGTAGTAGTAGCGGTTGAGCGCCCAGGCCTGCACCTGGCCACGCGACAGCTGGCCGTCATGCAGGGCGCGGTGGAACGGGTGCAGATGGTGGTAGCGCTCGGCGCCGATGCCGCGCAGCGCGTCCTCCAGGGCGTCCGGGGTCAGCACCGTCACAGCGTCACCTGCATGCCGTCATGCGCCACGGTCCAGCCGGCGGCTGCCGCGATCCGGCGCTCCTCGCTGTCGGCGAGCAGCAGCGGATTGGAGTTGTTCAGGTGGATCAGGATCTTTCTCCGCACCGCGAGGTCACGAAAGCTCTCGATCACGCCGCCCGGGCCGCTGACCGACATGTGTCCCATGCGCCGCCCCGACTTCGCCCCCAGGCCAGCCTGGATCATCTCGTCGTCCCGCCACAGCGTCGCATCGAAGAAGACACAATCGGCACCCTCCAGACGAGACCGCAGCCCGGGCGTCATCATGGCGCAGCCCGGCACGAACAGTAGCCGGCTGGTGCCGTCAGTGATTTCGAGGCCGATGGTCTCGTCAATCTCGCGGGCCATCTCGGGCTGCGCGAGAGCGCCTTCGGCATAGAGCGGCACCTTGCCCGGCACCGTGAACGGCGTGACCCGCAGGCCGGACGGCGCGCCGTCGGTCAGCGTCAGTGGCCCGGCAATGCCGGGCTCGATGGCAATGCGCGCCACGACATCGCGGGCCAGCACCTCGAAGATCGGGTTCTCGTCGAGACGTGCCAGCACCGGCGCGGTCGCCAGCAGGCTGAACGCCTGCCGCTCGCGCAGGCTCAGCAGCCCGGTCACGGTATCGACCTCGGCGCCGGTCAGGACCACGCCGCAGATCGGGCTCGACCGCAGGCCGTCCTGCGGGTGAAGAGCCGGGCTGCGCTCGATCTGGACTCGCAGGTCCGGCGACGCGTTGAGCAGGAACCAGTGCCGTCCGTCGCCACTGACCGCGACCGAGGCCTGGGTCGCGGACGCCGCCATCGGATCGCCGGCCCGCGCCCTGCGGCAGCCCGGCGCATGCGAGTTCCATTGCGGAAAGCCGCCGCCGCCGCCGGCGCCGAGCACGAGCACCTCGATCATCGCGTCACGATCAGGCGGTTACGCTGCGGTCGCCGAACGGCATGCGGTCGGCGAGTGCGGCTTCGGCATGCAGGACCCCGTGCAGGGCTGCCGGGATCGGCCGGCTGCACAGCGTCGCCGGGTCGACGCAGACGCAGACGGTTTCGGCCATCCAGCAGAGCCGGTCATCAGCCTCGGCATGTCCGACCAGCTCGAAGCCGAGCGACGAGCGGCCGACGCGTCGCAGCGCGATACTGATCTCGAGGATCTCGCCGGCACGCATCGGCGAGAGGAACGTGCAGGACAGCGAGGCGAACACGATCTGCAGGCCGGTGGTCGCCGCATCCGCCTGCATGCGTTCGGCGAACCAGCGTTCGACGGTCTCGACGGTGAAGTTCGCGATGCGCGGCGTATAGACGATCCCGGCGGCATCGGTGTCGTCCGGAACGATCTCGCGTCGTTGCGTGAACAGGGTGGTCGAGGGGATTGGCTCCGGCATCATCGGGCCGGCGCGGCGGCGTGGCGAAGATTCCAGGCCTCGGCCAGCTCGATCACCGCGGCCGAGGTCTCCTCGATCGAGCGCCGGCTGACATCGATCACCGGCCAGCCATTGCGCGCGCATAGGCGACGCGCCCAGACCACCTCGTCGCGCACCGCCTCCGGATCGACGTAGATGTTGTCGTCCTCCTTGATGCCGCCCATGGTTCCTCCGGGCGTCAGCGCGCGCAGCCGGTGGCGGCGGATCTCGATCAGCGTGCGCGGGTCGATGGTCAGGCCGACCACCGGACGCCGCAGCGACAGCAGCTCGGGGGCCACCGGCACGCCCGGGACCAGCGGCACGTTGGCCGCCTTGACGCCGCGATTGGCGAGGTAGAACGAGGTCGGGGTCTTCGAGGCGCGCGACACGCCGACCAGCACCACGTCGGCTTCGCGCAGGCCGGCCACCGCCTGGCCGTCATCGTGCGCCAGCACATAGTGCATGGCATCGATCCGCTTGTAGTAGTCGTCGTCGAGCACGTACTGGATGCCGGGCCGCCCCTGCACCGCCTCGCCGAGCGTCTCCTGCAGCATCGTCAGCACCGGGTCGAGCACGTTCACCACTTGCAGCTGCAACTGCTTGCAGGCCAGGTCGAGCGCGCTGCGCAGCTTCTGGTCGATCACCGAGGACAGCACCGGGCCCGGATCGGCCTCGATGCCTTGCAGCACCCGGTGCAGGTGCAGCCGGGTGCGTATCAGGTTCCAGCGGTGATACACCACGTGGGTGTGCTGGAACTGCGCGACGCTGGCGCGCGCGATCGCATTCAGCGTCTCGCCGGTCGCATCCGAGACCAGATGCAGGCTGATGCGATGCTCGTCCGCGCTCTCCGCCCGCGGGGCGCCGGCCTCGGGCATTACGCCGCCGGCGCCTTCGCGCGCGCCATCGCCGCAGCCATCGCCGCCTGGGCCGCCGCAAGGCGCGCGATCGGCACCCGGAACGGCGAGCACGACACGTAGTCGAGGCCGGCCTCCTCGCAGAAGGCGATCGAGGCCGGATCGCCGCCATGCTCGCCGCAGACCCCGAGCTTCAGGCCGGGCTTGCGCCCGCGCCCCTTGGTGACCGCGAGCTCGACCAGGGCGCCCACGCCCTCGCGGTCGATGGTGACGAACGGGTCGCGCGCCCAGATCGCCTTTTCGATGTAGTGCGGCAGGAAGCCGCCGGCATCGTCGCGCGACAGCCCGAAGGTGGTCTGGGTCAGGTCGTTGGTGCCGAACGAGAAGAAGTCGGCGTGCTGCGCGATCTGGTCGGCGGTGAGGGCCGCGCGCGGCAGCTCGATCATCGTGCCGACCTGATAGTCCAGCGTCACACCGGCCTTCGAGATCACCTCTTGGGCCACCCGGTCCACCTCGGCGCGGGTCAGCTCCAGCTCGCGCGCGGTGCCGACCAGCGGGATCATCACCTCCGGCACCACCGGGCTTCCGGTCTCGGCCGCCACCAGGATCGCCGCCTCGAAGATCGCGCGCGCCTGCATGGCATAGATCTCGGGGAAGGTGATGCCGAGCCGGCAGCCGCGATGGCCCAGCATCGGGTTGCTCTCCGACAGCGCCGCGCGGCGCTCGTGCAGCGCGTCCAGGCTTTGGCCGAGCCCCTCGGCCACCGCGAGCAGGTCGGCGTCGGTGTGCGGCAGGAACTCGTGCAACGGCGGATCGAGCAGGCGGATCGTCACCGGCAGGCCGGCCATGATCCGGAACAACGCCGCAAAATCGTCGCGCTGGAACGGCAGCAGCTGCTCGAGCGCCTTGGCACGTGCGGCTTCGCTGCCGGCCATGATCATCTGCCGCACGATGCCGATGCGCTCGGGGGCGAAGAACATGTGCTCGGTGCGGCACAGCCCGATGCCCTCGGCGCCGAAACGCCGTGCCGTCTCGGCATCGTCGGGCGTCTCGGCGTTGGCGCGCACCTTCATCCGGCGCAGGCTGTCGGCCCAGCCCATCAAGGTGGCAAAATCGCCCGACAGCGTCGGCTCGATGGTGGCGACACGGCCTGCGAACACCTCGCCGGTGGAGCCGTCCAGGGTGATCCAGTCGCCGGCCTTGATCACATGGCTGCCGGCGGTGAGCGTCTGCGCCTTGTAGTCGACGCGTATGCCGCCGCAGCCGGCCACGCACACGCGCCCCATGCCGCGCGCCACCACCGCGGCATGGCTGGTCATGCCGCCGCGCGTGGTGAGCACGCCGCGGGCGGCGTGCATGCCGTGCACGTCCTCCGGGCTGGTCTCGATGCGCACCAGGATCACCGCCTCGCCGCGGGCGGCGCGCTGCTCGACCTCGTCGGCGGTGAATACGACGGCGCCGGCGGCGGCACCGGGAGAGGCCGGCAGCCCGCGCGAGATCACCGTGCGCTCGGCCTTCGGGTCCAGCGTCGGGTGCAGCAGCTGGTCGAGCGACGCCGGCGTGATGCGGCCGATCGCCTCCTCGTGGCTGATGCGGCCCTCGTGGGCCATCTCGATGGCGATGCGCAGGGCCGCCGCCGCGGTGCGTTTTCCGGAGCGTGTCTGCAGCATGTAGAGCTTGTTCTGCTGCACGGTGAACTCGATGTCCTGCATGTCGCGGTAGTGCCGCTCCAGCGTGTCACGCACCGCGAGCAGCTCGCGATAGGCGTCCGGCAGCGCCGCCTCCATCGAGACCTCGCCCGGCTTGGCGCGGGCCTCGGACATCGGCTGCGGCGTGCGTATGCCGGCGACCACGTCCTCGCCCTGCGCGTTCACCAGGTACTCGCCGTAGAAGGCGTTCTCGCCGGTCGACGGATCGCGGGTGAAGCACACGCCGGTGGCGCAATCCTCGCCCATGTTGCCGAACACCATCGCCTGCACGTTGACCGCGGTGCCCCAGGCGGCCGGGATGTCGTTCAGCCGGCGATAGGTGTTGGCGCGCGGGTTCATCCAGGAGCCGAACACCGCGCCGATGGCGCCCCAGAGCTGCGCCTTCGGCTCCTGCGGAAACGCGGCTCCGGTCTCGCGCTCGACCAGGTCCTTGTAGGACAGAACCACCTGCCGCCACGCCTCGGCGTCGAGGTCGGTATCCTCGAGCGTGTTGAGCTCGTTCTTGACGTCCTCGATGATCTCCTCGAAATGATGGTGGCCGACGCCGAGCACCACCGAGCCGTACATCTGGATGAAGCGCCGGTAGCTGTCCCAGGCGAAACGCGCATCGCCGGACGATTGCGCCAGGCCTTCGACGGTCTCGTCGTTCAGGCCCAGATTGAGCACGGTGTCCATCATGCCCGGCATCGAGACGCGCGCGCCTGAGCGCACCGAGACCAGCAGCGGCCTGCCCGCATCGCCGAAACCGAGCCCGACCGCCTGCTCGATCCCGGTCAGCGCCGCCTGCACCTGTGCGTCCAGCTCTTCGGGATAGCGGCGGCCGTTATCGTAGAACGCCGTGCAGACCTCGGTGGTGATGGTGAAGCCGGGGGGCACCGGCAGGCCGATACCGGCCATCTCGGCCAGGTTGGCGCCCTTGCCGCCGAGCAGGTCGCGCAATCCGGCATGGCCGTCGTTGCGACCGGCGCCGAAGCCGTACACCCATTTCGCCATCGACATGTTTATTTCCCGCGGGACGCTGCCGGCCTCATTTCTAGACCAGCCTTCTCATCCGGACCAAGCCGGAATGTCGCCAGCGGCCTGAGGCCCCGGACCCCCATCTGAATAAGGGAATTCAAAGGCGCCGCCTTTCATGGGGCTCAGGCCATCGGCGGGTTCAGGCCATCGGCGCACCCGGCCGTCGGTTGACGTCCAGCGACAGGCGGTGGTCGAGCGGCGGGAAGGCGCGGCTGCGGCAGTCGCGCCAGTCGCACAGCCGGCAGGACAGGCCGATGCGGGTGATGGCGCCGTCGCGGTCGATACCGTCGGAATAGACCAGCCCGGCCGCATGCGCGATCTCGCAGCCCATGGCGATCACATGCGTCGGCGGCGGCTCGTGCCAGCTGGTCGAGGTGCCGGTGACGACGCGCGCGAAGCAGAGATAGGTGGCGCCGTCCGGCAGCTGTCCGACCTGGACGTTGATGCGGCCGGGGGAGCCGAACGCGGTGTTGGCGACCCAGAGCGGGCAGGAGCCGCCGGCCTGGGTCAGGTGGAAGCCGGCGCCGGCGAACGCTTTGGTGATGTTGCTGGCCGCATCCATGCGCAGGAAGAACAGCGGCACGCCGCGCGCGCCCGGCCGCTGCAGCGTCGAGAGCCGATGCGCCGCCTGCTCGAAGGAGACGGCGAAGCGCGCCGCCAGGACCTCGACGTCGTAGCGCAGCGCGGTCGCGGCCTCCAGGATGGCGGCATACGGCATCAGCAGCGCCGCCGCGGCGTAGTTCAGCAATCCGATCCGGATCACCGAGGCCGCCTCCGGCGACGACGGGGCGGCGGCTGCCACCAGCGTCTGCATGACGTCGCGGGCTTCGATCAGCATCAGCTGGAACGCCATGTGGAAGCCACGGCTCTCGCGCCGCAGCAGGTCCGACAGCACCAGGAGTGCGGCCTGCGGATCGTAGGCGCGCAGCGCGCCGGCCAGCGGGGCGACACGCACCACCACGCCGTGCCGCCGGCGCAGCCGCTCGGCGACGGCATGGTTCAGTTCCGACTGGCCGCCCGGCCCGGCCGGCAGTCCGTCCAGCTCCAGCGCCTGCCGGACGGTGTCGGCGGCCTGCTCCAGCGACGGGAAATAGTTGGCGTTCGCGTCGAACAGCGCCCGCGCCTCGGCGTGCGGCAGCTTGATCCTGTGCCCCGACGGCAGGGCCAGGCCGGAGGCATCCGCGCGCGCCGCCGCCCAGGCACGCGACAGCGCCAGCACCGCGCGCGCGGCGGTCGGGTAGGCGGCGATCGCGGTGAAGGCCTCGTCGCTGATGGGATCCGAGCCCAGCAGCGGATCGGTCAGCGCCTCGCGGAGTGCGACCGCGAGGCTACGCTCCTCGTTGCCGGCGAGCGCCTCGAGATCGACATCGAGCAGGCGGGTCAGCTTGATCAGCAACGACGCCGTGACCGGACGCTCGTCATGCTCGATCAGGTTCAGGTAGCTCGCCGAGATGCCCAGCCGGACGGCGAGCCCGGCCTGGGTCAGGCTGCGTTCCTGCCGCAGGCGACGGATCGTGCGACCGATCAGCGGACGGGTCATGACGGTGCTTTACATCATTCACAAATCGCCGCGAAGCCGGACCCGGCCGCACGACGCGCGCAGGGCTTGTGGAGCGGGGGCGAAATCCATACAGCTTCGCCATGATGCAGGACGATGAAGGGCCGGGCCTGACGCGGTCGCCGACCCGGACCGACAGGCTCACGCACGTCGTGCTGCCGGATGGCGCCGGCAGCCGGGCGCTCACCGCGGGCGGCCAGGACGACCTGCGGCAGGCGATCACCGACCTGCAGCGCGACAGCTTCTTTGCCCTGGTCGGGCATTCCGGGCCCTACGGTCTCTCCCTGTCGGCGCAGGGCCGCAGCCTGGTGCTGGAGGTGAAGCGCGAGACCGGCGAGCCGGTCCGGGTCATCGGCCTGGCGCTGGGACCGTTCCGGCGCATCATCAAGGACTACCGATTGCTGATCGACGCCTATGACGCAGCCCGCGCCGACAACAACGCGTTCCGGATCCAGGCGATCGACATGGGCCGCAGGGGCCTGCACAACGAGGGCGCCGGGATGATGATCGAGCGGCTGGCGGGCAAGATCGAGATAGACTTCGAAACCGGGCGCCGTCTGTTCACCCTGGTGTGCCTGCTGCAGCCGTGACGACCGTTCGCAACGGTGCGAGCTACTGCAGGATGCGGGGCGCCGTGGACTTGCCGATCGCGCGGTAGATCGTGTTGCGCGACACGCCGAGCCGGCGCGCCGTCTCGCTCAGGTTGCCGCCGGTGTCGCGGTAGGCGGCAACGATCCTGCTGCGCACCGCGTCGCGCAGGGTCGGCTGCCGCCCCGGCAGCGGCGCGGCCGATCCGGAGCCCGGGTTGCAGGCCGCAGCGGAGATCCCGGTCGCGCCACATTCCGCAATGTGCGGCGCGATCGCCTCGGCGTCCAGACACCGCTCCGGCTCGGTCAGCGTGAGCCGGAGCAGCACGTTGCGCAACTCGCGAATATTGCCGGTCCAGTGCCGGCGCGACAGCTGGGCGATGGCGCCGTCGCCCAGCGTGCAGCCCGGCGCGATGTCGGCCAGCAGCCGGCGCGCGATGGCGGCAAAATCCTGGCGCGCGCGCAGCGGCGGCAGGTGCACATCGACCGCGTCGAGCCGGTAGAAGAGATCGGCGCGGAACCGCCCCGACTGCATCGCATCGTCCAGTGTCGCGTTGGTTGCCGCGATCAGCAGCACGTCGACCCGGCGGCTGTGGCCGCCGCCGACCGGGCGCACCATCCAGTCATCGAGCAGGCGCAGCAGCACCGCCTGCAGTGCGAGCGGCATGTCGCCGATCTCGTCGAGGAACAGCGTGCCGCCATCCGCCTCGCAGACCAGTCCACGCGCGCCGCCGCGTCGGGCACCGGTGAAGGCGCCCTCGGCATGGCCGAACAATTCCGCCTCGACCAGGGTGTCCGGCAGCGCCGCGCAGTTCACCGGCACGAAGCCGCCGGTGCGGCCGCTGGCATGGTGGGCGTAGCGGGCGAGCTGCTCCTTGCCGGTGCCGGTTTCGCCCCGGATCAGGATGGGCAAGCCCCGCGCGGCGCCGGCGGCGACCTGGCGCAGCACCGACAGCACGGCGGGATCGTCTGCCACGAAGGCAGCGGGAGCGCCGGGGGGCACCGGGCAGCGCGGCGCCGCCGGCAGCCGGACCGGTTCGCGGCCCGGCACCGGCAGTGGCAGCGCGGCCGGACGCGGCAGGTGCTCGATCGTCGCGATCATGACGCTGCCCACCCGGTCCTCCAGGCGCTGCTGCTCCTGGCTGCGGCCGTGGTCGAGCACGGTGGCGAAGCGGGTGCGGAACAGGTCGTCGAAATGCCGGCCCGGCAACGCCGGCAGGCCCTGCAGCAGGAAGGCGGCCTGCGGATTGGCGCCCAGCACGGTGCCGTCCGGCGCCAGCGCCAGCAACCCGGCGCTCAGCGTATGCAGGTATTCGCCGCGGCTGTGGAAGGCGATCACCAGGTCGCGGCTGTGGGCGTGGCGGAACAGGCCGTTCTCCACCTGGGTGGCGGCCATGCCGACCAGCGCCCGGGTGTGCTGCTGGCGGGTGCCGCAATGCGACGAGGCATCGAGCACGCCGACGAGCTTGCGGTCGGGCGCGAAGATGGGTGCGGCGGTACAGGTCAGGGTGCCGTGGCGGGCGAAGAAATGCTCGCCGCCATGCACCGTCAGCGCCCGTCCGATCTGCCCGACGGTGCCGAGCGCGTTGGTGCCGCAGCGGCGTTCGGTCCAGAGCGTGCCGGCGCGGATGTTGGCGGTGCGCGCCGCCGCGCGGAAGCTCTGGTCGGCAATCGTGTCGAGCAGGATGCCGTTCGGATCGGCGAACGCGATCAGGAAGTTCGAGCCGGCGATCTGGTTGTACAGCGCCTGCATCTCGGCGAGCGTCAGACGCCGCACCAGGTCCGACTGCTCGCGGGCCGCGGCGAGCTCGCCCGCGTCGATCTCCTCGAGCGCCACCGGACAATGCGGGTCGAGGCCGGCATCGAGGCAGCGCGCCCAGCTTGCGGAAATCTCCGGCGCCACCAGGTCGGTCTGCGCGATACCGGCGCGCTCGAGTGCGATCCTTGCCTGGCGCAGTTGTTCATCGACGGAACCGCGCATCGTATCCCCCGCGAGCCGCCACGCCGGACGGCCTTGTCCTTGCGGCCGACACGTCGAGGCGTCGTCCGGAATGCAAGCTTAATCCCGTACGGCGCCCGGACCTATGCTCTCGCACGATATTTCGGGCATGGCGTCGGGACTGTTTCGTTCCGGAACAGTAGACCGCGCCAGCTTTGTTGCGATCTGGAACATGCAACCCTGAACAATCCGGAGGCACATCCAATCCGATCAATACGCTAGGCGATGGCATGCGCGTTGCAAAAATTGGCATGCGCGTTGCAGAACTGCGTCCCGAACGGCCGGGTGAAGAGGAAACAAGCCGATGAAGGCTGCCATTCTCGAGAAATACGACGAGGCGCTGACCAGCGAGCAGTTCGTGCGCTACACCGATGTCGCGGATCCCAAGCTCGAAGGCCCGAGCGACGTGATCGTGCGGATCGGTGGCGCGGGGGTGTGCCGCACCGACCTGCACATCGTCGAAGGCATCTGGCGCAGCAAGGTCGAGGTGGCGCTGCCGTACATCATGGGGCACGAGAATGCCGGCTGGATCGAGGCGATCGGGCGCGGCGTCGAAGGCGTCAAGGTCGGCGACGCGGTGGTGTGCCACCCGCTGGTGACCAGCGGGCATTGCCTGGCCTGCCGTCGCGGCGACGACATGCACGCCATTGACAGCAAGTTTCCCGGCATCAACGCCAATGGCGGCTACGCGCAGTATCTTCTCACCGGCGAGCGCGCGCTGATCAAGCTGCCGAAATCGCTGACCCCGAAAGACGTGGCCCCCTATACCGATGCCGGGCTGACGGCGTATCGCGCGACCAAGAAGGCGTCGCGGCACCTGCTGCCTGGGCAGTTCGCGGTGATCATCGGCGCCGGCGGCCTCGGCCATATCGGCATCCAGGTGCTGAACGCGCTGTGCGCCGCCGAGATCATCGTCATCGATCGCACCGATACCGGCCTGGCGCTGGCCAAGGAATGCGGCGCGCATCACCTCGTCCGCGCCGACGGCAACGAGGTGGCCGCGATCCTGGAACTGACCGGCGGCAGTGGCGCCGAGGCGGTGATCGACTTCGTCGGCGAAGGCGACGCGATCGCCCGCGGCCTCGCGATGACGCGCAACGGCGGATATTATTATATCGTCGGCTATGGCGGGAAGATCGAGATCCCGACCATCGACATGATCACCTCCGAGAAGACCATCGTCGGCAACCTGGTCGGCACCTATCCCGAGCTTGTCGAGCTGATGGCGCTGGCGGATCGCGGCCTCGTCAACCTGGTGACGCGCGAATACAAGCTCGAGCAGGCCAACCAGGCACTGCACGACCTGCACCAGGGCAGGATCAAGGGGCGCGCGGTGCTGGTCCCGTGACCCATCCGCTGCGCCGGCCACCGCCCGGAGCGCTCACCGGCGCGGCGTCGCCGCTGCTGGATGTGCTCGGGGCGTCGTGGACACTCGATGCGCCGGTCATCGGGGTGGCCTGGGATGGCGATCTCGCCGGCTTCGCGCTCGGCGACGGCTCGCTGGCGATGGGACGGGCGGACTGGCAAGGCTCGCCGCAGCTCGAACCGGTCGAAGGCGGCATGCGGCTGATCCCGGCCGCCCGACCGCCGCCTCCGGTGACGCGCCTGCGCGTGCACCAGGGCGCCTGCCTGTCGATCGCCAGGCATCCGAGCGGAGGCTTCCTGAGCGGCGGCGAAGACGGGCTGCTGGCTGCGACCAACGCGGAGGGCATCGTCAGCGTGCTCGCCTCGCATCCGGGTCGTTGCGTTGACCTGGTGGCCTCAGGTGCCGCGGGCTGGAGCGCTGCCGCCAGCGGCCGCCAAGTCGAGATCGGCGGCATAGCCACGCACGCGCTGGAACTCCCGGCCTCGGCGGCGGCACTCGCCTTCGACGCAGTCGGGTCGCGGCTGGCGGTGGCGCATGATCGCGGTGTCAGCGTCTGGACGCCGGATGCGCCGGTGCGCGTCCTGCCGACACCGGGCTGCCCGATCTCGGTCGCCTGGAGCCCCGGCGGCGACACTCTGGTCTGCGGCCTGCAGGAGAACGCCCTGCATGGCTGGCGGCTGTCGGACGCCGGCGACATCGAGATCGGCGGCTGTCCCGGCCAGCCGCGATCGTTGTCGTTCGCAGCCGATCTCAGGCTGCTGGCCATCAGCGGCGCCCCGCGCGTCGTTTGCCTGGGCTTCGATCGCTGGGGCCTCGATCCGGCCGGGGCCGGCGCCCCGCCGGTGGAGTGCGGCCTGCCGAGCAGCCGGCTGCCGGTCTGCCAGGTCGCTTGCCACCCGACCTATCCGCTGATCGCCGCGGGCTATCACAACGGCGCCGTGCTGCTCTGCCAGCCCGGCAGCGAGGACGTGCTGTTCGTGAAGGCCTCCGGAGGCGGCTCCGTCACGGCCCTCGCCTGGTCGCCGCCGGACGGCGGCCGGCTGGCCCTGGCGACGCAGGGCGGCGAAGTCGCGCTGGTGCCGCTGCCGGGCCTGCTGTTTCGTTTCAATCCCGCCCCGCAGGGCATCCCCGCCCCGCAAGGCATCGCGCCATGAGCGACGAGAGCACGTCCAAGGACCACTTCTTCGAGCAGCTGGGCCGGCTCTCGGACGCGATGATCGAGGCGCACGGCAAGGATTTCACGATGGGCGCGCTGGTGCTGGCCGCGCGGTTCATCGCCGAAGGC
Source organism: Lichenicoccus sp. (assembly GCF_965277665.1). Taxonomy (GTDB): domain Bacteria; phylum Pseudomonadota; class Alphaproteobacteria; order Acetobacterales; family Acetobacteraceae; genus Lichenicoccus. The sequence continues at coordinate 3,862,262 of NZ_OZ255835.1, forward strand.
AAGCCGGTCGGACGTCGCCCGGCCGGCGGGACGCAGCCGTGATGGCCGGTTCCGCGACGCCCGGCGTGACGCCCAAATTGGCGACCCTGTCGCATCCTGTCGCGGTGACGGGACGGAGTGTCCCAGATTGCGACATGCTGCACGGCAATAAACCGATCTCCTGCTTTGAATTCGGCTCCGGCACTCAAATAAAAGCATCGCCTGGACTGGCATGTCCCTTGCAATGAAGGCATCTGCGTAGTTCAATATCTCCAGAGCACAGACACAAGATACTTGGTAAATGCTGCGGTGCACTAAGTGGGCCGAGTAAAGAGTATCGGTCCGGCGCGACCGACGTGCGTGCTGAAGCTTTCGGCAATTACAAATACCGGCCGCGGTTTCCAAATATTGTTGCATCGAGTGCCAATGCTACGCGCAGCGCAACCATAAGGAGCTCCAATATGTCGGCTAGTCTTTCGCTTACCAAAATCACCAGCCAGAAAGGAATGAGCATCGCGGACGCCGCCAAGCGCACGGCCGATCTTGGCTGGGCGCCGAGCTACGTTCAGGAAGCGATGACCTTCCCGACCGACTACAAGATCAAGAAGGCCCCGCGCGACCCGATGAAGCAGGTCCTGCGCTCGTACTTCCCGATGCAGGAGGAAAAGGACAACCGGGTCTATGGGGCGCTGGACGCGGCGCTGCGCGGCGACATGTTCCGCAATGTCGAGCCGCGCTGGGTCGAGTGGATGAAACTGTTCCTGTCGATCATCCCGTTCCCGGAGATCTCGGCTGCACGCTCGATGGCGATGGTGGCCCGCCTCGCGCCGGGCGAGGAGCTGCGCACCGGGTTCACGATGCAGATGGTGGACGAGTTCCGCCACTCGACCATCCAGATGAACCTCAAGAAATGGTACATGGAGAACTACATCGACCCGTCGGGCTTCGACATCACCGAGGCGGCGTTCGGCAAGTGCTACGCGACCACCATCGGCCGCCAGTTCGCCGAGGGCTTCGTCACCGGCGATGCGATCACGTCGGCGAACATCTACCTCACCGTCGTGGCCGAGACCGCCTTCACCAACACCCTGTTCGTGGCGATGCCCTCCGAGGCCGCGCGCAACGGTGACTATGCGCTGCCGACCGTGTTCCTCTCGGTACAGTCCGACGAGAGCCGGCATATCGGCAACGGCCACTCGATGCTGATGTCGATCATCAACGATCCCGACAACCACCAGCTGATCGAGCGCGACCTGAAATACGCGTTCTGGCAGAACCACGCGATCATCGATGCCGCGGTCGGCACCATCGTCGAATACGGCACCACCAATCGCGACAAGAACAAGGAGAGCTACGCGGAGCTCTGGCATCGCTGGATCTACGAGGACTACTACCGCACCTACATGCTGCCGCTCGAGAAGTACGGCATCAAGATCCATCATGACGACGTCAATGCGGCCTGGGACCGGATCGTCAAGAAGAACTACGTGCACAAGACGGCGCAGTTCTTCTCGGTCGGCTGGCCGGTGGCGTTCTGGCGCCAGGAGGCGCAGACCGAGCGCGACTTTGAATGGTTCGAGCACAAGTATCCGGGGTGGTATGCCGAGTTCGGCACCTACTGGAAGTGGTATGCCAAGCTTAGCCAGCCGGGTGAGCAGAATATCCTGTTCAACCAGGATGTCGGCTACGTGTATCCGCATCGCTGCTGGTCGTGCCTGGTGCCCTGCCTGATCCGCGAGGACATCAAGACCGACACGGTCGACGGCAAGCTCTACACCTACTGCTCGGAAGTCTGCCGCTGGACCCACAAGACCGCCTTCGCGGCCGAGTACGAGGGGCGTCCGACGCCTGCGATGGGCCGCTTCAGCGGTCGCCGCGAGTGGGAGGATTGCTATCACGGCTGGGATCTCGCCGACGCCCTGGTCGATCTCGGCTTCGTGCGCAATGACGGCAAGACGCTGACCCCGCAGCCGCATCTGCATTTCGACGACAGCAAGATGTGGACGCTCGACCATGTGCGCGGCAACACCCTCGCCAGCCCGCTGCGGAGCCTGCGCGAGATGACGCCGGAGGCCCGCGAGGCGTCGCTGGCCAACTACCGGGCCGGCTTCACAATCAACCCGCTCAGCTGACGCAGCACCTAGAGGCAAGGGGCCGGCATCGCGCCGGCCCCGACCTGCTTCACACACTCGGAGAATGACGCTCCATGGCTGATGCAACCGGGGCTGATGCAACCGGCTTCACCGTCCGCTTCGAGCCCGTGGGGGTCGAGATGGACGTGCACGAGGGCGAGACGGTGCTGGATGCCGCGTTCCGGCAGGGCATCTCGGTCATGCATGGCTGCAAGGAAGGCCAGTGCGCGAGCTGCAAGTCCAAGCTCGTCGAAGGCGACATCGAACTGCTGAAATACTCGACCTTCGCGCTGTCCGACGCCGAGCGCGAGACCGACCATATCCTGCTCTGCCGGACGCTCGCCTTCAGCGACATCACCGTCGAACTGCTGAACTACGACGAAGACCTGATGAGCCGCTCGATCGCGGTCAGGGATTTTCCCGGCCGGGTCGCGGCCGTGAGCGCGCTCACCCATGACATACGGCTGCTGACGGTCGAGCTCGACACGCCGCTGCGCTTCTGGGCCGGGCAATACGTCGACCTGACCTTGCCCGGCCACGGCGCCACCCGGGCATACTCGATGGCCAACCCACCGACCGGCGGCACCACGCTGGAGTTCATCATCAAGCTCTATCCGGGTGGCGCGTTCTCCGCCCTGCTGGATGGCACGCTGGCACCAGGCGAGGCGATCGTCGCCAAGGGCCCCTATGGCACCTGCTTCCGGCGCGAAGCCCGCACCGGGCCGATGGTGCTGATCGGCGGCGGCTCCGGCATGTCGCCACTCTGGTCGATCCTGCGAGACCATGTTGCCAGCGGCGAACAGCGGCCGGTGCGCTTCTTCTACGGAGCGCGCACGCACGACGACCTGTTCCTCCTGGACACGTTCGCCGAGCTGGCGGCGAGCCAGCCGAACTTCGAGTTCATCCCGGCCTTGTCGCACGCCGATCCGGACGCGACAGAGCCCTGGGTGGGAGAAACCGGCTTCATCCACGAGGTCGTGCGCCGGCGCCTGGCTCTCGAGCAGTTCGGCGACGGCGTCGACGCCTATTCCTGCGGACCACCGCCGATGATCGATGCGGTCCTCCCGGTGCTCCAGATGGCGGGTGTCGAGCCGGAGCACATCTACTTCGACAAGTTCACAACGGCGATCTGAGCCAACTCAACAAGAAAATAGGGACGCGACCATGAGTGTGACACAAGAGCCGATTGCTCCCGCGACCACCGTGACGAAGTCGGGCGCAGCCGGGGCCGCGAAGTTCGCCGGCTCGGAAAGCCGCAAGTACAATTATTTCGAGCCGAAGGGCAGGCGCGCGACGCACTACGAGGACATGACGGTCGACGTCCAGCCGGACCCGAAGCGGTATCTGCTGCAGGACTGGATCATCAACTTTGCCGACGGCGACGGTGCCTACGCCGAGAGCTGGACCAAAGCGAAAAGTAGCAACTGGCATATCTTCCGCGCCATCGATCAGGAATGGGAGCGCACGCACTACCAGCGGCAGTCGACCATCGTCGGCATGATCGCCAACGTCACCGAGAACGGCCGCCGCTCGGGGGCGGTGAAGCGCTTCGACCGCGCCTGGGTCAAGGTCCTGCAGGACCATGTCGGCGCCTACAAGCACGCCGAGTTCGGCCTCGGCATGGCAACGATGCAGGCGCAGCGCTACGGCTACACGCAGATGATCAACAATGCGATCCTGACCAACTCGTCTTACAAGCTGCGCTTCGCCCAGGACCTGACGCTGTATCTCGGCGAGATCGGCCTCGATCTGGATGGCTTCGACCAGGAGGCCGGCAAGGCACACTGGCTCGACGATCCGGTGTGGCAGGGCGTGCGAAAGCTGATCGAGACGATCGGGGGCGCCACGGATTACCTAGAGCAGTATTTCCCGGTGAATGTCGTGTTCGAGCCACTGGTCGGCGAGCTGTTCCGCAGCGGCTTCATCATGCAGGTGGCGGCGTCGCAGAACGACTTCATGACGCCCGCGGTGGTATCCGCGGCCGAGGGCGACTTCGAGCGCAACCTCGCCAACACCATCGAGCTGTTCGGTATCCTGGTCAACGACGAGCAGAATGCCGAGGCCAACCGGGTGTTGTTCGAGGGCTGGCTGAACAAGTACGGCACGCTGGCCACCGAGGCCGCCTACCAGCTGCAGCCGATCTGGTCGCAGCCGCGGGTGAAGATCGCGCCGTTCGTCGATGCGTTGGCGCAGTCGCATGACCGTCTGCGCGCGATCGGGGGCGAGATCGGCCTCGACGTGCGCTCGGTGGTTCCCGGCCGCTGAACCCTGTGCGAAGCCCCTTCTGAAGGAACAGATCCATGTCCCATACGGACAATATTTTCCAGTCGATGAAGGACATCAAGTTCGAGGACACCATCTCGCACCAGTGCGGGGTGACCATGAACGACAGCGTCGAGGCGCGCGCGATCGCCGAGGTCATGGGAGAGAAGCCCGGCATCAGGGTCACGTACATGCCGGCGATGATACGGATCGACGGCGAGGGCCGGATGGAGTTCAAGATGGACGAGATCAGCGAGCGCCTGGGCCGCGAGATCACGCCGCATCTGTTCGAGATCTCGACCTCGACGCATTACGGCCGGATGGTGCTGATCGACGACAACACCGTCGCGCTGCTTGGCAACATGGATGATGTGAAGGAATTCATCTGAAAGTCCGCCTGATAATGCTACTACGCCGGTCATCCGACGCTGCTCTCTGCGCTTCCGGTGCTCACGGCCAGACGGCCGCTCCGCTCCGGTTCTCGATAGCAACGACGGGCGGCGCCGAGGGGGCGCCTCTGACTCAGCGTAGCGCATTCTCAGACGGGCTTTTGGTCGAACGAAATAAGACAACAAAGAGGGAGTTCTGACGATGTATCGCACCAAAGACGGCGAAGACATCTTCATCATCGACGGGCATGTGCACAACTGGGATGCCAGGCCGGAAAACCAGAGGAACGTGCACGGCGCCGAGTTCATCAACTGCTTCTATGCCTACCATACCGGGCTGAGCCCGAAGGAGGAGCTCTGGCCGCGGGAGAAGTTCGAGCACTATGGCGCCGAGCAGATGGTGCGCGACCTGTTCATCGACGGCCCGGACGACATGGCGATCCTGCAGCCGACCTACCTGAAGGATTTCTATACCAACGGCTTCAACACCACCGAGCAGAACGCCGAGGTCGCCGAACGGCATCCGAACCGCTTCATCCTCAACGGCGCCTTCGACCCGCGCGACGGCGAGAAGGGCATCGAGGCGCTGCATGCGCTGGCCGAGAAGTACCACCTGAAGGGCGTCAAGCTGTACACGGCGGAGTGGAAGGGCGAGAGCAAGGGCTACAAGCTGTCGGACAAGCAGAGCTACCGCTATGTCGAGGCGGCGCAGAAGCTCGGCATCAAGAATATCCACGTCCACAAGGGCCCGACCATCCTGCCGCTGAACCGGGACGCGTTCGACGTGGCCGACATCGACGATGTCGCCACTGGCTTCCAGGGCCTGAACTTCATCGTCGAGCATTGCGGCCTGCCGCGGCTTGACGATTTCTGCTGGATCGCGACCCAGGAGACCAACGTCTATGCCGGGCTGGCGGTGGCGCTGCCGTTCATCCACAGCCGGCCGGCCTATTTCGCGCACATCATCTCGGAGCTGCTGTTCTGGGTCGGCGAGGACAAGATCCTCTACGGCAGCGACTACGGGATCTGGACGCCGAAATGGCTGGTCGAGAGGTTCATGAACTTCGAGCTGCCGGACGACGTGGCCCGCGAAACCGGCGTCTCGCTCACCCGCGAGACCAAGAAGAAGATCCTCGGGCTGAATGCGGCGCGCATCTACGACATCAATGTCGAGGAGCAGAAGCAGAAGCTCGGACAGCGCGAGCGCGTGGCGGCAGAGTAACAGCCCAGGAGAGCAAACATGGCCAGCGCCGTGCAGACCAGGGGCAACGGCGACCGGGTCAGCGAGGTGCTGGCACGGCTCGCCAGGGTCGATGACCCGGAACTCGACGAGAGCGTCATCGAGCTCGGCTTCGTGACCGGTGTCGCGGTTGACGAGGCGGGCGGGGTGGAGCTCGGCTTCCGGCTACCGACCTACTGGTGCGCCGCCAACTTCGCCTTCCTGATGGCGGACGACATGCGGCGTGAAGTCGGCTCCCTGCCCTGGGTTGGCCGCATCCGGATCGAACTCGGTGCGCACATGTATGCCGACACCATCAACCGGGCGATGGCGACCGGGCAGTCATTCCAGCAGGCGTTCGCCGAGGAGGCGGATGGCAATCTCGACGAGGTGCGGCGGATCTTCGCACTCAAGGCGTTCCAGCGTCGGCAGCTTGCGGTGCTCAACCACCTGAGCGACGACGGCCATGCCGAGGAGGCCGTGCTGGGCCTGTCGATCGGCGGGCTGCGGGGGCTCGGCGTGGCCCCCGAGGGTCGCAGGCTGATCGAGCGCTATCTCGATAGGCGCGCGGTGCCGGGGCCTGCCGGCGCCGGGGATCCGGCCTTCGTCGACGAGCAGGGCCGCGTGGTGAGTGTCGCCTCGTTCGCCGCGCATCGCCGCGCGCTGCGCCGGGTGACGGTGAACGTGGAGTTCAACGGCGCGCTCTGCCGCGGGCTGCTGGCCGCCCGCTTCGGCGAGGAGCAACCGGCATCGACAGGCGAACCGACCCTGCTCGACTTCGTGCGCGGGCAGGGCACCCAGGGTCCGAGAGCGGGGAGACCCGTCTCCGCCTGAGATCGTCCCGCCCGCGTCCACTTCCAACGCCAAGAAGCCAACAAGATCGCCTCGAATAAGAAGCCTGGGGGAAGCACGACATGGCCAAGATGATGCTGCATGACGAGGCCGCGCGCGAAGCGCTCGGACGCGGGGTCGCGAAGCTGGCAAGGGCGGTGCGCGGCACGCTCGGGCCGAAGGGTATGAACGCCATCATCGACCGGCCGGTCGGCACGCCTCTGGTCTCGCGGGACGGCGTCAGCATCGCGCACGAGATCGAGCTTGAGGACCCGTTCGAGAACATGGGCGCGCAGGTGGTGCGCGAGGTCTCCAAGCAGACCAACGAGGTGGCGGGCGACGGCACCACCACCGCCACCGTGCTCGCCGACGCGCTGGTGCAGCAGGGCCTGGCGGCGCTGGCCGGCGGCGCCAATCCGGTCGAGCTGGTGCACGGTCTCGATCAGGCGGTCGTCGAAGCGGTGGCAGCCCTCAAGCGGGATTCTCGCGCGGTGTCCGGCCTGCGCGAGACGCGCGCGGTCGCGGTGATTGCCGCCAACGACGCGGCGATCGGCAGCATGGTGGCCGAGGCGATCGAGCGGGTCGGCGAGACCGGGATCGTCACCGTCGAGTTCGGCACCAATGTCGAGACCACGCTCGAAGTGGTGGACGGCATGGCGTTCGACCGTGGCTACCTGTCGCACCACATGGTCACCGACGTCGAACGCATGCAGGTCGTGCTCGACGACCCGCTGATCCTGATGACCGACTGCAAGCTGAGCAGCCCGGCCGACGTGGCCGCCATCGATGCGCTGCTGGCCGGCAGCCACCGGCCGCTGCTGATCATCGCCGAGGAGGTCGCACCCGCCTGCGTGGTGGCGCTGCTCGGGCGCCGTGATCGCGAGCAGGCGCCGGTGGCGGCGATCCATCCGCCGGAATATGGGCACTGGCGCAAGTCGATGCTGGAGGATATCGCGATCGCCACCGGCGGACGCGTGATCGCACGCGATCTCGGCGGCAGCATCGCCGAGATCCAGCGCCGCGACCTCGGCACCGCGCGCCAGGTGCGGGTGTCGGCGGACCAGACGCTGATCATCGCCGGCGGCGGCGAAGCTGGCGCGATCGCCGCCCGGCGCACCCAGATCAGCCGGCAGTTCGACGCGGCGCCGCAAAATATCGAGCGCGACAAGTACCAGGACCGCCTGGCCAAGCTTTCGGGCGGGTCGGCCACGATCCATGCCGGGGGCGTCACCCCGGTCGAGCAGAAGCGCCGGGTGCAGCTCATCGAGGACGCGATCAACGCGACCCGGGCGGCGGTGGAGGAGGGCATCGTGCCGGGCGGCGGCACCGCGATGCTGCAGGTCGTGCCGGAGCTGGCCGGCCTGGTCGAGCGCCTGGCCGGCAGCACGCGCGAGGGTGCGAGCCTGCTGCTGGCCGCGCTGGCCGAGCCGCTCGCCTGCATCGCGGCCAATTGCGGGCTCTCGCCGAAGGAGATCATCGCCCGCGTGGCAGGCTCACCGCGTGGCACCGGCTTCGACGCCCGCACCAACAGCTTTCGCGACCTGATCGAGGCCGACGTGATCGACCCGGTGCGGGTCAGCACCACGGCGATCCGCAACGCGGCCTCGGTGGCCGGGCTGATCCTGACCACGCAGACGCTGATTGCGACCAAACCGGACAACTACGATCCGACGGCGGGCGTGGCACTCGGCGGCGGCGGCGAGCGGCTGGGCCGGGCATGACGGCGGCGGCCACCTTGCCTCCCGGGTGGCTCCGGTAGTCGGATGCCGGGCCGCATCACCTCGCGCCGGGCAGTTTCGGGTCGCAGCCGTCTTGCGGAGCCGGTGCTGCTGGCGACGCCGGCGATCGGGCGGCGCACCGAAGCCAGCGACACCATGGAGGCATGGGAGCGCTTCCTGACCGGCGACGGCTCGGTGACGGTGCCGTCGCGCAACTTCGTGGTGGCGTCCTGGCTGCGCAGCCGGCAGCTCGGCATCAACCCGACCGGGCGCTCGGCGCCGATCGTGGCCGCCGGGGGTGCGATGGAACTGCTGCGCGCGCGCAACGCGGAACTGCTCGCGGCCAGCGCCGGCGTGTTCGCCGAGGTCGGCGAGATGTTCAGCGGGTCGCGCTCGATGATGCTGCTGACCAACCCCGAAGGCGTCATCCTCGACGTGGTCGGCGATCCGCACACGCTGGGCGAGGGCGAGGACATCCACCTCAAGCCGGGCGGCGACTGGCGCGAGGACACCGTCGGCACCAACGGCATCGGCACCGCGCTCGCGACCGGCCGGCCGGCGCAGGTGCATGCGGCGGAGCATTTCTGCGAGGGCATCAAGGCCTGGACCTGCGCCGCCTCGCCGGTGTTCGAGCCCGGCACCGGGGCCATGCTCGGCGTGATCGACATCTCCGGGCCGCCCGCGACCTACCAGCGCAACAACCTCTCGCTCGCGGTCTCCACCGCGCGGCAGATCGAGATGGTGCTGGCCGAGCGGGCGATGAACGAGCGCATGCGCCTGCTCGAGATCTGCCTCGACCGCGTCTCGGCCGCCGACGTGGCCGGCATGGTGGCGATCGACCGGCGCGGGCGGCTGGTGCACAGCACGGGCCGGGTGCCGTCGATGGTGGCGATCGGCCAGCGTGTCCCGGGCCTCGATGACGGGTGCGCGGTGGAGGCCTGGGCGGACCGGCTGCCGGAGGGGCTGCGGCCGGAATGGTTCAGCCCGGTGCGCTTCGACGGTCGCGCGATCGGCGCCGTGCTGGTGGTGCCGGGCCATGGGCGCGCGGGTGTTGTCCGCGAGGCTCCCGCCGCGGTGTCGGATAGCGCGTTCGACCGCATCATCGGCCAGAGCACGGTCATGCTCGACGCGGTGGCGCGGGCGCGCAAGCTGGTCGGCAAGCAGGTGCCGGTGCTGATCCATGGCGAGACCGGGGTCGGCAAGGAGCTGTTCGCGCGCGCGGTTCATGGAGAGGTCTCCGAGCGTCGTCCGTTCGTGGTGTTCAACTGCGGCGCGATCGCGAAGGACCTGCTGGCCGGCGAATTGTTCGGCCATGTCAGAGGCGCCTTCACCGGGGCGACCAGCGAGGGGCGGCCGGGGCGCTTCGAACTGGCGAATGGCGGCACGCTGTGTCTCGACGAGATCGGCGAACTGCCTCTGGAGCTGCAGCCGTTCCTGCTGCGGGCGCTGGAGGAGGGCGTCATCTACCGCCTGGGCGATGGGCATCCGCGCCCGGTGAATGTCCGGCTGCTGTCGCTGACCAACCGCGACCTGCTGGCCGAGGTTGCGGCGGGACGGTTCCGCCAGGACCTGTACTACCGGATCAGTGTCACCACCGTGCGGCCGCCGCCGTTGCGCGAGCGCAGCGGAGATGTTGCCGCCCTGATCGAGCACTTCAACAAGACCCTGTCGTTGCGGCACGGGGTGCCGATGCGCCGGTTCGGACCCGAGGTGATGCGGCTGGTCGAGGCCTACGGGTGGCCCGGCAATGTCCGCGAGCTGCGCAACATGGTCGAGAGTCAGTTACTGATGGCGGAGCGTCCCGATGTGGATGTGGGCGAGCTTGCGATGGAGACCGCGCCGGCGGCGGCCAGCAATATGGCAGCTGCCGCCGGGACAAGCCTGGAAATGGCGGAGCATGCCGCCATCCAGCAGGCGATACGTGAATGCAACGGTAACCTTGCAGCTGCTGCAAGGCTACTCGGCGTTTCACGGAGCACATTGTATCGGAAAATGGATAGCTATCACTTCTGAGCAATACGAAGACGTAATAAAAGCGTCGATGATAAAGAGTGGGGATAACCATAATGTTTCAAAAACCAGGATGGACAGCTGCGTCGGCTGTCATCGCCACTGCGATGATATTCGTATGCGGTTCCAGATCGTACGCGATCGACGTGGAAGCGAACGACTATGTCGACGCACCCGACGGCACCAACGTCGTGCTTGGCTACTACTCGTTCCAGAATGCCAACAAGTATAACAGCACGGTTGCCGGAACGTCCACAAGGCAGACCAACCTTGACCAGAACACTGCGATATTCAGATATGTCTATTACAACTCGATAGCCCACGTTCCGTATGTTCTGGAGTTCTTGGTTCCGGTTGCCAGCTTGAACGATGTCGAGATCGGCGGGGCGCACCTGAACAATACCTTCGGAGCAGCGGATCCGATCCTCGGTGTCGGGCTGTGGGGTGTTTCAAATCCGGCCATAAAGCAGTACGTGACGCTGTTCAGCTTCACCTCGTTGCCGATCGGCAGCTACAGTTCGACCCGCGCACTCTCGATCGGCACCAACAGCTGGTCCGAGGATATCCAGGCGAACTACACGCAGGGCTGGTGGAAGGGCCTCGGAACCGATATCGATCTCGATTACATATATAATGGTGATAATACCAACGCCAACGCCCTCGGCCAGACGCTGAAGGAGAAGAGCAGCTACCAGATCGAGGGCTGGCTCAACTACGACATAACCAAGACCTCGTTCGCCGCGGTCGGCTGGCTGGGCGAATTTGGCGGGACGCAGACCATCAATGGCGTGCCGACCGGCAGCAAGACGGAGTTTCAGGAAGTCCGGGCCGAATACGCTTTCCGGCCGACGCCCACGACCCAGTTTCTGGCCAAAATCTATCACGACATCAACGTCGTCGGCGGCTTCAAGGACGAGATCGGCTTCACCCTGCGCTTCCTGAAGGCCTTCTAGAGCAGCAAGACGTTGGTTGGGATCGCCCTGCGATGCCAACCAACTCATAAAGCTGCTCTATTTTACTCTCGAGTGGCCGCCCGGGGAGCGGCAACGGCGCCACAACCGCGCGACCCGTTGACGGGCCGGCGGCGGCAGGGCATCGGCTTGGGCATGCTACGTTTCTTCGAGCGCCTGCTGTCGCCTACCGCCCTGCCGCCCGACCATCCGCCGCCGCCGGTGGACAGTCCCAGGGCGCTGTCGCGGTTCTACTGGCACTTCGTCCGCCAGGCGCCGGGACTGGTGGCGGCGCTGTTCGTAGCGGGCCTCGTGGTGGCGCTGCTCGACACGATGATCCCGGTGTTCATCGGCCGCGTGGTGAGCATGGCGTCCTCGGTGGCGCCCGGTCGCCTGTTCGCAACAGCGGGGCGGCAGCTGCTCGGCATGGCCGCGGTGCTGCTGGTGGCGCGGCCGGTGGCGCTGCTCGCGCAGTACCTGGTCACCAACCAGGCGATCGCTCCCGGCATGTCGAACCTGATCCGCTGGCAGAACCACTGGCACGTGGTGCGGCAGAGCTGGACCTTCTTCCAGAACGACTTCGCCGGCCGGATCGCCAACCGCGTCATGCAGACCGGCCCGGCCTTGCGGGAAAGCGTCGTCGCCGGGACCAACGCGGTCTGGTACATCATGGTCTATGGCGGCAGCGCGATCGTGCTGCTGGCGCGCGCCGACTGGCGGCTGGCGATCCCGATCGTGCTGTGGTTCATCGCCTATGCCGGGCTGCTGCGTGTGTTCGTGCCGCGCATGCGCGAGCGCTCGCGGCACATGTCGGAGGTGCGCTCCAACCTGACCGGCCGGATCGTCGACAGCTACACCAACATCCTGACCGTCAAGCTGTTCGCCCGCTCCAGCGACGAGGACGCCTTCGTGCGCGAGGCGGTCGATCTGCATACCGGGGCGTTCCGCCGCCAGCTCCGGCTGATCACGCTGTGGAGCGTGACCCTGGCTTTGATGAACGCCACCATGGTGGTCGGCACCGGGCTGCTGGCGATGCTGGCCTGGCGTGCGGGGCGGGTGCCGGTCGGCACGGTGGCCACCGCCCTGCCGCTGGCCTGGCAGATCTCCAACATGGCCGGCTGGGTGGCGCAGAACATCACCGGCATCTTCGAGAATGTCGGCGTGGTGCAGGACGGCATGCGCTCGATCGCGGTGCCGCGGCAGATGCCCGACCGCGACGGGGCGGTGCCGCTGCAGTTGCTGCGCGGCGCGATCCGCTTCGAGCATGTCGGCTTCGACTATGGCAGGGTCGGTCCCGAGCTCGAGGCGCCCACCGGGCGGCGCGGCGGCGTGCTGCGCGACCTCGATCTCGCGATTGGCGCCGGCGAGCGGGTCGGGCTGGTCGGCCGCTCGGGCGCCGGCAAGTCGACCCTGGTCAACCTGCTGCTGAAGTTCCACGACCCTGCCTCCGGCCGCATCCTGATCGACGGGCAGGACATCGCCGGCGTCACCCAGGAGAGCCTGCGCGCGCAGATCGGCATGGTGACGCAGGACACCTCGCTGCTGCACCGCTCGATCCGCGACAACCTGCGCTACGGCCGCCCGCAGGCGAGCGAGGCGGAGGTCATCGATGCGGCGCGGCAGGCGCATGCGCTCGAGTTCATCGAGCAGCTCGAGGACTGGCAGGGCCGTCGCGGCTTCGAGGCCCATGTCGGCGAGCGTGGCGTCAAGCTGTCCGGCGGCCAGCGCCAGCGCATCGCCATTGCCCGCGTGGTGCTGAAGAACGCGCCGATCCTGGTGCTGGACGAGGCGACCTCGGCGCTGGATTCCGAGGTCGAGGCGGCGATCCAGGAACAGCTCGACGCGCTGATGCGAGGCCGCACGGTGATCGCGATTGCGCACCGGCTCTCCACCATCGCGCGCATGGACCGCCTCGCGGTGATCGATGCCGGCCGCATCGTCGAAGCCGGCACGCACGCGGCGCTGCTGGAGCGACGGGGTGCCTATGCCGCCCTGTGGCAGCGCCAGTCGGGCGGCTTCCTGCCCGAAGCCGCCGCGCGGCAGAACGAGACGGCCGGATGACGTTCTCCGTCAGAACGTGACCCTCGCACCGCCGAAGCCGCCGGTCGCCGCTGCCGGTGAATAGCTGCGCGGGTTGCTGGCATTCGGTGCCTGCGCCAGAAACACTGAACTGGTCGGCGAGAACGTGCCGTAGGTGTCGTAGCGCGCGTCGCCGATGTTCTGGATCTGGCCGAACAGCTGGATGCGGGGCGTGAGCTGGTAGCGCGTGTAGAAGTTGGCGGAGACGAAGCCCGGCAGGCGCGGCGTCAGGTTGGCCTCGTCGCCGAAGAGATATTGCCCGCTCTGGTACAGGCCGCTGCCGCCGACCAGCCAGGCGTCGGTCAGCTGCAGGCTGGCGCCGAACTTGATCTGGTTCGGCGCCAGCCCGGGCAGCCGGTCGCCGGGCATGATGGTGATGGTGCCGCCAGCACTCCCGGCCGGGTTGCTGCCGGTGCTTTCCACATAGCCGCTCCGATACGTCGCATCGGTGTCGCTGTAATCGACATAGACCCGCCAGCGATCCGCCTGCACCACCAGGCTCGCGTCGAGCCCCTGCCGCCGCGTGCTGCCGATATTCTGGAAGAACGCGCGTCCGAGCGTCACGCTGTTGACGAAGCCGATATCGTCGTCGAGGTCGGTGCGGTAGAGGCTCAGATCGTAGGTCGTCCGGATGTGCGTCCCGCTCTGGACCCTGCCGCGCAGCCCGGCCTCGCCGGTATGGGCCACCACCTGCTTGAGGTTGGGGTCGCCGGTGAAGAAATTCGCGAGGCTGCAGGACTCCGCCGGGCTGGCGCAGGAGAGTTCCGCCGGCGTCGGCGCGCGATTGGCCTCCGAGTAGCCGGCATAGGCGCTCAGCCAGGGCCTCGCCTCCCAGGTGGCGCCGATCGCCGGGTTGAAGCGGCTGTAGCTGTGCTGTCCGGTGAGGTCGCCGCCCTCCTGGTCGGACAGGTTGATCTCGGCATTGTTGAAGCGACCGGAGGCGGTGACGGCGATCGCCGGTGTGAGGTCCAGCGTGTCGGCGAAGAAGGCCCCGGCATAGGCGTCGCTGGCCGCCACACGCACCGGGATGTCGCGGCCCGGCTCATCGATCACGATTCCCGGGCCGACAAAGACGCGGGTGAGCGGTGTCAGGCCGCCGATGAAGCTGTCGGCGCTGAACATCGTCTGCGCGCCATCGAAGCTGCCGCCGGCCACGAAATGGTTGTGCAGGCCGAAGCGGCCGGCGGTGTTGGTGATCTGCGCCGACACGCCGTAGCCGCTGGTATTGGTGGTCTGCATGTCGAGCTCGGCATACGGGCCGCCATTGAGGAAGTCGGGAATGGGAACGCCGTTGCGTGTCGTGGACGGCGTGCCCGGGCTACTGCACAGCAGGCTGGATCCGTCGTCGCAGGGTGCGTCGTTGGCGTCGTTGCCGTTCTCCACCCGCTGCAGCAGATACTGGGTGTAGGCGACCGCCTGTAGCGACGTGCTGTCCGACAGCGCGTAGGTGCCGTCGAGGTTGGTCGCGATGTACTTGTTGGAGATCGCGTTCGGCGCGGTGAACTGTGCCGACGGGTCCGCCGCCAGCAGTTCGACCGGCGAGGTGCCGATCACCAGGACCTGCTGCTGCGGTGGCGCCGTCGGGGCGAGAACCGGAGTTTGGGCGAGAACCGGGATCGCCGGAAGACCGAGCATCAGGCCGTGAAGCGGGGGAGACAGGGCACGTGCTGCACGCATGGCGAGGCGTAGTCTTCCGGCTGGCGATCGGGATGGCCTGAGAGCCCTCTCTGATACTGCTACGGCGCCGGCGAAGACCCGCCTTCCGGGCCGGCCTTCAATGCGCCTCGGCGCCGGTAGCACCTATTCCGGTCTGGCTGCGCACGTACTGCTCGTCGAACGCCGCCGCCTCGCCGGCATCGCGCGCGCGGCCCACCCTGGAGCCGAGCCAGCAGCAGAGGAAGGCGAGCGGCATCGAGAACAGGGCGGGTGAGTCGTACGGGAAGATCGCGTGCGCGTGGCCGAGCACCTTCACCCAGATGCCCGGGCTGAGGACGGTCAGCGCGACGGCGGTGACCAGCCCGATCCAGCCACCCAGCAGGGCGCCGCGCGTGGTCAGGCCGCGCCAGTACATCGAGAGCAGCACCAGCGGGAAGTTGGCGCTCGCCGCCACCGCAAAGGCCAAGCCGACCATGTAGGCGACGTTCTGCTTCTCGAACAGGATGCCGAGCAGGATGGCAACGATGCCGAGGGCGACCGTAGCGTAGCGCGATACGCGCAGCTCGCTCGCCTCCGTGCTGCGTCCGCGCCCGATGACCCGCGCGTACAGGTCGTGGCTGACGCAAGCAGCGCCTGCCAGGGTCAGGCCCGAGACGACCGCGAGGATGGTGGCGAAGGCGACCGCGGAGATGAAGCCGAGCAGCCAGTCGCCACCGACCGCCTGGGCCAGGAACACCGCTGCCATGTTGTTGCCGCCGCGCAGCAGATGCGCCGGTGTCACGTAGGCGCTGTCGGTCGAGACCAGGACAATGGCTCCGAAGCCGATAATGAAGGTGAGTACATAGAAATAGCCGATCAGCCCGGTCGCCCAGAGCACCGACTTGCGCGCCTCTTGCGCATCGCGGACGGTGAAGAACCGCATCAGGATATGCGGCAGGCCGCCGGTGCCGAACATCAGCGCAACGCCCAGCGAGATCGCCGAGATGGGGTCCTTCGCGAGCGCCGCCGGCCGCAGGATGCCGAGATGCTTCGGATGCACCGCGACCGCGCGTGCGAACAAGGCGGGCAGGCTGAAACCGAACTGGTACAGCACCAGGAACGCCATCCAGCTGGCGCCGGCCAGCAGCAGCAGCGCCTTGATGATCTGCACCCAGGTCGTGGCCAGCATGCCGCCGAGGGTCACGTACAGGATCATCAGCCCGCCGACGATGATCTCGGCATAGACGTAGGGCAACCCGAACAGCAGCTGGATGAGCTGCCCGGCGCCGACCATCTGCGCAATCAGGTAGAAGGCGATCACCACGAGGGAACTGACCGCGGCGAGGCAGCGCACCGGCGTCTCGGCGAGCCGGTACGAGACCACGTCGGAGAGGGTGTAGCGGCCGAGGTTGCGCAGCCGCTCGGCGATCAGGAACATGATGATCGGCCAGCCGACCAGGAAGCCGATCGAATAGAGCAGCCCGTCGAACCCGCTGGCATAGACCAGCGCCGAGATGCCGAGGAAGGAAGCCGCCGACATGAAGTCGCCGGCGATGGCAACGCCGTTCTGCGCGCCGCCGATGCCGCCGCCGGCGGCGTAGAAGTCCGCCGCCGACCGGGTGCGTCGCGATGCCCAGCCGGTGATGAGCAGGGTCAGCAGCACGAAGCCGCCGAATAGCAGGATCGCGGTCCAGTTGGCGCCGTGCTGGGCGATCGGCGCCGGCGTCATGGCTGGCGCTCGCCTAACCCGCGCTCGCCTAACCCGCGCTCGCCGGGCCCGCGCTGCAGGATCTCGCGCTGCATGGGGTCGAAGCGCGCATTGGCGATCGAGACATACACCGCGGTGAGCACCACCGCCGACACGATGACCAGCAGTCCGAGCGGGAAGCCGAGCGTGATGACGCCCCAGACCGGTATCGCCAGCACGGCGGGCGCGAACGCGACCAGGAAGACGAAACCGAAATAGAGCGCGATCATCGCCCCGGCGAGCGTCCAGCCCACACGCGCGCGCGCCTCGGCCAAGGCCAGGAAGTGGCTGTCGCGTCGCAGCGCGGCGACCGCGATCCGGTCCAGCATGAAGGTTTCTCCCGTCGCGGCGGTTCTTGGGTGCCGCTTCGGCGGCAGCTTGGCAGCCGCCGCGGATGTTTGCAAAGCGATCCCAGGTGATCGGATGCTGCGCAGGCGGTGATCCGTATTTCGTCGTGATGAAACGAGATATTACCTGGCAGTAGAAGCGTCCACTCACTAAGCTTGCAGACAATCCCGGCTTGGATCGTCCAGCACCATGAGCTGCAATTACCAGCTTGTCCTAGAGCCCGCCGAAGACGAGGAACGCCATAGCCATCTGTTCCAGGCAGAGGTCGTCCGGGTGGTGCAGGAGCTGGAGGCGCAGGGCTTGCGCATCTCGCGTGGGCGCCGCACCGGAGATCTCAAGCAGGTGGGCCAGTTTTTCGTCGAGCGGCACGGCGCGAGGTCGGAGATGGTCTTCGGGCCGAGAACGGCGGCGGTGCTGAGCCAGTATGTCACCGCCCATGCCAGGCGTCAGGTCCGCCTCAGGATCGGCGACGAGGAATTCGTTGCCTATTCCGTCAGCGGTATAGCCGAATTGGCTCAGATCCCGCACGAGGAAGAATGAAAAGCCTGTCGCCTGTTCGCTACTGTAGGCGCGCGATCGACGCCGCGGCCTGGCCGGCCGGGGCCGTTGCCATCACGCTGTTGATGAGTGTGAGCAGCTGCGAGCCGCTATATGGCTTGCTGACGAAACAGGTGCCCTGATCGAGGTCCCCTGGCTGCGGCCTCGCGTGGCCGGAGGTCAGCACGATCGGGCAATCCGGGCGGATCCTCCGCACATATTTGGCGAGGGTAAAACCGTCCGGCTCGCCGGGCATCCTGACATCGGTGAACACGCAACCGATTTCCGGGCGCTTGAGGACGACGACCATCGCGGCCCCGCCATTCGCGGCCTCGACGACGTCGAACTCGTTCTCGCGCAGGATTTCTGCCACCAGCATTCGGATCAATTCGTCGTCTTCCACGATCAGGATAACCGGCTTGGCAGTCATGGCTCTACCTGTAGTCTCATCAGCTGAAGCAGTCTTGCAGCAGGCAGAGATCAGGCCAATTAACGTTTCCTTGATCGAAGTAACCGGTCGATCCGGCCGAGCGGCACATGTATTCAGGCCGAAGTCTTAATTGTGCTGTCCGGATAATACTGTAGTCCGCCGGCTCAATTTCGGAACACTGCGCTGCCATGTTGCGAACCGATAACGCGCGCCGGAATGCCGCGAGTGCAGGCCAAAAGCTTTAGCCTGCTACGCGACGATCGCGCGCAATCCGTGCCGGCGGCTCTCGCTCGCCACCAGTTCCGTGAGCTGTGCGACTGGCATCGGGCGGCCGTGCAGCCAGCCCTGGAACTCGTTGATGCCGAGCGCCTCCAGCGTCTGCTGCTGGCTGACGGTCTCGATGCCCTCCGCCATCACGGCGATGCCGAGCCCGGCGCCGAGGTCGCGGAAGGCCCGCATGATCGCCGGCATGGCCGGCTTGGTCTCGAGCTGGCTGGTGAAGGAGCGGTCGATCTTGAGACGGCTGATCGGCATGTCGGCAATGTAGCTGAGGCTGGAATAGCCGTTGCCGAAATCATCCAGCGCCAGCAGGATGCCGGCCTGCTGCAGGCCGAGCAGGTTGGTCCTGGTCTGGGCGTCACGTGTCATCAGGACGCTTTCGGTGATCTCCATCTCGAGCCGTCCGGCGGTGAAGCCGGTTTCGGCCAGCACGGCACGGACCGCATCGACGAAGCCCGGCGCGCGCAGCTGCAGCGGCGACACGTTGACCGCGACCCGGAGCGCGCCCAGGGCGTGGGTATCGCGGATCGCGCGGCGGATCGCCCACAGGCCGAGATCCTCGATCAGGCCGCCCTGCTCGGCGATCGGAATGAACTGGTCGGGTCCGACGGCGCCGTAGTCGGGATGGGTCCAGCGCGCCAGCGCCTCGACGCCGATCAGCCGGCCGCTGCCGCTGCGCTGCGGCTGGTAGGCGAGTTCCAGGCCGCCGGCCGGCAGCGCGCCACGCAGGTCCATCTCCAGCGCGCGGCGCCGCCGCAGTTCCTCACCCATCTCGGGCCGGTAGATGCAGTAGCGGCCCCGGCCGTTCTTCTTGGCGTGGTAGAGTGCCAGGTCGGCCTCGTACAGCGCGGCGTCGGCGGGCGCCCCCTGCGGCGGCAATTCATCGCCGGACGCCTGCACGGTGGCCGGCGATGCGTCCGGGGGCGCCGGGCCGCTCAGCAGGGTGGCGCCGATCGAGGCCCCGAGGCGGACCCGTCCGGACGGCAGGCTCAGCGTGCCCGAGATCGCCCCCACCAGCGCCTGGGCCAGCGTACGCAACTCGCCATTGTGCATGTCCGATACCAGGACCGCGAATTCATCGCCGCCGATGCGCGCCACCAGGCTCTTGCGCGAGCAGGTCGCGCGCAGCCGCCGGGCGACCTCCACCAGGACATGGTCGCCCGCCTGGTGGCCGGAGCCGTCATTGACCAGCTTGAAGTCATCGAGGTCCAGATACAGCACGCCCAGCGAGCCGCCGGCGCCGAGGCTTGCGATCCGCTCATGCAGCGCCGCATTGAAGCCGGCGCGGTTCGCCAGGCCGGTCAGGCTGTCATGCAGTGCGGCGTAGCGGGCGCGGGCCTCGCTCTGCGCCAGCGCCCGGCGGCTGGTCTCGATCTGCTCCTTGGCCCGGCGATCGGCGTCGATGTCCATCAGCGTGCCGGAGATCACCAGCGGCTCGCCCTCGGCGTTGCGCAGGATGATGCGGCCCCAGTCCAACACCCAGCGATAGCCGCCGTCGGCACACCGCATGCGATATTCGCTGCGGGTGCTCTCGCTCAGGCCGAGCAGGTTATCCCGGGCCGTCCGCTCGGCGGTGGCGCGGTCGTCGGGATGGATCAGCGACAGCCAGCCGGAGCCGCTTTCGTCGATCTCGCCGCGGGCATAGCCGAACAGGCTGCTCCAGCGCCGGTTGCGCGTGGTGCGGCCGGTGCGGCAGTCGTAGCGCCAGGAGGCAAGCTGGGCGCCGTCCAGCACGCCCTCGAGCAGATCGCGAGCCTCGGCCAGGGCAATCTCGTCACGCTTGCGGCGGGTCAGGTCGACCTGGATGCCGAAGACCATTTTCGAGCGGCCGTCATGCGGCATCAGCCGTCCGCGCGACAGCAGCCAGAGCCAGTGGCCCTCGCGATGCTGCAGCCGGAACTCGGCCTGGTACTGCGCGGCGCGCCCTTCCAGATGCGCCTGCACGCTCTCGTAGAGGTGCAGGCGGTCGTCGGGGTGCAGCAGCTCGCGCCAGTCCCGGTGGCGCAGCTCGCCGGCCTCGTAGCCTGCCATCGCCAGCAGTCGATCGTCGAAGAGTGCGACATCGCATTCGAGATCCCACCACCAGCTTCCGAGATCGGCCGCACAGAGCGCCACCTCCAGCATCTGCTCTGCGAGGTGCGTCGCACCTGCTGCGAGGCGGGCGACCGGAGGCGAGGCGGCGATGGCGTGCGTGGCCGGCGGGGCAGGCGACAAGGGGAGCGGATCGGGCACAACGGGAGGGGGACCTGGCACGAGGGACGCTGCTACGTCCGGATCTGCTCGCACCTCGGGTCGCCTCGCTGTCAAGCCTCGGATTGCCCAGGATATATCGTTTCGGGATCGCATGCATATAAGAATGACGGGATCGTGATCCGATCAGACGATGGCTCCTAAAGCTGCACTATAGCAATGCACTAGTGATCAGCTGGTGATCTGCACCTTGATCGGCCCTTCGCGCTCCAGGACGTTGATGGCCACCTCGCCGCCGAGGCGCGAGAGATGCACGCTGACCCTGCCGCCGCCGACGGCCAGGTTGTAGAGGGTCATCTCGTCGAGGAAGGCGGGCAGGCGTGGGGTGTCGAAATGCACCGTCACCGTCGCCGGATCGAAGCGCAGGCCGAGGCAGGCCTGCACCATCGAGGGCAGGGTGGCGGCCGCCCAGGCCTGCGGCGAGCAGGCCACCGGGTAGCGGACCGGTCCTTCGCCGCGCTGCCGGGCAAAGCCGCAGAACAGTTCCGGCAGCCGACGCAGATCGGCGTACAGCGCCGCGTCGAACAGGGCTGCGAACAGCCGCGCGGCCTCGTCCTTGTAGCCGTAGCGCGCCAGCCCGAGCGCGATCAGGGAATTGTCGTGCGGCCAGACCGAGCCGTTATGATACGCCATCGGATTGAAACGGGTCTCGCCGACCGGAATGGTGCGTATCCCCCATCCCGAGAAGAAGGTGCGGCTCATCAGGCCGGAGACGATGCGCGCGGCACGCTCCGGCGGCACGATCCCGGTCAGCAGCGTATGTCCGGCGTTCGAGGAGCGCACCCGGCACGGCCGCTTGCTGCCGTCGAGCGCGATGGCATAGGTGCCGAGATCGTCGAGCCAGAACTTGACGTTGAAGGCGACCCGCAATGCGGCGGCTTCGGTCTCCAGCCGCTGCGCCAGCGCGGTGTGCCCGAGCCGGCGGCCGATCGCCGCCGCGGCGAGCTTGGCGCCATAGACATAGCCCTGCACCTCGCACAGCGCGATCGGCCCGTCCGCCAGCGCCCCGTCGGCGTGGAAGACGGAGTCGAAGCTGTCCTTCCAGCCCTGGTTGGCGAGGCCGTTCTCGTTGCGGCGGCCGTACTCGACGAAGCCGTCGCCGTCGCGGTCGCCGTACTGGTCGATCCAGTCTATGGCGCGCTCGATGTTGGGCCACAGGCTGGCGATACTGGCGACGTCGCCGGTGCGCTCCAGATACTGCCCGGCCAGCATGATGAAGAGCGGCGTGGAATCGACGCTGCCGTAGTAATGCCGGAACGGCACCTCGCCGAGTTCCGCCATCTCGCCGCGACGCGTCTCGTGCAGGATCTTGCCCGGCTCGGCGTCGGCCACGTGATCGACCGTGCTGGCCTGGTTCTCCGCCAGGAAGGCCAGCACGCCGCGGGCGATCGCCGGGTCGAGCCAGAGCATCTGCATCGCCGTGATCAGCGCATCGCGTCCGAACGCGGTGCTGTACCAGGGCACCCCGGCATAGGGATACGGGCCGGTCGGCTTGTCCGTCACCAGCATGTAGATGTCGGAGATGCAGCGCCGGATCGCCTCGTTGAAGATCTCGTTCGAGGTGGCGATGGCGGCCGCGCGGGCCGACGAGACGCGCAGCGCGCGGCGCGCCTCGACCATCGAGAACAGGAACTGCTCCGCCGGGCGGGCCCGGTTGACGGCGCTGGCCTGGCCCTCGTCGAGGTCCGGATCGCATTCGATCACCAGATGCACCAGGAGCCGGCCGCCGGGTCTGAGCGACAGGTCGAACCGGGCGCTGGTCGCCGTCAGCCGGGCCGGGCGCGGCTCGAAGCGCAGCCGGGTGCGCCGCACGCGCCGGTCCAGGCCGGTATAGGACAGCAGCACGCTGTCCTCGTCGACCAACGCCGGCGACAGCGTGCCGTGCCTGGCGCGCGGCGTGCCGCGCGCCTCGAACAGGTCGGCGAAATCGGCGAAGAACTCGATCTCGATGCTGGCATCGCGCGTCTGCACGTCGAAATTGCGCAGCAGCAGCCGCTCGTGGCAGGCGCGGTTCCACAGGAACCGGGTGCGGCGCACGTGGATGAGGTCGTGCGACAGCGTCTCGCAGGCGGTGGGTGCGTCTTTGCGGGCGTCCTTGGCGTCTTTTGGCGCCTGGATCTGCAGTTCCGGGTTGGTCAGGTCGCACGACAGCGTCGCGTTGTTCTCGCGCAGGGTGGACGACAGCAGGATCGGCCGCACGCCGCACAGGCTGAGCGACAGCGCCGACAGGTGCCTGGTGTCCAGGTAGTAGAGGCCGTCGGCGATGCCCGGACCGAACAGGATGTTGCCGCTATGGTCGAACACCCCGAACAGGTCGCCGTGCTTGAGCGTGTGCTGGCCGCGTTCGGAGATCTGCGCGGTGGCGCCGACCACATAGGCGTTCGGCACCGACTGGATGGCCGCGGCGGATGGCGGCGTCGGGGCCGGGCTCGGGTTCGGGCTGGCGTCCGGTTGGTTATCCAAAAGGCGGCTCCTGTCTTCGCGCACTGCTGCTGTCCCCGGTCGCAGAGCGATCGGAGTGGCGATGGCGGCAGGGTTAACCGAAGCGGCGGCAACCGGCCAGCGTGGAGGACGTTGCTGCGCCGTTATGGCCCGAACAACCGCAGCATCGCGGAGCAAGCCGCCCCGCTCATACGACGACAAGCGGGACTTCTCCCGCACGCCAGAGCCGCGCGGCGGGGTTTCCCGGGGCGGCGCTCCGAAGGCCGGCCCGATCTTTGTGGTCCAGAAGCATGACGCAAGCCGCCTGCACTGGGACTTCCGGCTCGAACATGGCGGCGTGCTGTGGAGCTGGGCGGTGCCGAAGGGACCCTCGCTCGATCCCAAGCACAAGCGGCTGGCGATGCATGTCGAGGATCATCCGCTCGACTATGCCGGCTTCGAGGGCACCATTCCGGCCGGCAACTACGGCGCCGGCACCGTCGAGTTGTGGGACCAGGGACACTGGCGCCCGCTGGCCGACGACCCCGCGGCGGCGCTGCGCGCGGGCGAGCTGAAGTTCGTCCTCGATGGCAACCGGCTGCATGGCGGCTTCGTGCTGGTCCGGCTGAAGCAGCACCTGTCGAAGACCGGAGTGCCGGAAAAGGCCGAGAGCTGGCTGCTGATCAAGGAGCAGGACGCGGCCGTCGCGCCCGGCGCGGATGCGGCTGCGCTGGAGCGCCAGCTGCCGCGCAAGCCGGTCAAGGTGCCCGCCGGCAACAGCGCGAAGCGCAAGCCGAAGGATGCGCGCGACCCGTTGCCGGAGACACAGGCGCCGCAGCTTGCCACGCTGGTCACCGAGGCGCCGGCCGGAGCCGGCTGGATCAGCGAGATCAAGTTCGACGGCTACCGCATGCTGTGCCGGCGCGATGGTGACGCGGTGCGGCTGTTCACCCGCAACGGCCTCGACTGGACCGACCGGGTGCCTGCCCTGGCTGCCGCCGTCGCGGCGCTGCCGGCCTCCACGCTGCTGCTCGATGGGGAACTGGTGGCGCTGGACCGCGACGGCCGGTCGTCCTTCGGGGCGCTGCAGGAAGTGCTCCGGACGGGACGCACCAGGAGCCTGGTATATTACGCCTTCGACCTGCTGCACCGGGACGGAAGCGACCTCCGGTCACGCAAGCTGAGCGAGCGCAAGCAGGCGCTCGCGGCGTTGCTTAAGGGAAGCACCGGGCTGGAGGGAACCACCGGCCTGATCCGGCTCAGCGAGCACCTCGCCTCCGAGGCGGCGCAGGTCGGCCGCGAGGCCTGCAAGGTCGGGCTGGAGGGCATCGTCTGCAAGCGGCTCGACGCGCCGTACAAGGCCGGTCGCGGCCGGGACTGGCTGAAACTCAAATGCGAGAACCGCGAGGAAGCGGTGATCATCGGCTCGACGCCGCCGCAGGGCAGCCGCGCGCATCTCGGCGCCTTGCTGCTGGCGCGACACGACGCCCTCGGCAGGCTGCGCTTTGCCGGCGGCGTCGGCACCGGCTTCTCCGGGCAGACGCTGCGCATGCTCGACGAGAGGCTGCGCGCGCTGGCCACCCGGACCGCGCCGAAGCAGTTGCAGAACCGCGCCGCGGCGCCGCGTGATGCACGCTGGGTGAAGCCGGAGCTGGTGGCGGAACTGCGCTTCGCCGGGATCACCGAGGACGGCATGTTCCGGCAGGCGAGCTTCCTCGGACTGCGCGAGGACAAGCCCGCCGGCGAAGTGGTTGCGGACGTGGTGCCGGAACACCCGAAGCCGAGCCGCATCGTGACAGCGACGCAGCCGGCAAGCCGCGACGTGCGCGAGGTCGCGGGCCAGCGCCTGACCCATCCGGACCGGCTGCTCTGGCCCCGCCAGGGCAGCGACCCGGGTGTGACCAAGGCGGATCTTGCCGCCTACTGGGAGGCGGTCGCGGCGCGGGCGCTGCCGGAGATCGCGGATCGCCCGCTCGCCCTGGTGCGCTGCCCGGACGGCATCGCGGGCGAGCATTTCTTCCAAAAGCACAAGACCCGCGGCATGCCGGACGCGCTGCGCGAGGGCACGCAGGACGATGCGCCATACCTTGCGCTCTCCCACGTGGCGGGCTTGGTCGCGGCGGCGCAGATCGCGGCGATAGAGCTGCATGGCTGGGGCAGCCCGGGCTGCGATCCGGCGCATGCCGACCGGCTGGTGTTCGACCTCGACCCGGCCGACGACGTGCCGTTCGCGCGCACGGTGGCGGCAGCCTTGGAGGTCCGGCGGCGGCTCGAGGCGGCCGGGCTCGCCTGCTATCCGCGCACCAGCGGCGGCAAGGGCCTGCATGTGGTGGCGCCGGTCAGCACGCGCATGGACTGGGATGCGGTGCGCGCCTGGACCCGCCGCTTTGCCGAGAGCATGCAGCGCGATGCGCCCGAGCTCTATGTGTCGAGCACGCGCAAGACCCGGCGCAGCGGGCGCATCCTGGTCGACTGGCTGCGCAACGGCCTCGGCTCCACGGCGGTCGCGTCCTATTCGCCACGTGCGCGTCCCGGCGCCACCGTGGCGACGCCGCTGTCCTGGCGCGAGGTCACGCCGAAGCTGGACATCAAGGCGTTCACGATCCGCACGGTGCCGGATCGCGTGCGCCGCGCCGATCCCTGGCGCGATTTCGAGCGCGACCGCCGCGAACTCAGACCCGCTAAGGAATAGAGGAACCGGCGATGGCCGAACGTCCGATCTGGCGCGGCCTGCTGCGGCTGGCGCTCGTCTCCTGTCCGGTCGCGCTGTACAGCGTGCGCCAGCCGAGCGAGACGCTGCATTTCCACTTCATCAATCCCGAGACCAACAACCGCGTGCGCACCGTCACGCTCGATGCCGAGACAGACCAGGAACTGTCGCGTCGCGACCTCAAGCGCGGCTACGAGTTCGAGAAGGATCGCTACGTCGTGCTCGATGACGAGGATTTCGAGAGTGCGAAGATCGAGAGTTCCGGCGTGCTCAAGATCGACAAGTTCGTGCCGGCCGACAGCATCGATCCGATCTACTACGATGCCAGCTACTATGTCGTGCCGGACGGCAATGCGCGCGACCGGCAGGACGATGTCTATGTCGTGCTGCGCGAGGCGATCGGGCGCACCCGCCGGGTGGCCTTGTCGCGCCTGGTGATCGCGCGGCGCGAGCGCGCGGTCGCGATCCTGCCGATGCAGAACGGGCTGGTGCTGCACACGCTGCACGACATGCGCGAGATCGCCGATCCGGACGACCTGTTCGCCGATCTGCCGAAGGCGGTCGCCGACAAGGAGATGGTCGGGCTGGCCACCCAGCTCATCGACCGCCAGACCACCCGCTTCGAGCCTGCCGACATGGAGGATCGCTACGAGAGCCGCCTGCGGGCGGTCATCGAGGCCAAGCTCAAGGGCGTTGCGCCGGAACCCGAGCCGGAGGAGGCGCGCGGTAACGTCGTCGACCTGATGGCGGCGCTGCGCCAGAGCCTCGGCGAGAGTTCGGCCAAGACGCTCGGGGCTGCTGCGAAAGCCTCGGCCGGCTCGAAAGCGAAAGCCAAGGCCGGGACCGTTAAGTCCGCATCGGCCACGAAGCCGGTCAAGCCTGCCGCAAAGGCCGCACCGCCGCGCAAGGCGGCCGCCAAACGCCGGGCCTGAGCACTACCGACAGGTTGCCACCAGACAGCCAGGGCATCGTCATCAGGTTGTGACATAGACATCCATCGCCAGCGCATGCTGCACTCCGAGGATGGCGGTCTGCGCCAGGCCGACAGGTGCTGACGGCCGAGCGGCGCCGCTCATCATACGCAGGAGCCCTCTGTTGCCCGACGAGCGCGACCGTCCGCCGGCCGGACCCTTCACCATCAGGGGGGCGGTGATGCACACGCCGTGCCTCGGCGGCCTGGAGCGGCACCAGGACGCGGCGCTGGAGGTGGCGGCCGATGGCGCCGTCGCTGCCCTGCATCCGGCCGGCAGCGAGGGCTTTGCCGCGGCCGTGGCTGCGGCCGCGCGCGCGGGAACGCTGCTGGCGCTGAGCCCGGCCCACACCCTGATCCCCGGCTTCGTCGACCTGCACGTGCATGCGCCGCAATGGCCGCAGGCCGGTCGCGCGCTGGACCTGCCGCTCGAGCGCTGGCTGCAGCAATACACCTTTCCGCTCGAGAGCCGGTATGCCGACCTGGACTTCGCGCGCGCGGTCTATGACGACCTGGTCGGCTGCCTGCTCGCCAACGGCACCACCAGCGCGGTCTATTTCGCAACCATCCACGAGGCGCCCAGCTTGGAGTTGGCGCGGGTCTGCCTGCGTGCAGGACAGCGCGCCTTCGTCGGGCTGGTGGCGATGGACGATGCGGCAGAGTGCCCGGACTTCTATCGCAACGCGGATGCGGCGCAGGCGATCGCGGCGACGCGCCGGCACATCGACGGCGTGCGCGACCTGCCGGGCAACGAAGCAGGCCTGGTGCGTCCGATCATCACCCCGCGCTTCATCCCGGCCTGCACCGACGCGCTGCTGCATGGCCTCGGCCGGCTCGCGCAGGAGACCGGCTGCCTGGTGCAGACGCACTGCTCGGAAAGCGACTGGGAGCATGGATTCGTGGCCGCGCGCACCGGCCGCTCCGATACCGCGAGCCTGGACGGCTTCGGCCTGCTGCGCCGGCACAGCATCCTGGCGCACGGCAACCTCATCGGCGACGACGACATGGACCTGATCGCAGGAAGCGGTGCCGCGATCGCGCACTGCCCGATCTCCAACGTGTTCTTCTCGGACGCGGTGTTCCCGCTGCACAAGGCGCTGCAACGCGGCCTGCTGGTCGGCCTCGGCACCGATCTCGCCGGCGGCTACAGCCCGTCGGTGTTGGACAATGCGCGCCAGGCGGTGCTGTCGGCACGCCTGCTGGCCTCCGGCGTCGATCCCGATCGCGACCGGTCGATGCGAGGCCAGGGCGATGCGGCCAGGATCGGGTTCCGCGAGGCGTTCTGGCTGGCGACGGCGGGCGGTGGCGACGCGCTCGGGCTGCCGGTCGGGCGGTTCACCCAGGGCAGCCGGTTCGATGCCATCCTGCTCGACGCCGATGCGCCGGGATCGAACATCAGGCTGCACCCGGGCGAGAGCGACGACGACCGGTTGCAGGCGCTGTTCGGCGCGACCCGGGCAAACATGGCCGGTGTCTGGGTGGATGGCAGGCGGGTTGCCGGGACACGCGCATGAGGCTGGACGCGGACCTCGCGGCCCGGCTGGCGCAGGTGGCGCTCGGTCATGTCACCCGGGAATATCCCAACCATCTGGCGCACCTGCTGCACGGTTCCCGGGACGCCTGCACGCCG
Source organism: Lichenicoccus sp. (assembly GCF_965277665.1). Lineage (GTDB taxonomy): Bacteria > Pseudomonadota > Alphaproteobacteria > Acetobacterales > Acetobacteraceae > Lichenicoccus. The sequence continues at coordinate 3,890,788 of NZ_OZ255835.1, forward strand.
CGCGCGCTGCATCCGGTGTTCTATGGCAGCCTCGACTGGCACTCCTGCGTGCACTCGTACTGGATGCTGGCGCACCTGCTGCGGCTGTATCCGCACACGCCGCCGGCGCCGGCGATCCGGGCGCTGTTCGACGAGCATCTGGTCCAGCCCAATGTCGGTGTCGAGTGCGCCTACTTCGAGCGACCGGGCACAGGGTCCTTCGAGCGTCCGTATGGCTGGGCGTGGCTGCTGCAGCTGGCGGCCGAACTGCGGCATCCCGGCTGCGAGCGCTGGAGCGCCGCCCTGGCCCCACTCGAAGCCGTCATGCTGGCCCGGTTTCGCGACTTCCTGCCCAGGGCGACCTATCCGGTCCGCGCCGGCACCCACTTCAACACCGCCTTCGCGCTCGCGCTGGCAGCAGACCATGGCGGGCTCGGCCCCTTGCTGCACGAGACCGCCGGGCGCTGGTATGGCAACGACCGCGCGATCCAGGCCTGGGAGCCGGGCGGCGACGATTTCCTCTCGCCGGCCCTGATCGAGGCCGAGTGCATGCGCCGGGTGCTGCCGCCCGGGCAGTTCCTGCCCTGGTTCGACGCCTTCCTGCCGCACCTGGCTGCGCGCCTCCCCGCCACGCTGTTCGAGCCGGCCACGGTCAGCGACCGCAGCGACGGCAAGATCGCGCATCTCGACGGCCTCAATCTCAGCCGCGCCTGGTGCCTGCGCCGGCTGGCTCGCGCGCTGCCCGACCGGGATCCGAGGCGCCCCGTCATGCTGGACGCCGCCGAGGCGCATCTCGCCGCCGCCCTGCCGCACGTTGCCGGCGACTACATGGGCGAGCACTGGCTGGCGAGCTTCGCGGTGCTGGCGCTCGCGGCCCAGGAGACCGCCCAGGACCCCGACCCCTAGCTTGCGGTTCCATCCGCGTGCGCCAGACTGTATAGGCCGTAGCGAAATCGCCGGACCAGCATCAGGACATCCATGAACGTCATCAGCACCGCCGCCACCTCGGCCGACTACAAGGTGAAGGATCTCTCCCTCGCGGAATGGGGCCGCAAGGAGATCTCCATCGCCGAGGGCGAGATGCCCGGCCTGATGGCGCTGCGCGACGAGTTCGGCACCGGCAAGCCGCTCAAGGGGGCCCGCATCGCCGGCTGCCTGCACATGACGATCCAGACCGCGGTGCTGATCGAGACGCTGATGGCGCTGGGCGCGAGCGTGCGCTGGTCGTCGTGCAACATCTTCTCGACCCAGGACCAGGCCGCCGCCGCGATCGCGGCCGCGAACATTCCGGTGTTCGCCTGGAAGGGCCTGACCGAGGACGAATTCTGGTGGTGCATCGAGCAGACCGTGCGCGGCCCGGATGGCTGGACCCCGAACATGATCCTCGATGACGGCGGCGACCTGACCGTGCTGATGCACGACAAGTATCCCGAGCTGCTCCGCGAGGTGCGCGGCATCTCCGAGGAGACGACCACCGGCGTGCATCGCCTGTGGGAGATGGCCAAGAAGGGCACGCTGGCGGTGCCGGCGATCAACGTCAACGACAGCGTCACCAAGTCGAAGTTCGACAATTTGTACGGCTGCCGCGAGAGCCTGGTGGACGCGATCCGCCGCGGCACCGACGTGATGATGGCCGGCAAGGTCGCGGTCGTCGCAGGCTACGGCGACGTGGGCAAGGGCTCGGCGGCGAGCCTGCGCAATGCCGGCTGCCGGGTGCTGGTGACCGAGGTCGATCCGATCTGCGCGCTGCAGGCGGCGATGGAGGGCTACGAGGTGGTGACGATGGAGACCGCTGCCCCCAGAGGCGACATCTTCGTGACCGCGACCGGCAATGTGGACGTGATACGCATCGAGCACATGCGCGAGATGAAGCACCGCGCCATCGTCTGCAACATCGGCCACTTCGACAGCGAGATCCAGATCGACGCGCTGCGCAACCACAAGTGGGACAACGTCAAGCCGCAGGTGGACGAGGTCGAGTTCCCGAACGGCCGCCGGCTGATCGTGCTGTCCGAGGGGCGGCTGGTCAATCTCGGCAACGGCACGGGCCACCCGTCATTCGTGATGTCGGCGTCGTTCACCAACCAGACCCTGGCGCAGATCGAGCTGTGGACCGCACCGGAAGGCAAGTACGAGCGCCGCGTCTATACGCTGCCCAAGCATCTCGACGAGAAGGTGGCGGCGCTGCATCTCGCCAAGGTCGGCGCCGAGCTGACCAGGCTGACCGAGAAGCAGGCGGCCTATATCGATGTCGGCGCCTCGGGCCCGTTCAAGCACGACCTCTACCGCTACTGAGCCGGCTGTCCCGGGGCGCCCCCGGGTCGCGACTGTCATGCAACCGTCACATCACTGAAACATGGACGCCATCGCCACCCTGTAAAGCCGCCTCGACAACGGGAGGCCCTCTGCATGCGTGCTGTGCTGTTTGCCCTATCTGCCAGCCTCGCCGGTCTGCTGCCGCTCGCACCCGATGCGGCTCGGGCGGTCGACATCACTGGCGCCGGCTCGACCTTCGCCGCCCCGATCTACGGCGCCTGGGGGGCCGCCGCCAAGGGCACGCTCGGGATTACGCTGAACTATCAGGCGCTCGGCTCGGGCGCCGGCCAGAACCAGGTGATGGCGCGCACGGTGGATTTCGGCGCCTCCGATGCGCCGGTCGCGAGTGCCAAGCTGAGTGCCAACGCGCTGCTGCAGTTCCCGACGGTGATCGGCGGCGTGGTGCCGATCGCGAACCTGCCCGGCATCAGCCCGAACCAGCTGCGCCTCACCGGCGCGGTGCTGGCCGGGTTGTTCAACGGCGATATCGCCATGTGGAACGATCGCCAGATCGCCGCCCTCAACCCAGGCCTGGCGCTGCCCGACATCGCCGTCGCCCCGGTGCATCGCGCCGACGGCTCGGGCACCACGTTCGTGTTCACCTCGTACCTGTCGAAGGTCAGCGCCGGCTGGAAGTCGAACGTTGGGGCGGCGACCTCGATCTCCTGGCCGTCCGGCGCCGGCGCGCGCGGCAATGACGGGGTGGCCGCGGTGGTGCGCAACACCCGCGGCGGGCTGGGCTATGTCGAGTACGCCTTCGCCGACAAGAACCACCTGACCACGGTCGAGCTGAAGGACGCCGCCGGGGCGTTTGTCGCTCCCAACCTGGACAGCTTCAGCAAGGCCGCCGCTGCCGCCGACTGGACCGACGCGCACGATTTTGCGGTCGACATGCTGAACACCGCCGGCGCGGGCGCGTGGCCGATCGTGTCCACCACTTTCGTGCTGCTGCCGACCAACCCGAAGGATCCGGCGCGCGGCGCCGCGGTGATCAAGTTCTTCGACTGGGCGTTCACCCATGGTGGCGATATCGCCACGCAACTGCAGTACGTCAGCCTGCCGCCGGCGGTGCAGGCCAGCGTGCGGCAAGCCTGGAGCCATACCACGGGAGCGTCTGCCGCTGTCAGGTAGTGCACCTCGATGAGCGCCTCCGAGCGGAACGACAGGCTAGGTGACCGGCTCTTTACCGGCATCGCCTGGGCGTGCGGCATGGTGGTGCTGCTGCTGATCCTGGGCATCATCGCGGTGATGCTGGCCGGCGGCAGCCACGCGCTGCGCGTGTTCGGCCCGGGCTTCCTGGTGCATGCGGTCTGGAACCCGGTGGTCGACCATTACGGGGCCCTGGCTCCGGTGTACGGCACCATCGTGACCTCGCTGATCGCACTCCTGGTGGCGGTGCCGCTGGCGTTCGGGGTGGCGTTCTTCCTGACCGAGATGGCGCCCGACTGGCTGTCGAACCCGATCGGCACGGCGATCGAACTGCTCGCCGCGGTGCCGTCGATCATCTTCGGCATGTGGGGCTTCTTCGTGATCGTGCCGGTGATGGCCCAGGACGTGCAGCCGGCGCTGATCGACAGCATCGGCCACGCTCCGGTCATCGGCCGGCTGTTCTCGGGAGCGCCATTCGGCACCGGGCTGCTGACCGGCGGGCTGATCCTGGCGGTGATGATCACGCCGTTCATCGCCGCCGTGATGCGCGACGTGTTCAACTCGATGCCGGCGGTGCTCAAGGAGAGCGCCTACGGGCTCGGCTCGACCCGCTGGGAGGTGATGCGCCGCGTGGTGCTGCCGTGGTCGCGCATCGCGGTGAGCGGCGGCATCATGCTCGGGCTCGGCCGCGCGCTCGGCGAGACCATGGCGATCACCTTCGTCATCGGCAACTCCAACCGCATCGGCGCCAGCCTGTTCTCGCCGGGCAACACCATCGCGTCGCTGATCGCGCTGGAATTCCCCGAAAGCCCGGCCGGCAGCCTGAAGCTGTCGGCGCTGCTCGCACTCGGGCTGATCCTGATGGTGATCTCGTTCATCACGCTGGCCTGCTCGCGGCTGCTGCTGCGCCAGCGCGGGGCCTGAGCCCGATGTCGGCCATCGCGCGCAGCTCGCTGGTGGAGCGGACGGCGCCTCAGGCCGGACGCGCCCGCCGGCGGCGGCTGGCCAACCGGGCGGCGACGGCCATGTGCGGCATCGCGACCGCCATCGTGCTGGCTGCACTCGCCTCGATCCTGGCGACGCTGGTCTCGCGCGGGCTCGGCGGCCTGCACCTCTCGACCTTCATCCGCATGACCGCGCCGCCTGGCGCCGGGGGCGGCCTGCTCAACCCGATCGTGGGCTCGATCATCCAGACCCTGCTGGCGGTCCTCGTCGGCGCACCCGTCGGGCTGCTCGCCGGCGTGTTCCTCGCCGAGTTCGGCACCGGCTCCTGGGTCGCGGGCGTGGTGCGCTTCGTCTCCGACATGCTGCTGTCGGCGCCGTCGATCCTGGTCGGGCTGTTCGTCTATCTGATCCTGGTCGGCCCGGTCGGGCACTTCTCCGGCTTCGCGGGTGCGATGTCGCTCGCCATCCTGGTGGTGCCGATCGTGGTGCGCACCACCGAGGACATGCTGCGGCTGGTGCCGACCTCGATGCGCGAGGCCGCCGCCGCCCTGGGCGCGCCGCGCTGGAAGGTGGTGGTGCTGATCTGCGCGCGCGCCGCCCGCCGCGGCATCGCCACCGGCATCCTGCTGGCGGTGGCGCGCATCTCCGGCGAGACCGCGCCGCTGCTGTTCACCTCGCTCGGCAACCTCTCCTGGTCGGTGGACCTGCGCGCGCCGATGGCCAGCCTGCCGGTGACGATCTACCAGTATGCGGGCTCCGCGTACGACGACTGGGTGCAACTCGCCTGGACCGCGGCGCTGCTGATCACGGCCGGTGTCCTGCTCATCAACATCATTGCACGCGCCGGCCTCGGCGGACGGGACAGCACATGAACGATCAGACCGGCAACGGTGCCGCCGCATCACGCCAGCAGCGCGGGATCTCGTTCGCCCAGACGCGTCCCGATGCGGCGCTGGCTGCCGCGCGGGCGATGCTCAGCCTGCGCGCCCTGGATTTCTATTACGGCAGCAATCACGCCCTGAAGAACATCTCCATCGACCTGCCGGAGCAGCAGGTGACCGGACTGATCGGTCCCTCGGGCTGCGGCAAGTCGACGCTGCTGCGCGTGCTGAACCGCATGTACGACCTCTATCCCGGTCAGCGCGCGACCGGCGAGGTGCTGCTCGACGGCGAGAACATCATCGCGCCGGGCACCGACACCAACCGGCTGCGCTCGCGGGTCGGCATGGTGTTCCAGAAGCCGACGCCGTTCCCGATGTCGGTGTTCGACAATGTCGCCTTCGGTGTGAAGCTGCACGAGAGCCTCGACCGCGCGGCCATGCAGGCGCGCGTCGAGGACGCGCTGCGCCGGGTGGCGCTGTGGGCCGAGGTGAAGGACCGGCTGCGCGCCCCGGCGGCGGCGCTGTCCGGGGGCCAGCAGCAGCGCCTGTGCATCGCGCGCACGATTGCGACCCGTCCCGAGGTGATCCTGCTCGACGAGCCGACCTCGGCGCTGGACCCGATCAGCACCGCGCGTATCGAGGAGCTGCTCGACGAGCTGAAGGTCGAGTTCACCATCGCCATCGTCACCCACAACCTGCAGCAGGCTGCGCGCTGCGCCGACCAGGTCGCGTTCTTCTACATGGGCGAACTGGTCGAGGTCGCGTCCGCCGACCGGCTGTTTACCGCGCCGCGTGAAAAACGCACGCAGGACTATATCACCGGCCGTTTTGGATAGAAAATGCTGAAGCGAGACATCCGTGGCGGACGAAGGTCAGGGGCGTTGCCCCTGGACCCCATCAAAGGCGGAGCCTTTGAAAACCATCACTTTAAGAATCGGGGTCTGGGGCTTGAGGCCCCAGCGGGTCCAGGGCAGAGCCCTAGCCTTGCCTTTCGGTTGAAAGTCCAGCCATGAGCAGCAACGATCCTCGGCGCATTGTCCGCAGCTACGAGCAGGAACTCAACCAGCTGCGCGCGATGATGGCGCGCATGGGCGGCATGGTGGAGAGCCAGACCGCCAATGCGCTGGCCGCGGTGCTGAACCGCGACGGCGAGGCGGCGCAGCTGGCGATGGAGCAGGATCCCGACGTCGATGCGGTGGAGCGCGAGATCGAGGGGCGCGCGATCCGCATGCTGGCACTGCGCGCGCCGATGGCGCAGGACCTGCGCGAGATCGTCTCCGCGCTGAAGGTCACCAGCGACCTGGAGCGCATCGGCGACTATGCCGCCAATATCGCGAAGCGGTCGCTGCGCATCGGTCCTAGCGATGCCGGGCTCTCGCTCGGCGCGCTGCGCAACATGGGTCGGCTGGTGCAGGAGAGCCTGCGGCTGGCGATCGACGCGCTGAGCCAGAACGACGAGGCCAAGGCGATCGAGGTCTGGCACTCGGACAAGGCGGTGGACGAGCTGTACAACTCGATGTTCCGCGAGCTCATCACCTACATGATGGAGGACCCGCGCAACATCACCTCCTGCACGCACCTGCTGTTCATTGCCAAGAACCTCGAGCGTATCGGCGACCACTGCACCAACATCGCCGAACAGGTGCATTATTCGGTGACCGGCGAATTGCTGCCGGCCGCGCGTCCGCGCGGCAGCCCGGCGCAGGACCGTGTCCAGGGCAGGGACGAGGATGCGACGGGCGAGGACGGGGCGGCCGAAGATTTGGGGAGATAGATGATGCAGTCCGCAACCGACAGCCTGTACAGGAGCGACGTGGCGACCTCTCGTGACGATGCGCAGAAGCCTCGGGTGCTGATGGTCGAGGACGACCCGGCGCTGGCGGTGATGCTGCGCTACAACCTCGAGAAGCTCGGCTACCTCGTCGACGAGGCCGGCGACGGCCAGGAGGCGTTGCTGCGGGTGGTGGAGTTCTCGCCCGATATCGTGCTGCTCGATTGGATGCTGCCCAGCCTGTCCGGTCTCGAGGTGTGCCGGCAGATACGCCGCCGCCCGCAGACACGCGACCTGCCGGTGATCATGATCACGGCGCGCATGGAGGAGCAGGACTCCATCCGCGGCCTCAATACCGGGGCAGACGACTACATCACCAAGCCGTTCTCGATCGAGGCGCTGACCGCGCGCATGCGGGCGCTGCTGCGTCGCGCGCAGCCGCAGCCGGCCGGACGCATGATGCAGTTCCACGACATCGTCATGGATCCCGGCGAGCATCGGGTGCAGCGCAACGGACGGGCCGTGCATCTGGGACCGACCGAATACCGACTGCTGGAATTCCTGTTGCGCCATCCGCGCCGCGTGTTCTCGCGCGAGGACTTGCTCGATGCGGTATGGGGTGCCGACATCCATGTCGAGGTGCGCACCGTGGATGTGCATATCCGCCGGCTGCGCAAGGCGCTGAATGCGCCGGGCGAGGCGGACCTGGTGCGCACGGTGCGTTCGGCGGGCTACGCGCTGGACGTCGAGCAGAGCTGACCACCGACCGGGTCTTGCAGATCGACCTGCCGATCGCAACCGTCGCCTTCATCGGCGGCTATTGCGTGCGGCTGTTCCGGAGCCGCCGGCAGGGCAGGCCGGCCGCCGGCGCGGACCGCGCTGCGCCGGAGCCGGGGCTCGCGCCGGAGCCGTTCCGCTGGCCGGGCGACGTCATCGAGCCGCTGCCGTGCCCGATGCTGCTGATCGACCGCCAGGGCGCGTTGATCCACGCCAACCTGGCGGTCCGGGAGATGTTCGGCGACGCGGTCCCGGCGCTGCTGCGCCACCCGGTGCTCGACGACACCCTGTCGCGCATCGAGGGCGTCGAGATCGTCACCGCGACCGTCAGGATGGATGTCCCGGTGGCACGCGTGGTGCGGGTCTCGATCCGCGCGCTGCCGAATTTCGGCCCGGACCTGCTGGTGCTGGCATTGGCCGACCATAGCCAGCAGGAGGCGGTCGAGCGCATGCGGGCCGACTTCATTGCCAACGCCAGCCATGAGTTGCGCACCCCGCTGGCCAGCCTGATCGGCTTCATCGACACGCTGCTCGGCCCGGCCGCCGATGATTGGCAGGCGCAACGGCGTTTCCTGGCCATCATGCAGGCGCAGGCGGCCCGCATGCGCCGGTTGATCGACAACCTGATGAGCCTGTCGCGCATCCAGCTCATGGAGCACGAGCGGCCGCGCGCGCGGGTCGAGCTGGCGCCAGTCATTGCCACCGTGACCGACGGCTTCGAGCCGCTGGTCGCCGGACGGCAGGTCGCACTCCGGCTCGACATGCCCGCCAGCCTGCCGCCGGTGCGCGGCGACGGGGACCAGATCGCGCAGGTGCTGCAGAACCTGCTCGACAATGCGCTGAAATACGCATCGCGGGAGATCGTGGTGTCGGCGCGCCCGGTGCAGGGCGGCGCATGGCCGGCAGCACCCGGCGTGGTGCTGTCGGTGCGCGATGACGGGCCGGGCATTGCCGAGCATCACCTGCCACGGCTGACCGAGCGCTTCTACCGGGTCGAGGATGGCCAGGCGGGACGCGCCGGCAGCGGCCTCGGGCTTGCCATCGTCAAGCACATCGTCGGGCGGCATGCCGGGCGGCTGCTGGTCGAGAGCATCCCGGGCCAGGGCAGCCTGTTCAGTGTCTGGCTGCCGGCGGCGTTGTCATAGAACTGTCGCCCAACCGTAAGCAAATCATCGCGATACGTTAGGGACGCAAAACATTATTGAGAATGCGCCCGAACGGTGGGGGGAGGTCCCTGCCGGGCACGGAATTCCTCATCATGAATAGACGACGCTTCGCGAGGGCCGGCCTGATGGCAGCAACGGCGCTGACAGGTGCTGCAATGGCCGGCACAGCACCGGCGCGGGCGGACGACACCGGCGCGCAGATCAGCTCGATCGAGAAGCAGATCCGCCAGCTGCAGGGCGAACTCGGCCACATGAAGCACAGCCTGGTGCAGCGCGACGCGGACGTGCGCGCCGCGCGCGCGGAGGCGGCGGCGGCCAACCGGCAAGCGATGTCGGTCTCCGACCGCCGCACCAATGCGCTGGGCCAGCCGCTGGCACCGCAGGCGCTGTCGGCGCCGCCGGGCTACAGCGTGAACCTCGCAGGCAGCGGCACGATCCCGAAATACGGACCGTACGTCTATGTCGACGGCGTGCCGACGCCGGTGCTGTATCCGGGCCCGGCGCTGCATAAGGGCCAGTTCGAGCTCGCCGGCATCCGCATCACCCTCGGCGGCTTCATCGCGGCGGAGAGCGTCGCGCGGTCGCGCAACGAGACGCTCGATATCGGCAGCAACTTCAACAACTCGATCCCGTATGCCAGCAGCCCGAACTACCACACGCCGGAATTCCGCGAATCCGCCCGCCAGAGCCGCATCTCGCTGCTGGCCGAGGGCGACCCGGACAGCGTGACCAAGCTCAGCGCCTATTACGAGGCGGACTTCCTGGGCTCGGGCTCCGGCTCGAACAGCACCGAGAGCAACAGCTACGTGCTGCGTGATCGCCAGCTCTACGCCACCTATGCCCGCAAGGATTGGGACTTCTATGTGCTCGGCGGCCAGGCCTGGTCGCTGCTGACCATGAACAAGGTCGGCATCACGCCGCGCCTGGAAGATGTCCCGCTCACCATCGACGCGCAGTACGTGCCGGGCTTTGCCTGGACCCGCAACGCGCAGCTCCGCTTCGTCAAGGGCTTCGACAATGACCGGTTCGATCTCGGCCTGTCGTTCGAGAGCCCGCAGGCGAGCTATTTCACCGGCGGCAACGGCACCGGCTCGCTCGACGGCACCGTGGATGCCACCAACACCGGCAGCGGCACGCTGAACCCCGACACCAGCTATTCCGACGATATCGCGCCCGACGTGATCCTCAAGGGCACCGCTGACCCCGGCTGGGGCCACTACGAGGCGTTCGGCCTCGCCCGCTTCCTGCACGACCGCACGACCGTGGTCGGCAATGGCGACAACCACACCGTGCTGGCCGGCGGCGGCGGTGCTGGCGCCATCCTCCCGGTGATCAAGGGCCGCCTCGACCTGCAGGGCAACGTGCTGGTCGGCGAGGGCATCGGCCGCTACGGGTCGGTCGGGCTCCCGGACGCGACCTTCTCGCGCACCGGGGCACCGCTGCCGCTGCCGGAGGTCATCGCCATGGTCGGGCTGGTCGCGCATCCGGTGAAGAGCATCGACCTGTACAGCTATGTCGGCACCGAGCAGATCACCCATCGCGAGGCGTACACCGAGGGCAAGAAGGGCTACGGTTATGGCAGCCCGCTATACAGCAATGTCGGCTGCAACACCGAGCAGCCGATCGCGTCCACACTGGCGGCGCCGTGCACGGCCAACACCTCGGGCGTGGTGCAGGGCACGATCGGCGGCTGGTGGCGCTTCCTGCGCGGCGATTTCGGCACCATGCAGACCGGTATCCAGTATTCCTATACCCGCAAGACCGCGTTCGAGGGTGTCGGCGGCAGTCCGAAGACCGACGAGAACATGGTCTATCTCAGCTTCCGCTATCTGCCGTTCCAGTAGGTCACGCTGAACTCCCGCAGGTCCCGGCTGACCTTGCGCGGCCGGACCTGCGGGCGCATTGCATCGGCATCGGACCACAGGAAAGATGCCGCATGTCTGGATCCATCACCGGAAACCTGTTGCTCGCGGGCCGCTTCGAGCGGGGCACCGAGGGTGCCGTGCACGGGATCGCGGCGGCAACCGGTGCCGCGATCGAGCCGGCCTTCGGTGGCGCCAGCCCGGCCCAGCTGGAGACAGCCTGCGCCGCCGCGCACGACGCCTTCGAGACGTATCGCGAGACCGGCCTGGCGCAGCGCGCGACCTTCCTGGAGGCCATCGCGACCAACATCGAGGGCCTCGGCGAGACGCTGATCGAGCGCTGCATGCTGGAGACCGGCCTGCCGCGCCCGCGTCTCGAAGGCGAGCGGGCGCGCACCGCCGGGCAGTTGCGGCTGTTCGCAGCGGTGCTGCGCGAAGGCTCCTTCCTCGACCTGCGCATCGATCCCGCACTGCCGGACCGCAAGCCGTTGCCGCGCGTCGATCTGCGGCTGCGCAACATTCCGCTCGGCCCGGTTGCGGTGTTCGGCGCCAGCAACTTCCCGCTCGCCTTTTCGGTGGCCGGCGGCGATACCGCCTCGGCGCTCGCCGCCGGCTGCCCGGTCGTGGCCAAGGCGCACCCGTCGCATCCCGGCACCTCCGAGCTGGTCGGGCAGGCGGTGGCCAAGGCGGTCGCCGATGCCGCACTCCCGGGCGGCGTGTTCTCGCTGATCTTCACCGATGGCACCGGTGCGGCGCAGGCGCTGGTGGCGGATGCGCGCATCAAGGCGGTCGGCTTCACCGGCTCGCGCGCCGGGGGCACCGCGCTGACCCGCGTGGCGCAGGGCCGTCCGGAGCCGATCCCGGTCTATGCCGAGATGAGCAGCATCAATCCGGTGATCCTGCTGCATGGCGCGCTGGCGGCGCGGGGGGCTGCGATCGGCACCGCATTTGCCGCATCGCTCACCCTCGGAGCGGGCCAGTTCTGCACCAATCCCGGCCTGATCCTCGCCGTCGAAGGGGAGGGGCTCGATGGCTTCATCGCCGCCGCTTCGGAGGCGATCGCGGCGTCCGCGGCCGCCACCATGCTGACGCCCGGTATCCAAACCGCCTATGACGGCGCGGTGGCCAAGCTCGCCGGGCATGCCGGCGTGCAGACGCTGGCGCGCGGCAAGCAGGGCGGCTCCAACACCGGGCGGGCGGCGCTGTTCGAGACCACCGCCGCTGCCTTCCTGGCGCAGCACGAACTGCAGGACGAGGTGTTCGGCGCCAGCGGGCTGGTGGTGCGCTGCCCCGACCTCGCGTCGCTGCGCCAGGTGATCGAGGCGCTGGAGGGGCAGCTGACCGCCGCCCTGCATATCACCGAGGCCGACTTCGAGGCGGCACGCAGCCTGCTGCCGCTGCTCGAAGGCAAGGTCGGCCGCATCCTGGTCAACGGCTTCGGCACCGGCGTCGAGGTCAGCCACGCAATGGTGCATGGCGGCCCGTTCCCCGCCACCTCCGACGGAAGCAGCACCTCGGTCGGCACACTGGCGATCCGCCGGTTCCTGCGCCCGGTCAGCTACCAGGACCTGCCGCAGGCACTGCTGCCGGAAACCCTGCGCGACGGCAATCCGCTCGGCCTGCCACGCATGCTCGACGGCAAGCCGGGACGGGAGTAGGCAGCGGCCTTTCGGTTCAGGCGCTGGCCAGCGCCTGCGCCACGCGCTGCACCACGCCGGCCCAGTCTCCGGGCGCCGGCTGGCGGAACTGGCGCAGCGTCGGATACCAGGGTGCGTCGCGATGCGCCTCCGACCAGCGCCAGTCCGCATCGTAGCGGTTCAGCAGCCAGACCGGTGCCCCGAGAGCGCCGGCGAGGTGTGCCACCGCGGTGTCGACGGTGATCACCAGGTCGAGGGTGCGGATCAGCGCCGCGGTCTGCGCGAAATCGGTCATCAGGTCGGAGCGGTCGAGGATCTCAAGCGCCGAGGGCGGCGCACGCAGGTCCTCGGCCGCCTCGCCCTTCTGCAGCGAGACGAAGCGGCATCCGACGATGCCGCCGAGGGGCGCCAGCAGCGCGAGCGGGATCGACTTGCGGGCATGGATGATGCGGCTGACCAGCTCGGGGCGCATGCCGCTGGACCAGCACAGCCCGATCTTGCGGCCAGTTCCCGCAGGCAGCGCCCGGCCCCAGCGCGCCACATCCTCCTCCGCCGCCTGCAGATAGGGCACGCGGCGCGGGACGTCTTGCGGATGCCGGCTTGCCGCCGCGAGCGGCAGGCTCATCATCGGGCATTGCAGGTCGAACTGCGGCAGCGGGGCCCCACGTGCCACCACCTGCAAAGTGGCGCCGGACGGCGCGGCCAGGCTCGCGAGCAGTCGCACCAGGCCCGGCTGCACTTCCAGTACGACATGAGCGGCGTCCCGGATCGCTGGCACATATCGGCACATCTGCAGGGTATCGCCGAGGCCCTGCTCGGCGTGGATCAGCAGGTGTCGACCGTCGAGAGGTTCGCCGAGCCAGAGCGGGTGATCGGCATGGCGCCGGTTGCCGGCGTTCTCGGGAACCGCCCAGCGCCACTCGAACTCGCGCCAGCCGCGCTCGAAGTCGCCCTGCATCAACAGCGCCTGCGCCAGGACCGTATGCAGCTGCGCGGCCTGCGGCGCGCTCGCCAGGGCGTGTTCGAGCATGGCGGACGCTTCCGCGGCGCGACCCAGCGCTATCAGGGCGAGCGGCAGGGCGGCGGTAGCCTTATGGTGAGCCGGAGCCCCGTGCAGGGCGCGCCGGTGGCAGAGGACCGCATCCTCCCAGCAGGACAGGTCGGCATACGCGATCCCGAGATTGAACCAGGCAGAGGGCGACTGGCCGATCTGCAGGGCTGCGCGCAGCCGTTGCACGGCCTCCCGCGGGCGGCCGAGCGCGCGCAGGGCCGCGCCCGAATTGGAGAGCGCTACCGCGTCCCCGGGATCGAGGGTGAGGGCGATGTCCAGCGCCTCCACCGCCGCTTGCGGCTGGTGCAGCAGCAAGGCGAGCGCGCCGATACGGCGATAGATCTCGACCATGCCGCGATCGGCCGCCAGCGCCTGCCGGCACGTCTCGAGCGCTTCCTGCAGCCGGCCGCGTCCGGACAGGATGTCGGCGCGCCGCAGCAGCCGCGCGGCCGCCTTGGCGTCCGTTGTCACCGCGCCCGGCTTGTTCGCGTGCGGCGCGGCCTATTGCATGTCCGGCGCCAGCCCGGTGACCGATTCCACTTCATCGCCGAGCCAGGCTGCGTTCTTTGCGGTGCCGTCGAAGGTGGCGCTGGTCTTGAACAGCTCGTACTTGCCTTCCAGCGCGTACGGACGGCTGCGGGCCAGCAGTTCGGCCACCGCCGCCTTGTCCATCGGCTTGAAGCTGCGCACCGCCGCGAACGCCTGGTCCAGGTCGCGCTGGCTCTGGATGCCGGTGATCACCACCGCGGTCGGCAGGTTGAGCTGGTACTGCAGATATTCGACCGGCTTGATCGGCGCACCGCTCTTCAGCAGCACGCTGTCGGCGAACGCCTTCATGCCCAGCACCGCGATGCCGTGCTCGACGAGGTAGGGCAGCACGAGGTGCGCGAAGCTGCGGAAATGCGCGTCCATCACGTTGAGCGGCATCTGCACGGCGTCGAAATGGAAACCGCACTCGGCGGCGACCGCCAGCATCTGCAGGTGGATGCGCGGGTCCTTGTGGCCGGTGAAGCCAATATGGCGCAGCTTGCCGGCCTGCCTGGCCTCGACGAACGCCTGCATCGCGCCGCCTTCGGCGAAGATGCGGTCGGGATCGTCGTAGCGCAGGATCTCGTGATGCTGCACCAGGTCGATGCAGTCGGTGCGCATGCGCTTGAGCGAGGTGTCGATCTGCTTTGCCGCTTCCGCCTTCGAGCGGCCGTCCATCTTGGACATCAGGAACACGCGGTCGCGATAGCCGCCCTGGTCGAGTGCGAGGCCGACGCGCAGTTCGGACTGGCCCTCGTTGTAGTCCCAGCAATTATCGACGAAGTTGATGCCGCGATCGATCGCCTCGTGCAGCAGGCGCACGGCCTCGGCATCGCTCAGCGACTTCTTGCCGAGATGGAAGCCGCCGATGCCGATGGCCGAGATCATCTCGTCGCTGCGTCCGAAGCGGCGATACAGCATCTCGCCGCGCCGCTCGCCGGGATCGGTCACGAACGGCAGGTCGGCCGGATCGTCCACGCGCGTCACCGGCAGCGCCGGGCTCGTGAGGGTTTGGGCTTGGTCCATCGGATACCTCCTGCGGAAGAGGGTAGCTTCCTACGCCGCCAGGAACTCCAGGCAAAGTGCCGCGAAGGCGGCAGCATCGGTCACATTGCAGGCATGGCCGCCGTCCAGGCGCGCCATCCGCGAGCCGGGCAGCAGCGCTGCGTGCAGGCGTTCGGAACAGACCGGGGGCACCAGCAGGTCGTCCTGCGAGACCACCAGCAGGGTCCGGCAGGCGAGCGCCGGCAGCAGCGGCGCGGCGTCGAAGCCGAGCAGGGCCGCGATGCGCAGCAGCGTGTTCTGGACACCAGGGAAATGTGCCGCCGCGTGGGCCTCGTCGGTGGCGAGCCGGGTGGCGTTGGCGGCCATCCAGGAGGACGGATACAGGAACAGCGGCTGCGCGCGCAGGTATGGCCCGATGCCGGCTTTCAGGAGCAGGTCGCGACGCACGTCGAAGCAGCGCACGGTATGCGGGTCCGGCTGCATCCAGCCATTCACCACCACCAGATGACTGACCAGCCCCGGCGCCCGGGCGGCCAGCGCCAGGCCGACCAGGCCGCCCAGGGCGTGGCCGATGAACCGGCAGGCGCGCGCGCCGAGGGCGTCGAGCACCCATGCTGCATCATCGGCCATGTCGGCGATGGCATAGGGGGGTTCAAGTGCGGCGGGACTGCGGCCGGTGCCGCGCTGATCGTAGGTGACGACGCGGTAATGCCGCGCGAGTGCCGCAAGGTTGGCAGACCAGTAGCCGCCCGAGCCGCCGAGCCCGGAGGACAGCAGGAGCACCTCGCCATCCTCGGGGCCGGTGCAGTCGAAATGGATCATCCCGCTGCCGGCTTGCCGACATGCGCGATGCTGGCGATCTCGACCAGCGCCTCGGGTTTCACCAGGCCGCATTGGATGCAGTAGCGCGCCGGCTTGTCGCCAGGGAAATACTCCGCATAGACGCTGTTCAGCGCCGCATAGTTGGCCCAGTCGGTCAGGAAGATCATGTTGAAGGTGATGTCGGCCATGCTGCCGCCGGCCGCCGTGATGACGCGCTTGATGGTCTCCAGCACGTGGCGCGTCTGCGCCGCCGCGTCACCCGGATGCACCACTTTGTTGGCGGCATCGAACGGCAGCGTGCCCGACACATAGACCACCCCGTCGGCCATGGTGCCGGGCGAGAACGGCGCGATCGGCACCCCGGTGCCCGGCGGGATGATCGCCTGCATCGGCATCACGCTGCGTCCTTAGGAGCGGCTTGTCTGACCGCGCCGCAGAAATCGGCCACGTTCGAGACCCAGCCGAAGAAGGTCTCGATATTGTACAGCGCCGCCTTCTGCACGTAGTCGGGACCGGCCTGGTGCGTCGCGTCTTCCAGGACGATGCCGAAATATTCGAGAAAGAACCCGTCGCGCAGCGTGCTCTCGACGCAGACGTTGGTGGCGATGCCGGTGAACACCAGCGTGCGTATGAAGCGGGCGCGCAGCAGGCTGTCGAGCTGGGTGTTGTAGAAGGCGCTGTAGCGCGGCTTGGCAATCACGAGGTCACCCGGCTGCGGCACCAGGGCATCAACCAGCGCGTAGTCCCAGCCGCCCTTCGCCAGCAGCGTGCCGTCCAGTTCCGGACGCTGCCGCATGGTCTTCAATGCGTTCGACTTGTGGAAGTTCGGCGAACCGGGACCGCCGGCTTCGATGTAGTCCGGGTCCCACCCGTTCTGGAACCAGACCACAATCATCCCGGCCGCGCGGGCCGCCGCGACCGCAACCACGATGCGGTCGATGGCCGCCTGCGCGCCGCTGATGTCGAAGCCGGCGAGATCGAGATAGCCGCCCTTGCTGGCATAGGCGTTCTGCATGTCCACCACGATCAGCGCCGACTGGCGCGGATCGAGCGACAGCGCCTCCGGGCGTGCGGGCAGCGTCACACGCCCGCCTTTGCCAGCATTGGGGCCGGAGCCATCAAGCGTTCCGGTTCCCGGAGTCTCGACGGTCATTCAGGCGGCCTCCACCGTGTTGGTGATATGGGAGCGCGAGCGCATCAGCGGCTGGATGCGGGTGCCGAACTGCTCGACCCCCTCGATGAACTCGTCGAAGGTGAGCAGCACCCCCTCGGTGCCGGGCACGGTCGCGACCTCGTCGAGCAGGGCGGCGACGGTCGCGTACGAGCCGACCAGGGTGCCCATGTTGATGTTCACCGCCGAGGTCGGGTTGGCCATCTGGCGCACGTTGGTGTCGGCGCCGGAGCGGGTGTCGGCGGCACTTTGCGTGGTGAGCCAGGCGAGCGCCGCGTGATCCGCACCCGCCTTGTAGTGCTCCCACTTCGCCATCGCCGCCGCGTCGGTCTCGTCGGCGATGATCATGAACAGCGCATAGGTGGTGACAAACCGGCCGGTGATCGCGGTGGCGTCCTGCAGCTTGGCCGCAGCCGGGGCAAATTCGGTCGGCGTGTTCACTCCCTTGCCGAAGCAGAAATTATAGTCGGCGTAGGTCGCCGAGAACATCATGCCGGCGTCGCTCTGCCCGGCGCAGATCAGCTTCATGTCGGCCTGCGGCCGCGGGCTGACCCGGCAGTCGTCCATCTGGAAGAACTCGCCTTTGCGGTCGCAGCGGCCGGTCTCCCACAATTCCCGCAGGATCTGCACGTACTCCGCCACGAACTCGTAGCGCCGCGAGAAGTACTCGTCGCCCGGCCACAGGCCCATCTGGGAATATTCCGGCTTCTGCCAGCCGGTGATGACGTTGAGCCCGAAGCGTCCGTGCGAGATGCTGTCTATCGTGCAGGCCATGCGGGCCGCGATCGCCGGCGGGATGGTCAGCGTGGCGACGGTGGCGAACAGCTGGATCCGGCTGGTCACCGCGGCGAGGCCGGCCATCAGGGTGAAGCTGTCGAGATTGTGGTCCCAGAACTCGGTCTCGCCGCCGAAGCCGCGCAGCTTGATCATCGACAGCGCGAAATCGAGACCGTGTTTTTCCGCGCGCTGCACGACCTCGCGGTTGAGGTCGAAGCTCGGCATGTATTGCGGCGCGTTCCTGGAGATCAGCCAGCCATTGTTGCCGATGGGGATGAAGACGCCGATTTTCATCACTGGCCTCGCTGGCGTTTGCTGCCGATGAAGCAGCAAGCGCCATGCCAATTGGTCAGGCTCCGGTGGGCAGGTAGGATCTCAATTCGAGGAGAAGGGGGGTTGTTGCCTGATGATTGTGCGCATTCTCTTGATCGCCATTCTGCTGGCGGCGGCGGCTCGCTCTGCCTTCCAAGGCTGGAACAGCTATCGCCGTCACCGGGTTCGATTGAGCTATTACTCGGACCAGTTCATGGCTCGCCAGTCGCGGCCGCGCCTGTATTGGGCGGCGATGACGCTGCACGCCCTTCTCGTCGCGGTGTTCGTCGGCAGCGCGCTGGCCCTGGCCCTCGAACTGATGCGACATTCAGGCTGAGACAGTCCCGGCGGTCAGACTCCGGCGCCACCGGTCAGGGCGTCGAACAGCGCCTGCCCATTTGGGCGGCCGAGCCCGGTGCAGGCATTCCAGCCGGCGCCGGCGTTGTAGCCGATCTCGCTGCCGGTCGGCTTGTTGTTGCCGCTGGTGATCGGCGCGGTGAGCGCCGGGTTCGCCGCGATATGGGCGTAGAGCCAGGTCGGCAGGAAGCCGACCGGGTTGGCGGCCTTCTGGTTGATCAGCGCGGTCAGACCGGCCCAGAGCGGCGCCACCGCGCTGGTGCCCCCCACGATCTCGGTCTGCCCATCCACCACCACGCTGTAGCCGCTGGCCGGCGCGGCATCGCCGCCCACATCCGGCACGCCGCGGCCCTTGCGGCCCGCGTTGACGCTGGGCGGCAGGGTCACGCCGGACTGGAAGGCGGGCACGTCGAACAGGTCGCTGATGCCACCCCCGGTGCCGCTGTCGCCGTCGTTCCAGACCACCTCATGGCTGATCGTGCTGCCCGTCTCGGTGACGTGGGTGCCGCCGCAGCCGGTCGCATAGACCGAGGAGGCGGGGAAATCGACATGTGCCTTGCCGTCGCTGACGCCGTCAGTGGCCAGGCTGTCCCCGGAGGCGACATAGACCGAGATGCCCAGCGCCGCCGCCTCCTGCAGCACCGAGTTCATCGTGGTGACGGATTGCCCGTCCCAGGTCGATTCCGGACCGCCCCAGGAGATCGAGATCACCGACGGCTTGTTGGTGGTGTCGTGCGCCGCCTGCGAGATCGCATCCGCGAAGCCGGCATTGGTGTTCGGGGTGAAATAGACCGCGATCGCCGCCCCGGGGGCCACGCCGCCGGCGACCTGGATGTCGAGGGCCACCTCGCCGTCGGCATCCGAGGCGGACTGGTCGTTGGTGGCACCGTCGACCAGCACCGCCACCACCTTCGGCGGCGTCAGGCGCATGGCCTGGAAGGCCTGCTGGGTGTCGCTGTCCTTGAACCCGCCGCCCAGCTCGATCAGGGCGATGGTCACGCCGCTGCCATCGACGCCGGTCGGGAAATCGTACAGCTCGGCCAGCTTGTTCGGCAGCACGCTCTGCGGCTGCGCGGTCCGCGGCCGGACGATGCGCGCCTGCGCCACCGGCCGCGCATCGAGCCCGAGTACGCTCTCGATGATGCCGTGCAGGTGCCGGGGGACCATCACGCTGCCGGTGCGGCCGCGGAAGGTGCCGCCGTCGCGCTCGTAGGTGGAGAGGCTGGTGCCGAACGCCGCCTCCATCCTGTCGGCGGTGCCACCCAGCCGTATCAGCCGCCGGGCCGGATCGGCCTCCAGCACGCTGAGCCCGTGGCCGGTCGCGAACGTCTCGATGCGCTGGATGTCGTCGCGATGGGCCGTCCGGCGGTGCCTGGCCAGGTGTTCGCGGCGCTCCTGCACGCTGCCGGCGAGCGCCGTCTCGGTGGTCTGGTGCGCATCACGCGGCTTGAGGTAGATGCTGACCTCGACCTGCTGGTCGCGCGGCGCCGGGCCGACCAGGCGCGCCCCGGCCGGGGCGTCGTGCCGGCTGCCGGGCAGTTCGAGCGGTGTGGCGCCTTCTGTCGTCGAACTCATGCCATGTGATCCTGTTCTGGGACGGTGTCGGGCGGCAGTCTAGGATGACCCACTCATGGTGACCCAGCCGGCTCCCCCTGCCATACCGTGATCCGGGCAATGCTTTCCAGGGCGCGCGCGATGTCGTGCTGGTCGATCGCCCCGATGCAGCCGATGCGGAACGACGGCGCCCGGGTGAGCTTGCCCGGATAGATCACGATGCCGTCGGCCTGCAGGGCGGCATAGAACCGGGCGAAGTCGAACTCCGGCCCGGGCTCGTCGAAGGTGACGATGATCGGGGCCTGCAGCGCCGGCGGCAGCGTCGTGCGGTAGCCCAGCCGCGCCATGCCGGCCGTCAGCATCGCGTGGAGGCGGAGGTAGCGGGCGAGACGCGCCGCCGGACCGCCCTCGGCGTCGAGCTGGTCCAGCGCCGCATCGAGGGCCGCCGCCACCTGGACCGGCGGCGTGAAGCGCCACTGGCCGTTGGCGGCGAAGCCGTGCCACTGCGCATGCAGGTCGAGGCCGAGGCTGTGCGACTGGCCGGCGGACTGCGCCAGCTGTTGCCGCTCCGCCACCACGACGGCAATCCCGGGCACGCCTTCCAGGCACTTGTTGGACGAGGCCATGACCGCGCTGGCACGGATGCGGCGCAGGTCGAGCGGCAGCGCGCCGAACCCGCTCATGGCGTCGATCAGCAGCCTTCGCCCGGCTGTGGCCACGATGTCCGAGACCGACCCGATCGGGTTCAGCAGGCCGGTCGTGGTCTCGCACTGCACGATGGCGACGTCAGTGATCGAGGGGTCCTCGCGCAGGATCGTCCGGACCCGGTCGGGGTCGACCGGCGCCGTCTCCGGCCAGCGTTCGACCGCGTGCGCGCGCCCGATCTGGCGCGCGATCGCCGCCATCCGTTCGCCATAGGCGCCGTTCGCCAGCACCAGCAACCGGCCGTCGCGCGGCACCAGCGTGCCGATCGCGGCCTCGATGGCAAAGGTGCCCGAGCCTGCCAGCAGCACCGCCTCGTGCGTCGCCTCGCCGTGCACCACAGCGGCCAGCCGCTGACGCAGCCGTGTGGTCAGCGCGACGAAGGCGGGATCGCGCGAACCCCAGTCCCGACCAAGTGCGGACCGGGTCGCTTCCGAGGTCGTGAGAGGGCCGGGCGTGAGGAGCAGGGTTCTCAAGAATTGGCGTTCCAACTATGTGTCCGCTCTGATCCGGCAGACCCGGCTTCAGGCGGGGCAGCTTAGCCCGAGCTCAACCTTGCCCGAGCCTGTGGAGATGCAAAAGCGCGCATGAAGCTGTTGACCCTCATCTCCGGCGCGCTCGGTGCCGGCCTCACCGTCTGGCTGCTGGCGCGCTTCGGCCTTGGCCACGTGCTCGGGCTGCTGCACCAGGCCGGCTGGGGGATCGTGCTGGTGCTGGCGTTCCACTTGGTGCAGGTGTGGTTTTCGGCACTGGCGTGGCGAGCCATCGCGGGCGGTAGCCCCGGCAGGCCGCGGCTGGGTGACTTCGTCCTGCTGCGCTGGGTGCGCGAAGGCGTGAACAGCCTGCTGCCGGTGGCGCAGGTCGGCGGCGAGTTCGTCTCGGCCCGCCTGCTGAGGCGGCGCGGCATGAGCCTGGCCTCGGCCACCGCCTGCACCGTCTGCGACCTCACCACCGAGATGGTGACCCAGATCGCCTTCACCATCACCGGCCTGCTGATCCTGCTCGCCCTGCTCGGCCGCAGCCAGGTCACCGACGAGGTGGTGGGTGCGATTCTCCTGGCCTGCATGGCGGCATTGGGATTCGTCGCCGGACAGTGGCTGGGCCTGGCCAGCCTGTTCGAGCGCGGGCTGATGCGCCTCGCCGGCCAGTTCGGCTGGCAGGGCATGGAGGAGATTGCCGGACTGCACCGGGCGATCCGGACGCTCTACGGCGCACCCGGGCCGCTCGCCGCGGCACTGCTGCACCAGTCGATCTCCTGGTTGCTCGGGACGTTCGAGGTCTGGCTGGCGCTGCACTTCCTCGGCCATGAGGTGTCCGTGGCCGCGGCGCTGGTGATCGAGAGCCTGTGCCAGGCGGTCAAGGCAGCCGGGTTCGTGGTGCCCGGGGCGCTCGGCGTGTCCGAGGGCGGCTACATTGTCGTGGGCGGACTGTTCGGCCTGTCGCCGCAGGTCTCGATCGCGCTGTCCCTGGTCAAGCGGCTGCGCGAGATCGGGCTCGGCCTGCCGGCGCTGGCCGCGTGGCAGTGGCTGGAGCATCATTGGACCGCGACGCCTGCTGCGTCGCAAGTGCCGGGATCAACACCGGAGCGGGGTGGCCGCATCAAGGCCGCACTGGATTACGGAGACGCGCCTTGAGCAACGACACCTGGACCCATGCCATGGCGCGCGGCGTGGTCCGTCCGATGATCGGCACCGGCGTCACGCCGAACCATCTGACCACCCTGCGGCTGCTGACCGGCATCGCCGCCTGTGCGGCACTCGCCGCCGGCCCGAACGTGCACGGGGCGATGCTGTGGGGCGGCCTGCTCTGGGTGCTGTCGGCGTTCCTCGACCGCATGGATGGCGAGCTGGCGCGCGTCGGCAACATGATGAGCCCGGGTGGCCACCGCTACGACTACATGGTCGATAACGGCGTGAACTGCCTGTTCTTCCTGGCAATCGGCGTCGGCCTGCGGCACGCGACCCTGCTCGGCCACCAGCTCGGCCTCTGGACAATCCTGATGGGCGTCGCGGCGAGTGCCGCGCTGATGCTCTGCAACTGGATGTCCGAGCGCTACGAGCAGCGCCTGCCGGGCGAGCGCACCTGGTCGGGCGCCTGCGGGTTCCACCCGGACGACGCCCTCTACCTGCTCGGGCCGGCGGCGTGGCTCGGCTGGCTGCTGCCGATCCTGGTGGCGTCCGACGCCGCGACCAGCGTGATGGCGCTGGTGATCCTGGTCCGGCTGCGGCTGCTGATCCGCAGGCAGGACAGCGTCCGGGACGGCGTTCGTGTGCCGGGGACCGCCGCCTCCGCCTCCGCCGCGACACGCTGAGCCGACGCATGCTGAGAGCTCCTCTCGGGCGACTGGTCGCCTTTTGTTCGCGTCGGGCGCTGCTGGTGGTGGTGCTGGCGACGGTGCTCGCCGCCGGCGCGCTGCTGGTCACCCGCGCGCGCCTCGGTGTCTCGACCGATACCGGCAACCTGTTCTCCGCGTCGCTGCCCTGGAAGCAGCGCGCCAATGTGCTGAAGCGGGACTTCCCGCAGAACGAGGACCTGCTGGTCGCGGTGATCCGCGCGGATATCCCCGAGGAGGGACAGGAGACCGCGCGGCAACTCGCAGCGGTGCTCGCCGCGCAGACCGCGCGGTTCAAGTCGGTGCGGCGCCCGGACGCGGACCCCTATCTGGCCCGCAACGCGCTGCTGTTCCTCGCTCCGAAGCCGCTCGAGGCGCTGCTGAACGCCACCATCGACGCGCAGCCGTTCCTGGGCCAGCTCGCCGCCGATCCGTCCTCGCGCGGCTTGTTCGAGGCGCTGGGGCTGATCGGCGACGGCATCGCGCACGGGCAGGCCAACCTCGCGAACTTCCAGGCGCCGTTGCGGGCGTTCGCCCGCAACCTCGGCGAAGCCGCCGCGGGGCATCCGACGCCGCTGTCCTGGCAGCGCCTGCTGACCAGCTCGCTGAGCGATCTCGGCGGCCAGTACCAGTTCGTCGAGACCCAGCCGCGGTTGAATTTTGGCTCGTTCGCGCCCGGCGGAGTCGCCACCGACGCGATGCGGGCGGCGATCGCAGCGCTGCCCGAGGTCCGCGCCGGGCACGCGCAGGTCTATATCACCGGCCAGGTGGCGCTCGACGACGAGGAGTTCGCCTCGGTGGCGGAGGGCGCCGTCAAGGAGCTGATCGCGTCGCTGGTGCTGGTGACGCTGTGGCTGTTCCTCGCCGTGCGCAGCTGGCGGATCATCATCCCGATCGTCATCGTGCTGCTGCTGGGCCTGCTGCTCACCACCGGCTTCGCGGCGATCGCGGTCGGCACGCTGAACCTGGTGTCGGTGGCGTTCGCGGTGCTGTTCGTCGGCATCGCGGTGGATTTTGCGATCCAGTTCTCGGTGCGGTTCCGCGCCCAGCGCCATGGCACCGGCCAGCCGCTGCCGCTGCTGCTGTCGCTGTCCGAAACCGGTCGCGAGACCGGGGTGCAGATCCTGATCGCGGCGTCCGCGACCGCCGCCGGCTTCCTCGCCTTCACGCCGACCGCGTTCCGGGGCGTGGCGCAGCTCGGGCTGATCGCCGGCGTCGGCATGCTGATCGCGTTCGCCTGTACGCTGACCGTGCTGCCGGCGCTGCTGATGCTGTTCGGCTACCTGCCGACCGGCGTCGACGAGGGGTTCGCCTGGGCCCGTCGCTACGACCGGCTGTTCCGCCGCAACCGCCGCCGGCTGATCGCGGGCTTCGCGGTGCTGGGGCTGGCCGGCGCCGCGCTGCTGCCGCTGCTGCGCTTCGACGGCGACCCGCTGCACACCAAGAACCCGAACTGGCCCGGCATGCGGGCCCTGCACCTGCTGATGAACAACCCGCAGACCAGCCCGTACAGCGCCGAGATGCTGGTGCCGGACCTGGCCGCCGCGCGGGCGCTCGCCGTGCGCCTGGAAAAGCTGCCGCTGGTGAGCGACGTGCGCACGCTGGACAGCTTCGTGCCGACAGACCAGGACCAGAAGCTGCCGCTGATCCAGGACGCCGCCTCGCTCCTGCTGCCGACCCTGCTGCCGTACCAGGTGGCGCCGGCTCCCGACGCGGCGGCGATACGCGCCGCGATGCTGAAAACCGTCGCCAGCCTCGCGCCGGTGCTGGGCAAGCTGACCGCCGATGACCCGCTGCGCGCCATCACCGCGGCGCTGCAGATCCTGTCGAAGCGTCCGGACGCGGACCTGCTCGCCGCCAACCGGGCGCTGGTGCAATACCTGCCGGTCACACTCGACCAGCTGCGGACGGTGCTGCAGGCCAAGCCCACCGGCCTCGGGGATGTCCCGCCCGGGATCGCGCGTGACTGGATCCTGCCGGACGGGCAGGCGCACATGGAGGTGCATGTCCGCAACGGTGCGTCGGACAGCGCCACGCTGAACCGGTTCCTGCGCGAGGTCCGCGGCGTCTATCCGAACGTGTCCGGCTCGGTGGTGACCATCATCGCCAGCGCCAGCACGATCGTCTCGGCCTTCAAGATCGCGGCGCTGTCGGCGCTGGCGATGATCGCGCTGATCCTGCTGATCGCGTTGCGCCGGCTGCGCGACGTGGCGCTGGTGCTGGCGCCGCTGCTGCTGTCGGCGATGCTGACGGTGATCCTGTGCCTGGTGCTGCGCCAGCCGCTCAACTTCGCCAACATCATCGCGCTGCCGCTGCTGCTCGGTGTCGGCGTCAGCTTCAACATCTATTTCATGATGAACTGGCGCGCCGGCATGCGTGATCCGCTGGGCTCCCCCACGGCGAAGGCCGTGCTCTTCTCGGCTCTGACCACCGGAACCGCCTTCGGCTCGCTGGCGCTGTCGCACCATCCGGGCACCGCCAGCATGGGCCGGCTGCTGCTGATGAGCCTTGCCTGCACGCTTCTTGCAACCCTGGTGTTTGAGCCGGCGCTGCTACCCCGCCGCCGCCAGGACCCCCACTAGGAGACCATCCGATAATGCTACTACGCTGGTCATCCGACGCGGCTGTCTGCGCTTCCGTTGCTCACGGCCAGGAGGCCGCTCCGCTCCGGTTCTCGACCGCCACGACGGGCGGCGCCAAGGCGCCTCTGACTCAGCGTAGCGCATTCTCGGACGGTCTCCTCGCCTGATGCGGGGCACGCTGCTTGCTGTCTTTGCCTCCCTGGTGCTCTTGGGAGGTGCGGCGCAAGCGGCGGGGCGCATCCCCGTGCGAGTGGTGGTGGTGACCACGTTCGAGTTGGGCGCCGATACCGGGGACAAGCCGGGGGAGTTTCAGGATTGGGTGGAGCGGCTGCCGCTGCGCACCGTGCTCCCATTTCCGCAGGGTTATCATCCGCTGCGCTACAATGCTTCGCTTGGGGTCCTCGGCATGGTCAGCGGCGAGGGGCCGGCGCGTATGGCGGCCTCGATGACTGCGCTGGGTGATGACCCTCGCTTCGACCTGAGCCGCGCCTATTTCGTGCTGGCCGGCATTGCCGGGATCGACCCCAGGGCAGGGTCGGTGGCGTCCGCTGCCTGGGCGAAGCACGTCGTCACCGGCGAGGCGCACGAGATCGACGCCCGCGAGATCCCGTCCGGCTGGAGCACCGGCACCGTGCCGCTGACCCGCACCACCCCGTTCGAGCAGCCGGCACCCGACGCGTCCGGGATCTGGGGCACCTCGTTGTACACGCTCGATGGCGGCCTGGTGGACTGGGCGTACCGGCTGACGCGCGACATCGCACTGCCGGACAGCGCGCCGCTGCAGGCGATCCGGGCGCGCTACACCGAGGACGCGGCGGCGCGGCGGCCGCCCTTCGTGCTGGAGGGCGATACGCTGGCATCCGGCATCTTCTGGGTCGGCGGCCGCATGAACGACTGGGCCGAACAGTGGGTGCGCTACTGGACGCATGGCCAGGGCGTGTTCGCCACCACCGCCGAGGAGGATGGCGGCATGATGCAGGCGCTGACCTTCCTGTCGCAGGCGCACAAGGTCGATCTCTCCCGGGTGCTGGTACTGCGCACCGCGAGCAACTACGACATGCCGCCGCCGGGCGAGAGCCCGGCTTCGTTGCTGGCGCAGGAAGGCGGCGAGGCGGGCTACTCCGCGTACGTCCCCTCGCTGGACAGTGCCTATCGCGTCGCAAGCCCGGTGGTGCTCGAACTCGCGAAGCACTGGAGCCGCTATCGGGGCCACCTGCCGGGCCGATAGGTCGTCGGGAGCAGGCGAGAAGCGGGACAGTATCCGCATCGATCGCGGCTGACTCTGAACCCGAATTTACTGGAACGCCGGGCTTGCCGGGCGATCAATATTTCCGCGGACCGCGACGGCGACGCAGGAACCATCATGAGCCGCATGCTGCTGATCGAGGACGATGTGGAGACGGTCGATGAGGTGGCGGGCTATTTCCGCAGCCGGGGCTATGACGTCGATTGCGCCACCACTGGCCCTGACGGGCTGACCCAGGCCACCGCCGGAAGCGCCGATGTGCTGGTGGTCGATCGGATGCTGCCCGGGCTCGATGGCCTGGCGATCCTCGGCACGCTGCGCCGCAACGACATCCGGACGCCGGCGCTGGTGCTGAGCGCGTTGTCCGAGCTCGACGATCGCGTGCGTGGATTGCGCGCCGGCGGCGACGACTATCTCGGCAAGCCGTTCGCGCTCAGCGAGCTTGCCGCGAGGATCGAGGCCCTGCTGCGCCGGCCGGTCACCGGTGCGGAGACGATGCTGCGCGTCGGGCCGCTGGAACTCAACCTGATCACCCACACCGCACGACGCGGCAGCAGGACGCTCGAGTTGCTGCCGCGCGAATTGCGGCTGCTCGAATACATGATGCGGCGCGTCGGCCAGACCGTGACCCGGACCATGCTGTTCGAGGATGTCTGGGGCTACAACTTCACGCCCCGCTCAAACCTGGTGGACGTGCATATGGGCCGCCTGCGCCGCAAGCTTGATCTCAACCGCGAGGAGGAGCTGCTCTCGAACGTGCGCGGCGTCGGCTTCGTCCTGAGATCGCCGTCCTAAGCTGAGGCATTGGCACTTGCCGTTGTCGGACCATAACCTGTCACAGCAGGCAAGCCGCGCGTCGGTATCGGTCCCGGGAGCCAGCCTGATACGCCGGCTGCGCCGTGCCACCGCCACGTCGGTGTTCCGCTGGACGCTGTCCATTGCCGCCGGCTTCGCGGCGATGGCCCTGATGCTGTTCGGTTTCATCTACTGGCAGACCGCCGTGCTCGAACGCCAGAAGCTCGACAAGTCGGTCGTGCTCGAGGCAGGGCTGCTGACGCGGGCCCCGAAGCCGGAGATCGCAGCCCGGCTGGCGGCCTGGCTCGCGGACGATCCGCATGGTGTGCGCTACGCCGGGCTGTTCCGGCTCGATGGCGGCCACCTGGCGGGGAATCTCCTCGGGTTCCCGAAGCATCTTCCGGTCGACGGGCGTGCCCATCGCGCCGTGTTCAAGGAAATCGACCAGGACCATGACGGCGATGACCCGGAGGTGGTGCGAGCGGTGGCGACGCCGGCGGATGCCTCCCGGGTGCTGGTCATCGGCTACGATCCCGAGGAGCTCGAGGACGTTCAGGAGATGATCCGTCGGGCACTGACGCTGGGCCTGGTGCCGGCCCTGCTGCTCTCGCTGGTCGGGGGAACCTGCCTCGCCTGGCGGGCGCAGAGTCGGATCGCGTCCGTGCACGAAGCGATCGCCCAGATCATGCAGGGCCACCTGAACGGGCGCCTGCCGGTTCACGGAACCGGCGATGACCTGGACCGCCTGGCGGCTGCGGTGAACGGCATGCTCGATCAGATCGAGCGCCTGATCGAAGGCATCCGCGGTGTCAGCGACAGCATCGCGCACGACCTGCGGACCCCGCTGACACGCGTGCGCAACCGGCTCGAGCGCTCGCGCGAGGAAGCGCTCACGCGTGAGGACTTCCAGGGTGCCGCGGACCGGGCCATCGCGTCGGTGGATCAGGCGCTGGCCGTGGTCTCGAGCCTGCTACGGATCAGCGCGATCGACCATGGCCATCGCCGGGAGGCCTTCACCCGCGTCGATCTCGCCGAGGTGCTGACGGAAGCGGCCGAACTCTACGAGCCCCTGGCCGAGGAGAAGGACGTCATCCTGAGGCTGGAGCTCCAGCCCGGGTCCATCGTCGTCGGCGACCATGACATGCTGCTCGAGGCGATCGGCAACCTGCTCGACAATGCGATCAAGTTCGCGCCGGTGCATACCGCGGTGACGCTTGCGCTGACGGCCGAGGTGTACGGCCTGCGCATTCGCATCGAGGATAGCGGGCCCGGGATCCTGCCGGGTGAGCGCGACCGCGTGCTGCAGCGGTTCTACCGGTCAGAGCGCAGCCGCAGTGTTCCGGGTAGCGGATTGGGCCTGAGTCTGGTCGCGTCGGTGATGGCGCTGCACGGGTTCAAGCTCGAGATCGGCGACGCGGCGCCCGGCTGCGTCGTCGACCTGCATTGCTCGCCCGCGATGCCATGGATCCTTCGCAACCACCAGCACGGACCCGCCTTGCATGACAGACCGGCCGCACATGAAGACCGCTGAGAACTGGCGCCGCTGCGTCGTCAACCTGCAACACGCGACCGAGCGGATGCAGGCGACGGCGGATGCGATCTCGCCGGAACTGCCGGACCGCGGCGCCTGCACGATACCGGACATCGAGATCGTGCTGGCGCGCCACCTGACGACCTTCGGCGACTACACCGTGGCGCTCTCCTGCCTGCATGCCCTGCTGGCGGCGCACGGCATCGTCCCCGTGCGTCACACGACGGACGACTGAGCGGCCGCCGGGGCGATCAGACCTGGGTCAGCCATTGCGGGTTCTTGCCGGTGCCGTCGAAGTGCGGCGAGATCTTGTAGTGCTCGGTCGCGCCGGTGCGGCCGATCTCGGCACTGCGCGCCAGCAGGGCATCGCGGAACTCGGCTGTCGGCGGCGTGAAGCTGCGCACCGCCTCCAAGGCCTGGTGCAGGATCGGCATGCTGTCGATGCCGGTGACCTGCAGGCTGATCGGCAGCCCCATCGGATATTGCAGCATCTGGATCGGCGGCATGACGCGCGACTTCAGGATGAAGTCGTCGCCGAACGCCTTCATGCCGATGATGCCGGTGCCGGCTGCCACCGCGATCGGCACCACCATCTGCTCGAAGCTGTCAAAGTGCGCGTCCATGATGTTCAGCGGCATCTGCACGGTATCGAAATGGAAGTCGTGCGCTTGCGCGACCGCGAACATGTGGGCGTGGATCTTCGGGCTCTTGTGCCCGGTGAAGCCGATATAGCGCAGCATGCCCTGCTCGCGGGCGCGCAGCACCGCCTCGAGCGCGCCACCGCCCGCAAACACCCGCTCCGGATCGTCCATGCGTATGATCTCGTGGAACTGCAGCAGGTCGAGATGGTCAGTCTGTAGGCGGCGCAGGCTGGTCTCGATCTGGCCCATCGCCGCCTTCGCGGTGCGGCCGTCGATCTTGGTCATCAGGAAGGTCTTGTTGCGGTAGCCTTCCTGCGACAGCGCACGCCCGAGGCGCACCTCGCTCTCGCCGCCATTATAGTCCCAGCAATTGTCGCAGAAGTTGATGCCCGCATCGAGGCCGGCATGCACGACGCGGATCGCCTCGGCGTTGGTCATGCCGCCCGGCCTGGCGAGATGGAACCCGCCCATGCCGACCAGGGAGACCGCCTCGCCGGTGCGGCCGAGCGGGCGGTACTTCATCTCGGGATGCTGCGCAATGGAGGCGGTGACGGTGCCGGGCGCCGGCTTCGCCGCATCGTCGAGCATGGCGGCTGCCGCCGGGGCCGCCGGCATCGCATCGAGAGCGGCCGTCGCGCCGACACCGACGGCCGTGGTCTTGATGAAGTCGCGTCTGTTCATGAGGGCACTTCCTTGTTGTGGAGCAGGAGGGCATTCAGGACCCGCAACGCGGCGCAGGCGGCGCCGTATCCGTTATCGATGTTCACGACCGTGATGCCGGGCGCGCAACTTGCGAGGATGGCATCGAGGCCGGCACGTCCGCCGGCGGCGACGCCGTAGCCGACCGACGTCGGCACCGCGATCACCACGCCCGGCACCAGGCCGCCGATTACGCTGGGAAGTGCCGCATCCATGCCGGCCACGACGATCACCACCTGGTAGCGCCGCAGCTCCGCCACCCGGTCGAGCAGCCGCCACAGGCCGGCCACGCCGACATCGACGATCTCGGTGCTGGCGTGGCCGGAGAAGCGCAGGGTGCGCGTCGCCTCGCGCGCGACCGGAACATCGGAGGTGCCAGCGGTGACGATCGCGATGCGGGGTCCGGCCGCTTCCGGCAACGGAGCCGGATCGCCCTGCCAGGCGGTGTGCGAGACCGGGTCCCAGTCAAGCCGCACGCGCACCGTCGCGGGCAGCGCTTCGAACTTCGCAGGCTCCAGGCGGGTCAGCAGCAGCGCGCGCGCCGGATCCGACTCCAGGATCGCCGTGACCTGGGCCACCGACTTGCCGGCGCAGTAGATCGCCTCGCCGAAGCCGATGCGCGCGGTGCGTTCGAGATCGAGCCTGAACTCGCTCATCAGCGCGCCGTCAGGAACGCGCTGCCGGTGCGATAGGGCGCGAACCGAACCGGACGCAGCTCGCCGGCGCGACGCGCCATCGCCTCGATCTCGCGCAGCAGGTCGGACCGGCCGGCCGGCAACGCCTCCAGGCTCGGCGCGTCGAGCTCCACCACCATGCCCTCGGCGCGCACCCGGCAGCGCACGGTGGCCGGCCGCAGGCGCCGGGTGACCGTGCGCTCGACGTCATGCACGAGGGCGAGCGTCGCCGGCTCGATGGCAATCCCGGTCTCGATCCGGCTCGACAGGCATGGCGCCGACGGCAGTTCCGCAAGCGTGCCGAGCCCGAGCAGGCGCGCGATGCGCCGGACGGTGGCCTTGTCGATCCCGGCTTCGACGAACGGATGCCGCACGCCGTGCAGGCGGGCTGCCTGCAGGCCGGGGCGATAGTCGCCGAGATCATCCGTGTTGGTGCCGGACAGCACCGTGACGCCGGTCGCACCGAGACGCTTGACGATGCTGCCGTACAGGCTGGTCTTGCAGAAGAAGCAGCGATTGACCGGATTGGCACGGTAGTCCGCATCGGCGAACTCGCCGGCGTCGAAGATCGCCAGGCGCCAACCGCGCGCGTGCGCCAGCGCCCGGGTCCGACCGGTCGCTTCCTCCGGCACCGCAGGCGACGTCGCATGGTGCATGACCACGGCCGCGCCGAGCGATACGTGGGCCGCCGCCGACAGGGTGAGGCTGTCGATGCCGCCGCTCACCGCGACCGCCGCACCCGACCCGTGCAACCCGGACAGGACCTGCTGCAGCCGCGCCAGCGCGTCGGCCGCCGACGGTTCAGCGTTCATCCTCTCGGCTTCCATCCGCTCGGCCTCCATCAACATCTCCCTCGGCGGCCTGCTCCGCCCGCCGTCTCAGTTCCTGCCGCCCGGCATGGCCCGGCGCCGCCCCGAGATGGTCGGCCTCCGCCTTGCCGGTCCGGCCCCCGGGACGATCCACCAGCTTGACCTGCACCGGATGCCCGTCGACCCGCACCTGGCGCATCCGCCGATGCAGGGCGCGCCCTTCCACCAGATGGGTCCGCAGCCCGATGGTGGTGGTCTCGGCAAAGCAGGCCTCGACCACCCGGTCCAGTCGATCCGGCGCCGCGAGGACCTGCACGTGGACCGCGAGGCGCCCCTTCTTGCCGATCGTGGCCCATTGCACGACGTCGTGCACCTCCGGCATGTCGCGCAGCCGGTCCAGGCCGGCGGCAAGGTCCTCGCCGGACTGGTCGTCGACCTCGAAGGCCACCACGCCGAGCAGGCGATGCGCCGCCTGCGTCACCGGTTCCGCCGAGCCGTCCGTATGCAGCACCAAGGCGCGCAGGCAGTTGCTGATGCCGGGGAGCCGCCTGGTGCCGAAGCCGATGCCGGTTGCCCCGAGCCGGCCGGGCGGCCGCGGCTGCAGTCGGCCAGTCGTGCGCA
Organism: Lichenicoccus sp.; assembly: GCF_965277665.1. GTDB lineage: Bacteria > Pseudomonadota > Alphaproteobacteria > Acetobacterales > Acetobacteraceae > Lichenicoccus. The sequence goes on from NZ_OZ255835.1 coordinate 3,923,480, forward strand.
GCCAGGCGAGGATGGCGGCACCCGTGGGCGTGATCCGCTCGCCGGCCACGCCGTCATCGATGACGGCGAAGCCGTCGAGCAGCAGGGTGGTGGCCGGCGCCGGCACCGGCATGATGCCGTGCGCGGTGCGCACGCGGCCGGACCCGAGCGGCAGGGCGGACACGCTCCAGCTGGTGGCGTCGCCGAGGGCTGCGACCAGGGAAGCGGCGGCCACGATGTCGGCGATGGAGTCCGCGGCGCCGACTTCGTGGAACGCGACCGCGTCGGGCGCCACGCCATGCACGCGGCCCTCGGCCTCGGCCAGCGCGCCGAAGATCCCGACCGCGTGTCGCGCCAGGTCAGGCGGCAGGCCGCAGGCGAGCAGGTCGTCGCGGATGCGGCGCCATTGGACATGCCCGTGCCCGTGCTGGTGTTCGTGATGCCCGTGCTCGTGATGATGCTCGTGAACCGGGTCGTCGGGTGCTGCGGTCGTATCGGCAACTGCAAAGCGCGCACCGGCCAGGATGCCGTCATCGTGCCGGACGAGCGTGCAGGACACCGGCGCCGAGCGCTGCACGCAGGCGATCACCGCACCGGCGTGCTGCGGAAAGGCATCGAGCATTGCGGCGGCGAACATGTCGCCGGCGACCCCGCCGATCGCATCGAGATGGACGTGCATCATCGACCGTCACTCCACCCGTCCGATACCACAGGCCAGCGGTCTCTCAGCGGTCGGTGCCACGCGGCGGGTCGGCGTTCTGGTCGCCGCTCTGCACCGGCGGCTGCTCCGGTGTGGATTTGGGAGGCGCCGGATGGGTCCCGCCCGGATCGATGTCCGACACCGGCGTGTTGGTGATGGTCTTGTCGCTCTCGGCCATGCAGCCCTCCTGTGCCTCGCGCGGCTCTGCCGCGTTGCTGTCAGCCCTCGCGCGGCCATGCCGCGTTGCTGTCAGCCCTCACGCGGCCATGCCGCGTTGCTGTCAGCGTTGCAGCTTGGCCATCGTTCCGGTGCGGCTGACGCGGCGGCGGACCCGTGATAGGCCATCCGCATGGCGGTCTTCCCAAGCTTCGCGCCACTCCGCGCGCCAGTCTTCGCGCCGCTTACTGCGTCGCGCCGCTCGCTGCTGCGCGGCTTGGCTCCGGCGGCCGCCGGCATCGCCGGCCTGCTGCGGCCGGCCGTGGCCGGCGCCCCCGGGGGCGCCGGCAGCGTGGCGGCGGTCGCCCTGTTCGTGGCCTTCGACGTGCTGGCCGAACGGCCGGCGGAACTGCAGCGGCTCCTGCACCTGCTGGCGGATCGGGCGGCGGTCGCGGCCGACGCCGATGCCGCCCTGACGCTCGCGGTCGGTGGCGCTCTGTTCGACCGGCGCTTCGGCCTGGCACGGCTGCGACCGCGTCACCTCGCGCTGCCCGCCGCGATCAATGCCGGTGATGTCGGCCCCGCACCCTGGCACGGCGACCTGCTGCTGCAGATCGAGGCCGCCTCCCCGGGGCCGGCCGCCGCGGCGCTGCGCGACGTGGTCCGGCACACGCACGCGCTGCTCGCGCCGCGCTGGAAGGTGAACGGATTCCGGCCGCGCGATCCCGATGTCCGGGCGAGAGGGCCTCTGCCCGGGGTCGAGCCGGGGCCGCTGGGGGAGCCCGCCTGGATGCAGGGCGGCAGCTATGTCGAGGTCCGCAAGCGGCGGTACCCGGTGGAACGCGGCGATGCGGATGCCCGAACCGATACGGGCGCTTTGGCCGGCGATCCGGCGAGCGTGCTCCGCCACTTTGCCTATGATCACGGGATCGACGAGGCCGGGCAGTTCGACATGGGCCGGATCTCCTGCCGCTATCTCCGGGAACCAGGCGCCTGGCCCGAGGCGGCGGCCGATATGGGCCGCGAGCGATGCGGCGGCGGCGGGCTGTTCTTCGTGCTGCCCGGACTGCGCGAGACCGCCGCCAGCTTCCGGGCGGCCTTGGCGGAGGCGACGCGCGCCCCCCGAAACCTTGGGTCAGGCTAGCCTGCAGGCGAAGCACGCCGGTCGGCGGCGGGCATGTCCGGGAAACAGGCGTGAACAGGCTTGCTGCGATTCCGCTGCTGCTGTGCGTTGCCGCCTGCGACCCGAATGTCGTCATGCGCGGCTATGTCGATGTGCCGGAGCCGGGCGGCGCGGTGCAGCAGGTCCGCCTCGTCTGCCGGGAGCTCGACAATCCGCGTTCCGATACCTTCAGCATCAGTGGCATCACGCTGCCGTTCGGCGCGGTGATCAAGGCGCAGGTCGGCGGGGTTTCGTTCACCGACACGACGCAGGCGATCTCCGACCGGATCCGCGGCCTGGACCTGCAGCAGCTTGCGATCTGCGAGGCGCTGATCCTGCTGCCCTCGCAGCCCGACCTCGAACAGACGCTCAAGGACTATGTCGGCATCGATGGCTACCTGAGCCAGGAGATCGCGACGCTGAGCAGCTCCACCTCGGCCTCGCAATACCGGGGCAGCATCGCGCTGCTGTCCGGCACGCCGGCAACCGTCGCACGCTCCACGATCATGGCGGTCGAGGCGGCGGCGGCCCAGGCGCCGGGCCTGCCGCCGGGCCAGGCGCTGCCGCTGCGCTCCTTCGGCGGCGTCGTGATCGACATCTTCGCCCAGCCGCCCCTGCTGTCGGCGCCAGCTTTCCCCCCGCCGGATCAGCCCGCCTGGGCCGCCAGTGATTCCAGGTGACGGGATGCTGCTCTGAGGTCGGCGACGAAGGCGGCATATTCGCGCTGCTTCGCCTCCTCGTCGGGGAGGCGCAGCAGGTAGGACGGGTGCACGGTGATCAGCCCCTGGGTATTGCCCTGCAGTGGGATGAGCCGGCCGCGCTCGCGTGCGATGGTCACCGCGCGCCCCAGCACCGCGCGGGCGGCGGTGGCGCCCAGCATCAGCAGCAACCCCGGCCGCACCAGCCGGCGTTCCTCCGCCAGCCATGTGCCGCAGGCGGTGATCTCGCCCTGGTCCGGCTTCTGGTGGATGCGCCGCTTGCCGCGCGGCTCGAACTTGAAGTGCTTCACCGCATTGGTGACATAGACCGCCTGCCGGTCGATCCCGGCCTCGCGCATGGCGCGGTCGAGCACCTGCCCGGCTGGGCCCACGAACGGCCGGCCGGCGAGGTCCTCCTGGTCGCCTGGCTGCTCGCCGACCATCATCATCGCGGCATCCTGCGGCCCCTCGCCGAACACCGTCTGCGTCGCCGGCTGCCAGAGCGGGCAGCGCCGGCAGTCCGCCGCGTCCCGCGCCAGTGCTGCGATCGTGGCGGGGGCGGTGGCGGCCAGCAGGTCGCCGATGGGCGGGTCCCCCGGTTCGACCAGGGAGGCCTCGGCAGCCTTGGGACGCGGGCCAATGCGGGGCATCGGGGCGGTCTCCAGCATGGTCCGGGTACGCTCGTGCGCGGCGCGGACGAGTTCGGGAATGACGGCGGCCTCCGGCAGGTTGCGCCAGTACTTGCGCGGCATCTCGGAGGTCATCGCCGAGACCTTCAGCCGGGCCGGGTTGAAGATGGAACTGAAATAGGCGCGCCAGTAGCGCTCCAGCGCATCGTCGTCCGGCACCTGCGACGGATCCGCACCCGGACCGAAATCGAGCTGGGTGCCGGTCCAGTGCAGGCAGCGGTACGGCGTCAGGATCGAGAACACCATGGTGGCGAAGCGGCGCACGAAGAAGTCGGCGTTGGCCTCGACGATGTAGTGGTCGGGCTCGAACCAGGCGACGTAGCGGGTGGCCGCATCGTGGCCGGCTCCCGCGTCCGGCTCGACCGCGCGGAAGCGCACGAAGGCGCGCATCTTGTGGGTATCCCGCCGCACCGCCTGCGCGAGCCGGAGCGTCCGCTGCACCTGCGGGTCGGCTAGGTCCTCGACGACGCGTTTCTCGCCGCGGCTGGTGCGCCAGATCAGCCCGTACAGCAACGCGAACCGCTCCGGGTCGCGCGCCTGGATCACCGTCTGCGCCAGCTCGACCAGCGGTCTCGGCACGGTGAAGGCGGTGGCGGGAGCAGGGGCGGCGGCCGCGTCCTCCTGATCGATGCCCGCGAACAGGTCGTCGGGCATGCCGACCGACCAGAGCACCGCCTCCGGGGGCACCCCTTCGACGGCAAGCTCTCGGGCGGCAGCGCGCCAGCCCGCGAAATCCACTTCATGGGCAAGGACTATGCTGCGCATGCCGGCTTCAAAGCAGGCTGAGCTGCGCCGGTTTCCTGCCCGGGTGCAGAGCCAGGCGCGCCGACAGCCGCGCACTGTCCAGCTCCGCCCGCGGCGTGTGATCGGCCGCCACCACGAACGGCGCCACGGTGGCCAGCGAGATGCGCAGGCGGGCGAGGTCGTCCAGGCGCAGCCGGCGATGCCGCCGCGCCGCGAGGATGCGTCCCACCGATTTCACGCCGAAGCCCGGCACCCGCAGCAGCGCCTCGCGGTCGGCCCGGTTGACATCGACGGGAAACATCTCGCGATGCACCAGCGCCCAGGCGAGCTTGGGATCGCGCTCGAGGTCGAGATTGCCGGAATTGTCGGTGGCCAGCTCCTCGACGCCGAAGCCGTAGAACCGCAGCAGCCAGTCGGCTTGGTAGAGCCGGTGCTCGCGCAGCAGCGGCGCCGGGCGTAGCGGCAGCGCCGCGGCGGCGTCCGGGATCGGCGAGAAGGCGGAATAGTACACCCGCTTGAGGCCGTACGAACCGTACAGGTTGGTGCTGGTGCGCAGGATGGTGCGGTCCGAGCTCGCATCCGCGCCGATGATCATCTGGGTGGACTGGCCGGCGGGGGCAAAGCGCTGGGGCTTCGCCCGGCCGGGCGCGGTCTTCTCACGGGCGGCGTCGATGCCGAGCCGGATGCGGCCCATCGAGCGCCGGATGCCGCCCATGTCCTTTTCCGGGGCGTAGTCCGCGAGCGTCGCCTCGGTCGGCAGCTCGACATTGATCGACAGCCGGTCGGCCCAGCGCCCGGCTGCCTCGAGCAGCAGCGGATCGGCGTCCGGGATGGTCTTGAGATGGATGTAGCCCCGGAACCCGTGCGTCTCGCGCAGTGCGCGGGCCACCCCGATGACCTGCTCCATGGTATAGTCCGGCGAGCGGATGATCCCCGACGACAGGAACAGCCCCTCGATGCAGTTGCGCCGGTAGAAGCCGAGCGTGAGTCGGACCACCTCGTCCACCGTGAAGCGGGCACGGCGCACGTTCGAGGAGGCACGGTTGATGCAGTAGGCGCACTCGTACAGGCAGGAATTGGTCAGCAGGATCTTCAGCAGCGAGATGCAGCGCCCATCCGGCGCATAGGCATGACAGATGCCCATGCCCTCGGTCGATCCGACGCCCGATCTGGCGCCACGGCTGTCGCGCTTCTCGGTGCCGCTCGACGCGCAGGACGCATCGTACTTGGCGGCATCCGCCAGGATCTCGAGCTTGTTGAGCAAGTCCACGGAATCATGTTCTTGTATTGTTCGTGCCAAGGCAAGGGCTCGCCGATGTGTCCCCGGGTCACCAGACTTCCGGCTGCGCCGCCCGGGTAGGCCACCGCTCCGGGTTTCCCTCGACAGGCGCGACGGTCCCGGTAGAGATACAACCGGCAATACGAGCCGACCGGCTGCCGCCTGGGTGCGCCTGCCGGAGGCCGGCGGTGGAGACGGGTGGATGGCGACCGAGACGAGCAGCCTGGCGGACCTGACCCGGCTGCGCGAGACCGCGGGGCGCGTGCGGCGCTGGCTGAACGAAGTGGCCTGGCCGCTCTGGATTGAGCGTGGCATCGACAGCGACGGCCTGTTCTACGAGCAGCTGGATTTCGCCGGCCACCCGGACCTCTCCGCGCGGCGGCGGGTGCGCGTGCAGGGCCGGCAGCTGTTCTGCTTTGCCCAGGCGCTCGCCGCCGGGCACCAGGCGGCGCGCGACAAGCTGAAGCTCGGCCTGACGACGGTCGAGGCGCGCTGCTGGGGTCCCGACGGCAAGCCCGGCTGGATCCACATGCTGACGCCGGACGGCCAGACCCTGGACACCCTGCGCGACACCTATGACCAGGCTTTCATGCTGTTCGGGCTGGCGGCTTCCTACCGGGTCGGCTTCAGCGAGGCGCGCACGCTGGCCGAGCGCACCATGGCATTCCTGGACCGCGACGTGGCCGACCCCAAGGCGGGCGGCTATTTCGAGGGGCTGCCGGCTTCGCTGCCGCGCCGGTCGAACCCGCACATGCACCTGATGGAGGCGATGCTGGTCTGGCACGCCGCCACCGGCGAGCGAAGCTGGCTGGACCGCGCCGACGCCATCGCCAGCCTGTTCGAGACCCGCTTCTTCGATCGTGCCGCCGGCACCCTGGGGGAGTATTTCACCCCGGACCTCAGGCTGGCGGAGGGCGAGGCCGGCGACTCCGTCGAGCCGGGGCATCATTTCGAATGGTCCTGGCTGCTGCACCGGCTCTGCGACCTGGGTGGCCGCAACTTCCGCCACCAGGCCAACGCGCTGTACAGCTTCGGCCTGCGGCACGGCATCGGCGCCGACGGGTTCGCCATCGACGAGTGCCGGAAGTCCGGCCACCAGCTCCGCCGGTCGCGCCGCACCTGGCCGCAGACCGAGCTGATCAAGGCGCATCTCGCCAACGGGGCGTTCGATGATGCCGCCCGGGTCACCGATGCGGTGCTGCGGACCTATCTCGGCACGCGGGTGCCGGGCCTGTGGATCGACCAGTTCGACGCCGAGGGCGAGGCGCGCGCCGATGTGGTGCCGGCCAGCACGCTCTACCACCTGGTGGTGGCGTTCGAGGACCTGCTGCGTATCGCGGGCGACGCTCCCGACCCGTGATGATCTCCAGCACATCATCCTGTTTCAAACGTTTTCTGTCCTGTCGGGCAAGCTCTCGATCGAAACCAGGAGTTTGCGCAGGAGGATGGACAGGATCTCTGCTTCCTGCGCGGTCAGGCTGCTGATCCATTCATGCTCGAAGCCGTTTTCATCGATCAGCGCCGCGTCAAGGCGTTCGCGTCCTTCGGCGGTCAGGCTCACGACCACGCCACGTCGGTCCTGTTCCGCCGGTCGCCGGCTGATGAGATCCGCGGCCTCCATCTTGTTGAGAAGGTTGGTCATGCCTCCGGACGTCAACAGGTTGTGGTGCGCAATCTGGTTCGGGCTCGACTCGTAGGGTGGACCTGAAAGATAGATCGCCGCCAGCGACTGATACTCGTTGAATGTCAGCCGGTGCCGCTTCAGAAGCTGTCCCACGCGAGCCATGAAGAGTTCGTTGATCAGGGTCAACCGGCCGCAGACGGCCCAGGGCGAGGTATCAAGACCGGGCCTCGCATCGCCCCATCGCTCAATCAAGAAATCAAGTCGGTCTTTGATGTGCACGGCCGTCTCTCCAGCAACGGGCGAGCGTTCGCGGCGTGACCCGACGCCGCATCCCGCCGCCCTTCCCAAAAAATAGCACCGGACAAATTTCGCAATCAACCTTTAGATAAAGGTTGACTCAGCGGTCCAGCATGACCGTAAGTTAACCAGTTCTGAAGATTATGCCCCTCAAGCCTAGGAGGTGATTGCCGGAATGCACAAATGTCATCCAATTGCCCGAATAACGTACAGACACTTCGCCCTGTTGACGATCGGTGGCGCGGCGCTCTTGCCGGATTCTGCCGCCCTCGCGTCTGCCGGAATAGCTTGCGAGAAAGGCATTGCCGCCAGAAATGACTGTATCAACCCACATCACCGGCCGGCGGCCCGCTCCGCTGAGGAGATCACGGTCCATTCCAAGGTGAGGACCCGGAACGCTCCGGAGGCTGCGACCAGCTTTTCGGCGAAGACCTTGCGGCAACGTCACATAACCCGACCGGTCGATTTCATCGCGCAGACGCCGAACATGACCGTGATTGAGGCGAACAATCCCGGTGACCTCAGGATCACCATTCGCGGCGATGCGCAGGCGCTCAATACCGATCCGCCTGTCGCCGTCGTCATCGATGGGGTCGAGCTGACCGGGGCGACCGGATTGAACAATGATCTGCTGGATTTGCAGGATATTTCCGTCGTCAAGGGGCCGCAGAGCTTTCTGTTCGGCCGCAATGCGATCGCCGGCGCCGTCGAGATCAACACGGTTGCGCCGAGCAATGATTTCCACGGCGCCGCCGTTGTTGGAGGTGGCAATGGCGGGACCGAACAGACGTCTTACATGCTGTCCGGACCGCTGATACCCAACAAACTGCTGTTCAGTGCCGCGATCGGCTACCGCAACACCGACGGGTACTACCAGGACGAAACGACCGGCAAGGATGTCGATCCCTATCAATCGGTGGTCGGCCGCGGCAGGCTGGACTGGCTCGCAACTCCTGACCTTACGGTTCGCTTCGAGGGCATGGCCTCACATGTACGGTCTGGCGCTACGGCATACGCCAGTCAGTCGGTCGAGCCTAGCTTGCAGACCGACGGCGAACGTTCATCACTGGTCAATGCGAATTTCGCCGAGCCAATCTTCGTGTCCCCGGTCGAGGATTATAGCAAGGTTCTCGACCAGCTCTATTCCGTCAACATCGATTACAGCAAGCCCTGGGGGGATATTCGCAGCATCTCCGCCTATGAAGACGAGAACACGATCTTCGCCAGCGCGAATTTCCCGTATGCGGCCGCTTCGACTGCGACCCAGTACAACCAGCGTGCCAACACCTCCTGGAGCGAGGATCTTCGCTACAGGTCACCCGAAACCTACCGGCTGCAATATATCGTCGGGGTGGACGGCGCACTGATCAGGCAGAGCCCGTTCCTGCTCGCGGCGACCTCCAACAGTTCCGACGGCACCGTGCTCAAGGCGGACACACCCGTCACCGGCCCGATCGACACCACGGCCACGTATTCAAGCGACGACCTCTATGCGAAGGCAGCCGGATTCTATGGAGATCTCAGTTACCGTATCCTGCCGAAGCTGATCGTGACCGTCGCCGGGCGGTACGATTATGAGACAAAGAGCGACACGGACGTCTCACCCACTGCCTTCTCCGCGACCGCGAACGAAGAGCGGCAGGAATCGTACTACGCGTTCCAGCCGAAGGTGAATCTCGCCTACCACTTCACTGACGATATCATGGGCTATGTTATGTACGCCGAAGGTTTCAAGGCAGGTGGCTTCAACGCAGCGCAGAGCTTCACCGTCACGTCCGGACAGGTGCCCAACGAATACCCGTCCGAGAAGTCCTACGACTTCGAGGGCGGCGTCAAGAGCCAGTTGTTCGACAAGCAGGTCACCTTGAACGTCACCGGATTCTATACGATCAAGGACAACTCGCAGCTCTTTCAGTTCATCCCGTCGGGGGCGTTGAACGCCGTCACCATCCTGGACCGCACGGACTCGGAGGGGTTCGAGGCAGAGGCGGATTGGCGAGTGATCCACGCACTGACGCTCGCCGCATCGCTCGGCTACACGCATTCGACGATCGGATCGGATCATGCCGACGGCAGCCTGGTCGGCAATCGATCTCCCTATGTCCCCGACCTCAGCGCCACCGTGAGTGCGACCTACACGCGAGAACTCCCCCGCGGTATCCAGATGACGGCAAACTTCACCTACAGTCATTGGGGGTCGGAGTATTTCACGGCGACCAACACGCCATGGACAAAGCGCAACGCGCTGGACTTCCTCGATGCGCGGGTTGCCTTCGATTTGGGCAAGACCGGTCTGGAGCTCGGTTTCTGGGGCAAGAACCTGACGGACGTTCGCTACAACTCGGACGTCATCTCGCTCTTCAGCACACCTTCGACCCTTACCGACGTCGTCTATCTGGCCCCCCCGCGCACGTACGGTGCCGATCTGACCTATCGGTTCTAGAGCAGCATCCGATCAATTGGAATCGCTTCGCGATGCCAGGTGTCGGATAAAGCTGCCCTCTCAAACGACAAGCTGAGCCTGATCGATCGGGTCAGGCTCTAGTGCTCATTCCTTGACAAAACAGTTGAACTCACATCGAGCTTCGAGGCACGTGACATGTATCATCTCGGATGGTTCCTCGGGAACGGTTTTGGGATCCAAAGCTGGCTGGGAACCCTGGAACCGGCCTGGTCCGGGAGCAATCTCTATGACTGGGTGAAGCCGGACCTCTATGTCGATCTGGCGAGTTCGCTCGAGCGCGCCGGCTTCGATTATATCCTTATCGAAGATACCGCGATGGTCGAGGACACGCTCGGCGGCACGGCGGAAACCACCTTGAAGCGCGGCATCTTTGCTCCGAAAAACGATCCGCTGCCACTGGTGCCGCTGATGACGCAACGGAGCAAGCATATCGGCATCATCTCCACCGTCTCGACGATCCAGTATCCGCCTTATCTTGCTGCTCGCTTGTTCACGACGCTCGACCATCTCACCGAAGGCCGGGTGGGGATGAACGTCGTGACCTCGGTTACCGACCGGGTGGCACAGAATTTTGGCTACGAGCAGCATCTCGACCATGATGAACGCTACGTGCTGGCCTCGGAATGGTCGGATGTAGTGCGGCGACTGCAGACCTCGTGGGAGCCGGGTGCCGTGCTGGCAGATGTGGCCGGACGAGGCTATGCGGACTACACCAAGGTCCATACCATCGACTTCAAGGGTAAGTATTTCAGCTGCAGAGGGCCGCTGAATACCATTCCTGGTCCGCAAGGGACGACGCTGGTCGCATCGGCCGGCAACTCGCCTGCCGGGCGCGACTTCGCCGCCCGTTTCGCCGACACGATGCTGGTCGCGGCCACCTCGGTCGAGCAGATGAAGCGCTTTCGCGCCGACATGCATACGCGCCTCGCCGGCTACAACCGGCGGCCGCAGGACTTCAAGATGCTGTTCATCGTGATGCCGGTGATCGCCGGCACCGAGACCGAGGCCATCGCCAAGAAGCAGGCGATGGATGAAGCCCGCTGGAGCGAGCCGGCACTCGATTACGCGTTGTGGAATATGAGCTATGTCAGCGGCGGTCGGGTTGATTTCCGCGCCTATGATCTGGACAGGCCGGTTTCCGACCTGATGATCGCCGGCGGCAATGGCGAGCGCGTCTCGATGGAGAATATCTTCAAGGACCGCGGCAGTCTCAGCCTGCGTGAGATCGCCGCAACCCGCTTCTCGCTGAACGACCAGGGCATGGTCGGTTCTCCCGAGTTCGTGGCGTCGCGCATGGACGAGATCATGAACGAAGTCGGCGGAGACGGCTTCCTGTTCTACCTGCCGACCACGCGACGCGACATTGCCGATGTCGCCGATGGACTGGCACCTGTCTTGCAGCGCCGGGGTTCCATTCGGAAGGGATACGACAAAGCAACGTTTAGGGAGAATCTTCTGGCCTTCTGAGTGGCCAACACGCCGTCGCGATCGGCTGCTCCCGATACCGTATCCCGATAACGTCTGCAAGGATGGACCATGGCGGCACAATATGATGAAGATTATGCGGCCGACCCGGTGCCGGATGCCAAACGCATGGCGTGGCACGTGGCTTTCTTCGCCGAGATGGGTATCGCCACGGCGCTGTTCTTCATGCAGGTGACCTCGATCCTCACCTTGCGATTTGGCAGCCGGGTCGCCCTCGTCGCCATCGTCTATGCCAGCATCGCCTCGGCCATCGTCGGTCTCGGGATTGTCAGGATCTCCGTCAGGACCGGCTACGGCATGAATCTTCTCGCGCGGCGTGTGCTGGGTTTTCGCGGCGCCTTTCTCTTCAGCCTCATGTTCGGGGTCAACTCGGTGATCTACTTTGCCGCCGAGGCGACAATCATGGGCAGTTCGCTCAGGCAACTCTTCCCGCACGTCGCCCTCTCGATCGTTTTGCCCACGATCGCACTGGCGATGATGCCGCTGGTCTGGTTCGGGATCAAAGTCCTGGCCAAGCTGCAGTTCCTGACCTTCATTCTCTACGGCGTCCTCCTCGTCTGTGCGCTCTATATCAGCATCGTGGCACCCGCCTCAGACCGCGACTGGCTGAATTACATGCCCAGCAACGCGCCCGCCTGGCCGATCGCCCTCGTGGCCGCGATCGGAACCATGAACAGCGTGCTCTTCACCGGAGGCCTGGTCAGCGCCGACTACGCGCGTTTCGTGCGCCGCTCCGACATCGGTATCGCCTCGCTGTTCGTCGGCGTCGGCTTCCAGGCCTTCTGCTTCGCCTTCTCCGGCTTGCTCGGCCTGTGGTTCGCTGTGCGCTATCTCGACAACAATCCGGGAAGCTACTTCGTCACCATGCTGGCCGGCTGGGGTACGGTCTTCGCCATCGCGACGCAGTTGCGGATTAACCTGACCAACATGTATTCCGGTTCGATGTCGTTCCTGAATGTCTTCCGCCAGGTCGCGAACCTGGAGGTCAGCCGGCACCTCATGGTCGTTCTGTTCGGCGTCGGCTGCGCGCTCGCAATGATGTCCAACCTGCTTTCCAACCTGACCGTGGCACTCGGGGTGATCGGGATGTTCATGACCTGCTTCACATGTCTCGTGCTGGTTGACGTCTATATCCTCCGCCCGATCAGCCACGAGGAAGCCGGCGCATCCGCCGGTCCCGACTGGCGCTGGGGCGCCGTGGTCTCGCTGGTCGCGGCGACAGCGTGCGGCGGCTTTCTGCAAATGGGCATGTTCGGCCCAGCGGCGGTCTCGATGGCCAGCCTGATCGCCGCGGCCGGGCAGACCGGTCTCTATCTGATGAGTTCCAATCGAGGCAGGAAGCGTCAGCCCGTCGCCGAGCTTGGGAGTTGAGCAGCAGGGCCGCCGCCACGCATCCGGACGTCAGGCGCGGCGATCTCCGCGTCGGCCAGAGAAGCGTGGGGCCGGCCGCTTCGTAGCATGACCAGGCGGGCGCTCAGCTGCGCTGGGCGAACCGGGTCTGGGACGCCGGCGCCAGCAGGGACGCCGGTAGGCCGATCGCGATGATCTTCCAGTGCCATTGCTCGATGCGCATCGAGATCCGCACCGGCGGCGAGTTGGCGACCGGGATGTCCGCGATGAAGCTGGCCGGACCGGTGAAGAAGCCGTGCGGCATGCGCGTGGTGCGGGCACCGGCGGGGATGCGGCTCAGCATGCCGTCCAGCCGCTCGGGGGTGATGTCGTCGTCGATCATCCCGGAGGCGACGTTGGTGGCGAAACTCTCGCCGAAATCGGGAAGCTCGTCCTGCTGCGCGACCTGCCGCACCCCCATCCCGGGCGAGGTCAGCCCGAACGAATGCTTGAGGCTCAGCCGGACCTGCTGCCAGTCGAGCGATCCGCGCAACGCCGCGCGATCATGGTGGCTGACGGCGTAGCCGGCCGACCAGAGCGCCACATAGGGGGACGCGGCGAAGATCATGCCGGACAACGCCAGGGTCGAGAGCGCGACCCGGCGTGCGCGACGGCTCCTGCGGCACCGTGCGACCGGGGGCGTGGATCCGAATCGAAGCATCGCAGGCGTCCTTCGGGCGTCCGCCGGATGACCCCGGCCCCGCTACTATGACTCACCGCATGGTGAGACTGTATGGATTTTTCGCTCGTTCACCCACATTTACTCGGATCAGAGTGGTGTCGCAGCGAGGCGGGAGCCGGATGGACCTGGGAAATTTCGCGTCGTGCGGCACCCCGGAGCCGCTGGCCTTTTCGGACGCCGAGGTGCGGCGCTATTCCCGGCACATCCTGCTTGCCGAGGTCGGCGGCATCGGCCAGGCCCGGCTTCGCGCCGCGCGCGTGCTGGTGGTCGGCGCCGGCGGCCTGGGCTCGCCGCTCGCCCTCTACCTTGCGGCGGCGGGCGTCGGCACCATCGGACTGGTGGATGACGACGTCGTCGAGCTCTCCAACCTGCAGCGCCAGATCGCGCACAGCACCGCGCGCATCGGCGCCAGCAAGGCGGAATCCGCGCGCGAGGCGATGCTGGCGATCAATCCGGAGGTGTCGGTGCGGGCGCACGCGCAGCGCCTCGATGCCACCAACGTGCAGGCGCTGGTCGGCGCCTACGACCTCGTCTGCGACGGCACCGACAACTTCGCCAGCCGCTACCTCGTGGCCGACGCCTGCGTCCATGCCGGCCGCACTCTCGTCTCGGCCTCGGTGCTGCGCTTCGCGGGCCAGCTTGCCACCTTCCGCCCGCATCGTGGCGGCCCGTGCTACCGCTGCCTGTATCCCCAGGCGCCCGAAGCCGGACTGGTGCCGTCCTGCGCCGAGGCCGGCGTGCTCGGCGCGGTCACCGGCGTGCTGGGCACTCTGCAGGCCAGCGAGGTCGTCAAGGAGATTGTCGGCATCGGCGAGAGCATGGCCGGACGGCTGCTGCTGTGGGATGCCCTCTCGATGCGCTTCACCATGATCCGGGTGCCGGCCGATCCGCACTGCCCGCTCGGCCACGCCGCATCGCCGCCAGGATGATCCACGCTCCGGCCGCAACACTCGGGGTGGTGCTGCTGGACGGCAGCCATGCCCGGGCGCACTTCGCCTTTTCGATGGCGGCCGGAGCGGCTGCGATGGATCGCGGCGTCATCCTGTTCGCCAGCGGCGCCGGCGTGCGCGCCCTGTGCCGGGACTGGAGCGGGCTCGCGGATGCCGGGCACGACGCGGTGCTGACCGGCCGCGGGGTGGCCGGGCTGGAGGCGCTGCGCGAGGCGGCCCTGGCACTCGACGTCCGGCTGCTGGCCTGCGAGGCCGGGCTGCGCGGCGAGGCGATCGATCCGGGGCTGCTGCTCGACGCCGCCCAGGTCTCGGGCATTGCGAGCTTCCTCGAGGCGGTGGCCGGCGGCCAGATCGTCGCATTCTAGAGTGAATGCGTCGCCGCCTCTTGCCCAACCGGCGCGGTGTTGGCACGGATGCCCCAATGCTGATGCAGATGTGCCGCAGGTCATCGAGGGTTGCGGCGCGCCTGCCGCGGGTGGCGCTGCTGTCGGCGTGTGCCCTGCTCGCTGTCACGGCCCCGCCGCTGCCTGCCGCGGCCCGGCAGGCCGGAGTCCCGCAGACCGGAATCCCGCAGGCCGGGGGCGAGCATCATCCGTCGCATCCGCATGCGCGGCACCGGCACCACCGGGCGTCGCACGGCCATCCGGCGCACCATCCGGTGCATCCCGCCCATCCGGCGGCGCCACCCTTGGTCGCCGTTCCCGCACCCGCGCCGCCGCCCGCACCCGCGCCTCCCGCGATACCTGCCAACCGCGGCACCAACACCAACCTGCCGCTGCCGCGTTTCGCCTCGCTCCGCGCCGACGAGGTCAACATGCGGTCGGGTCCGGGCACCCGCTACCCGATCCTGTGGCTCTACAAGCGGCGCGAGCTGCCGGTCGAGATCATGCGCGAGTTCGATGTCTGGCGCCTGGTCGAGGATGCGGACGGGGTGCGCGGCTGGGTGCACCAGGCCACCCTGGTCGGCAACCGCAGCTTCGTCGTCACCGCGTCAGGTGCCACCGATCGCGGCCCCGGAACCATCATGCGCGACGACCCGCAGGAGGATGGGGGTGTTGTGGCGATCCTGCGACCAGGGGTAATAGGCCGGTTGCGTGCCTGTCCGGCCGGTTCGGCCTGGTGTCGGGTGTCCGTGCATAACTACAGCGGGTGGTTGCAGCGATCGGCCCTGTTCGGGCTCCTGCCGAACGAGACGATCACGCCGCCCTAGGGCAGCATCCGACCACTTGGGATCGCTTCGCGATGCCAAGTGTCGGATAAAGCTGCTCTATCAAACGCCAAGCAGAGCATGATCGATCGGATCATGCTCTAGACACTTGAAGAAGAGGCCTCGACATGTCCGCCATAAGCAAGCCCGCGTCAGCCACGAGCAAGCCCGGGCATCAGCGCCGCACCAAGATCGTCTCCACGCTCGGGCCGGCCAGCTCGACGGCGGCGATGATCGAGCGCTTGTTCAACGCCGGCGTCGACGTGTTCAGGCTGAACTTCTCGCACGGCACCCACGAGGACCATGCCTCCCGGATCTCGATGATCCGCGACCTGGAGGCGCGCAGCGGCCGCCCGATCGGCATCCTCGCCGATGTGCAGGGCCCGAAGCTCCGGGTCGGCCAGTTCGACGCGGGACGCGCCGCACTCGCGCACGGCACCCGGTTCCGCCTCGACCTCGATCCGGCGCTCGGCACCGCGGACCGCGTCAACCTGCCGCACCCGGAGATCATCCAGGCGGCGCAGGTCGGCTCGCTGCTGCTGCTCGATGACGGCAAGCTGCGGCTGCGGGTGCTGGAGAAGGGAACCGACTATCTGGCCACCGAGGTGATCACCGGCGGCATCCTGTCCGACCGCAAGGGCGTGAACGTGCCCGACGTGGTGCTGCCGATCCCGGCGCTGACCACCAAGGATCGTATCGACCTGGATTTCGCCCTGGCGCACGGCGTCGACTATGTCGGGCTGTCGTTCGTGCAGCGTCCCGCCGACGTGCAGGAGGCGCGCGAGATCATCGGCAACCGCGCCTGGATCATGACCAAGATCGAGAAGCCGCAGGCGCTCGACAATCTCGGTGAGATCCTGGCGCTGTCCGATTGCGTCATGGTGGCGCGCGGCGACCTCGGCGTGGAGCTGCCGCCCGAGGAGGTGCCGCTGGTGCAAAAGCGCATCGTCCGCGAGGCGCGGCTGCTCGGCAAGCCGGTGGTGGTGGCGACCCAGATGCTGGAGAGCATGATCTCCTCGCCGGCCCCGACCCGCGCGGAGGCATCCGACGTCGCCACCGCGGTGTTCGACGGCGCCGACGCTGTCATGCTGTCGGCGGAGACGGCCGCCGGCCAGTATCCCGAGGAGGCGGTCGAGATCATGGGCCGCATCGTCACCAGGGTGGAGCGCGACGCCGGCTGGCAGGCGCTGATGCAGGCCTCGCGCCCGGCCCCGGAGCATTATGCGGCGGACGCCATCGCCGCCGCGGCGCAGCAGGTGGCGCAGACCGTCGCCGCCAAGGTGATCGTCGCCTACACCCTCTCGGGGCGCAGCGCGCTGCGCATCGCCCGCGAGCGGCCGGAGTGCCTGGTGCTGGGCCTGGCTGGCAATGCGGAGGCGGCCCGCCGGCTGTCGCTGGTCTGGGGCGTGCGCTCGTGCGTGGCCGACCAGGGCTCCGACGACGTGACCTTCGGCCATGTGGTGCAGGTGGCGGCGGTGCTGGCGCGCGAGAACGGCCTTGCGGCCACCGGCGATGCGGTCGTGGTCGTGGCCGGCGTGCCGTTCGGCAAGGCGGGGAGCACCAACTCCCTACGCATCGTCCGGGTGCCTTGAGCCTGTTTGAAAACACCTGCTGCTGGCGATCCGACGCGGCTTTCCTGCGCTCCGCTGCTCACGGCCAGACGGCCGCTGCGCTGCGGTGCTCGGAAAGTCACGCCGGCCGCGGCCCTTTGGGCCGCTCTCATCCAGCATCAGGCGTTTTGAAACAGGCTCCGAGGGCGGCTGCTGCTCTCGTCGCGGCGTGCGCAGCCGCGCTGGCCTGCGACGCCGCATGCGCCCGGCAGGCCGCCTTGCTGGCGTCGCCTGGGTCCTACAGCCTTGCGCCGGTGCAGCCGGTGCCGGCCAGTCCGGCACTCGGGGGCGTCGCCAGCGTTGGCTTCGGCTCGCGCAACACCCAGACC
Source organism: Lichenicoccus sp. (assembly GCF_965277665.1). GTDB lineage: Bacteria > Pseudomonadota > Alphaproteobacteria > Acetobacterales > Acetobacteraceae > Lichenicoccus. The sequence continues at coordinate 3,940,924 of NZ_OZ255835.1, forward strand.
AGCTCGATCGCGCTGGAGAGCGGCCTGCTCGGCAATACCGGGACACGGGCGTTCGTGGCGCTCGGCCAGGCCCGTACCGACCTGCCGGACCGTTCGGGCGGCGGACCCCGGATCTCGTCACAAGGCGGCACGGTCGGCATCGAGGAGCAGTTCATGGACGGGACGACCATCGCGATCGGCGGCGGCTGGCAGCGCGACCGCCTGCCTTAGCAGCCTGTTTCAAAACGCCTGATGCTGGATGAGAGCGGCCCAAAGGGCCGCGGCCGGCGTGCCTTTCCGAGCACCGCAGCGCAGCGGCCTACTGGCCGTGAGCAGCGGAGCGCAGGAAAGGCGCGTCGGATCGCCAGCAGCAGGCGTTTTGGAACAGGCTCTTACACGCTCTCCAGCCGCACCGACGGCGTCACCGCGGCGCCGCCGGGCGAGCTGTAGAGCCGCAGGATGATGTCGGCGACCCGTTCGGCGTTCTGCCTGTGGGCGTCCGGCGTGTTGACCTCCGACCAGGGCAGCATGGCTTCGAGCATGAAGTCGCGCATCGTCAGCACCACGAACAGGTCGGCCGCCTCGCGCGCGTCATCGATGTGCAGACCCGCCGGCTGCGCGTGATCGCGGAAGAACCGCGCGAGCGTCGCGACCAGCCGCCGGTGCGCCTCGCCGAGCCCGTCATAGGTCAGGCGGGGCATGCGCGCGCTCTCGATCACGCACAGCCGCATCAGGGCGCTGGTCTCGGGATCGAGCAGGCGCTCCAGGATGTGGCAGCCGATCGCCACCAGTCGCTGCCGCAGGGTCTGCCCCGGTGCCACGTCGAGCAGGGCGTCGAGCGCATGACTGCCGCGTTCCGCCACCACCCGCGCCACGACCTGGTTGAACAGCGCCTCCTTGCTGTCGAAATGCGCGTAGAGCGTGGTCTTGGAAACCCCGGAGTGCTGCGCGATGGTGTCCATGCTGGCCTCGACGTAGCCGTTGCGCATGAATATCTCGCGAGAAGTAGCCATGATTGTGTCCCGCGAGGACTGGTAACGATGCGATCGCGTATGAATGTCCATCCCGTGCTTCCGGCCTTGTACCTGGCCTACCCAGTTTGATTATTGATTGAGACCAGATTTGCGTCCGCCGCCGCGCCGGTCAATCCATGTGGCCGGCTGCAAACCCGCACGCTTGTGTGACCCAACGTTGTTGGGCCGTAATGGCGCAGCGCACAAAATCGCCGCACGCATCCTTCCGGGCGCCGCTTCGTTGAAGCAGGCAAGGGCAACCTGAAGAAGGGCGAACCAGCATGCGCAACCGGGCACTCGGCCGGACCGGCCTCTATGTTTCGGAACTCTGTCTCGGCACCATGACCTTCGGGGGTGGCGAGGGGATGTGGCAGAAGATCGGCGCGTTGCAGCAGAACGAGGCCGAGCGCCTGGTCGGCACGGCGGTCGATGGCGGCGTCAACTTCCTCGATACGGCCGACGTCTATGCCGAAGGCTTGTCCGAGGAGATCACCGGCCACGCGATCCGCAACCTCAAGCTGCCGCGCGACGAGATCGTCGTCGCGACCAAGGTGTTCGGGGCGACCGGCCAGGGGCCGAATGCGCGCGGCAACACCCGCAGCCACATCATCGACGGCGTGAAGGCGAGCCTGAAGCGGCTGCGGCTCGACCATATCGACCTCTACCAGATCCACGGCTTCGATCCGGCGACCCCGATCGAGGAGACGGTCGAGGCGCTCGATACCCTCGTCCGGCATGGGCATGTCCGCTATACCGGCGTCTCGAACTGGGCCGCCTGGCAGATCGTCAAGGCGCAGGGCATCGCGCAGCATCGTGGCCTCGCGCAGTTCCAGAGCCTGCAGGCCTACTACACGCTGGCTGGCCGGGACCTGGAGCGCGAGATCGTGCCGATGCTCAAGGCCGAGCGGATCGGGCTGATGGTCTGGAGCCCGCTGGCCGGCGGCCTGCTGTCGGGCAAGTACGGTCGCGACGGCAAGTCCGAGCAGGGCGGCCGACGGGTCGATTTCGACTTCCCGCCGGTCGATGCCGAGCGCGGCTATGCGGTCGTCGACGCGATGCGGCCGATCGCCCAGGCGCATGGCGTCTCGGTGGCACGGATCGCGCTGGCCTGGCTGCTGCACCAGGAGGTGGTGACCAGCGTGATCGTCGGCGCCAAGCGTCCGGAGCAGCTGGAAGACAATCTCGCCGCCACCGAGGTGAGGCTCGACGCCAGACAACTGGCGACGCTCGACGAGGCGAGCCGACTGCCGCCCGAGTATCCCGGCTGGATGTTCGAGCGCCAGGGCGCCTACCGGCGGGACCAGATCGCCCAGGGTTAGAGCTGGCCTCAGGCCTGGTTGAGCTCGATCAGGCTGCGCCGGATGGCGCGGCCGCGTTCGATTTTGTCCACGATGAAGGCGTCGTCGCCCCAGCGTATGGCGCGCGCCATGGCCTGCGCGTCCTCGGTGAAGCGGGCCAGCATCTCCAGCAGCGCCTCGCGGTTGTTGAGGAAGATGTCCCGCCACATCACCGGGTCCGAGGCGGCGATCCGGGTGAAGTCGCGGAACCCCGAGGCCGCGAACTCCAGCACCTCGCCGCGGGTCTCGTCGGCGAGGTCGTCTGCCGTGCCGCAGATGGTAAAGGCGAGCAGGTGCGGCAGGTGGCTGACGATGGCCAGCACCCGGTCGTGATGCGCCGCATCCATCTCGCGCACCCGGGCGCCGCATGCGACCCACATCGCGCCGATGCGGGCAACCGCGCCCCGGTCGGTGCCGTCGGGCGGCGTCAGCAGGCACCAGCGGTTCTCGAACAACGTCGAAAAACCGGCATCGGGCCCCGAATATTCGGTGCCGGCGAGCGGATGGCCCGGCACCAGGGCCACGTCGCGGCGCAGGATCGGCTCGATCTCGCGCAGCATGGACTGCTTGGTCGAGCCGACATCGCTGAGGATGGCGCCGGGTGCCAGGTGCGGCATGATCCGCGCCGCGACCTCCCCGAGCACGCCGACCGGGACGCACAGCACGACGCCGTCGGCGCCCTGCACCGCGAGTGCCGCGTCCGGCTCGACATGATGCGCGATCCCGAGCAGCCGGACCCGCTCGCAGGCGTCGGCGGACAGGTCGCAGGCCACGACCTCGCGCGCGATGGCGCCGGACTGCTTCGCCCGCCGGGACAGCGAACTGCCGATCAGTCCCATGCCGATCAGGGTCAGCCGCTGGAAGATCGGCTCGGTCATGTCGTGGTCCCGCTGGGCTCCAACACTACCTCATAAAGTCAAGGATTTCAAAGGCTAGCCTTTGATGGGGTCCAGGGGCAAGGCCCCTGGCCGTCACTGGACGACCCTGAACACCAGTCCGCCGCGGCGCGTCAACGCAACATTAAGCATTGCCCGACATAGTGCGCCCGTCAGGAGGAAGCGCTCTGTGCCGATGCACCCGATCGAGGAGCGTTTCGACCGTCTGGCCACGGACGCCGATCTGAGCGTCTGCGATCGCGAGCCGATCCACATCCCCGGTGCGATACAGCCGCACGGTGCGCTGCTCGCCGCAAGCAGCGTCGACTGGCGGATCAGCCATGCCAGCGCGAACCTGTCCAAGATCCTGGGCCTGGACGCGGGAGCCATGCTCGGGCGGCCGCTGCATGAGGCGATCGGAGAGACAGCCTGCGGATTGTTGTGCGCCGCCTCCGGCGCGACCCTCGCGCAGGACGAGGTCACTCTCGGGCATCTTCCCACACTGGCCCGCGCGGATGGCGTCCTGCTGCACCTGCAGGCGCATCGCTCCGGGTCGCGTCTGTGCGTGGACATCGAGCCGCTGGCACAGAACCCGGGCGCGATGCCGGCGATCATGGCGGTGCTCCCCGCCCTGGAGACCTTCAAGTCGGCGACCAGCCGCGGCGAGGTCTGCGCACTTGCCGTTCGCGCGCTGCGAGCGATCAGCGGCTACGACCGCGTCATGGCCTACCGCTTCGATGCCGAGGGCAACGGCGAGGTCATCGCCGAGTCGCACCGCCCGGGCGATGCGCCTTATCTCGGGCTGCGGTATCCGGCGGCGGATATCCCCGCGCAGGCCCGGCGGCTGATCGTTCTCAAGCGCGTCGGCATGGTCGCCGATACCGGCTACCGGCCGGCAGCACTGCTGGTCGACCCGTCGCTGTCCGATGGGGAGCCGCTCGACCTGACCTTCAGCGCGCTGCGCAGCGTGTCGCCGATCTTCTGCGAATATCTGCGCAACATGCAGGTCGGCGCGTGCCTGACGGTGGCACTGGTGCATCGTGACCAGCTCCATCGTGACCAGCTTTGGGGCATGCTGATCTGCCATCAGGCGAGGCCACGCGTCGCGGGGCTCGAACTGCGGGCGGCGATCGACATGATCGGCAAGGTCGTCTCGCTGCTGCTGGGCAGCATGGGCGAGGCGGAGGCGCATGCCGACCGGCTGCAGCGCCACGACCTCCTCGGCGCGCTGGCGGCGCGGCTGGAGTCCGGGATGCCGCTGGTGCGGGCACTGGCGGAGCCGGGAGGGGAACTGCTGCGCTGCGTGGGCGCGTCCGGCGCCATCGTCCGGATGTCCGGCACGATCATGGGCGTCGGCATCGTGCCACGGCCGGAGGCGGCCGAACCGATGCTTCGACGCTGCTGTCGGCCGCCGGGAACCAGGTGCTGGCCTGTGACGACCTCGGACTGCGGCAGGCCGATTTTCCGGACGGCGCCGGCGATGCCGCCGGCGCCTTGCTGCTGCCGCTGGGCAACGTGGCCGGCGACGCCATCCTGTGGCTGCGCCCGGAGATGCTGCGCACCGTCACGTGGGCCGGGGATCCCGGACAGCATGCCGCCCGCGACCCGCATACCGGGCGGCTCTCCCCGCGTGGCTCGTTCGCAGCCTGGAGAGAGACCGTCCGCGGCCATTCCCAGAGCTGGAGCGACGCCGACCTGGCAGCGGCGAGGCAGCTCGGCGCGGTGGTTGCGGCGGCGTCGGCGCGGCGTACGGAGGCGGAGCTGGCCCTGCTCCGCTACTATGATCCGCTCACCCGCCTGGCGAACCGGAGCCTGTTGCAGGAACGTCTGGAATCGCACGACGGTGAAGGCCGGCCGCCGACGGCGCTGGTGTTCCTCGATCTCGACCGCTTCAAGATGGTCAACGACACGATGGGGCACGATGCCGGAGACGCGCTCCTGGTCGAGGTGGCCGGGCGCCTGGTTGCGGTCACCGGACCGGTCCATCTTGTCACCCGCCTCGGCGGCGACGAGTTCGTCGTGCTCTGCTACGGGCTGCCGCAGGAGGCGGTGGTCCATCTCGCGGAGCGGGTGCGGCAGGCGATGGTGACACCGTTCGCGATCATGGGGCGCCCCTGCCACATCTCGGCCAGTATCGGCATCGTGCTGGCGGACCATGCGGGCGGCCTCGACCTGGTCCGGGCGGCGGACATGGCGATGTATTCGGCCAAGCAGGCCGGCGGCAACCGCGGTGTCGTGTTCCAGCCCGCGCTGTTCGATAGTGCCGCGCAGCAGTTCGAGCTCGAAGGCGACATGCGCGACGCGCTGCGCGACGGCGACCAGTTCGTGATGCTCTACCAGCCATTGTTCCGGCTCGGCGTCGACCGGGATGAACAGCGAGGGCGGGTGTTGGCCGGGTTCGAGGCGTTGCTGCGCTGGCGGCATCCGCGTCGCGGCTGGCTGTCGCCGCCGCTGTTCATCCCGGTCGCCGAGAAGTCGGACCTGATCCTGCCGCTCGGTGAATGGGTCATGGAGCGCGCGCTACGGCAGGGGCGGCTGTTCCACGCAGCGGCCCCGAATGCCGGGTTGCAGATGAATGTCAACGTTTCCGCCTTGCAGCTGTCGCAGCCGGGCTTCTGTTCGGGCCTTGCCGGCGTCGTCGAGGCCGAGGGGCTGGCCGCCAGGCAGCTCTGCCTGGAGATCACCGAAAGCGTGCTGACCGGAGCCGGCGCGGCATCGGTGCTGGCCGAGGCGCGGGCGCTCGGGGTCCAGGTGGCAATCGACGATTTCGGGATCGGCTATTCCTCGCTGTCCTACCTGCGTCGTCTTCCGGTCGACGTGGTCAAGCTGGACCGGAGCTTCCTGGAGGATGTCGGCTGCGGCTCGGGCGGCGAGGCGTTCGTGGTGGCCGTCATCGCGCTCGCCCACGCGGCCGGCAAGCCGGTGGTGTTCGAGGGCATCGAGACCCAGGCGCAACACGACATCGCCCGCCGGGCCGGAGCCGACATGGTGCAGGGCTTCTTCCTTGCGCCGCCGCTCTCGGCCAATGCCGCCTCGGCCCTCGTCCTGTCGCACCGGGTGCTCGACGCCGCGGCACCTTCGGTCGCAGGTGCCGCGGACTGACCCGTCAGGCCGCCTGGCGCACCGACTTGGCGCCGCGGCGCAAGCGGACGACCTCGACCCATTGCCAGAGCAGCAGGATGGGAGCGCCGATGGCGAGATCGCGCGCGCGCCGCAGCAGCGACAGGCCGAAGGAGAGGTGGGCGTCCAGTCCGAACAGGCTGCCGAGCGCCACGTAGGCCGCTTCCTGCACGCCGAGGGCGCCGGGAACCAGGAACGAGACCGCCAGCACGCCGCTGGCGCCCCCCTCGATGGCGAGCGCGGTGCCGATTTGCAACGGCGCGCCGAGCAGCCGGTAGGCCATCCAGACCCAGGCGGCGCTGCCGAGCCAGCCGGCGAGGTGGATCAGGCACGCGCCGGTGATCCGGCCGGGCCGGGCGTAGAAGGCATCGAGGTCGCCCTGCAGGCTGTCGATGCCGTCCAGCACCGAGCGCCGGAATGCCGCACCGCCTGCGACACGGTCGCCCATCCCGCGGGCCAGCCGGCGGAACAGGCCGCCGGCGCCGCGCTGCGCCCAGATGAAACCGGCCATCGCCGCCACTGCCAGCAGCACTCCCAGGCCGAGCGGTCCGGCCAGATCGGTGTCCGGCCGGCGATCGACCAGGAACAGCAGGCCGAGCAGCACGAAGCCGATCTGGCCGATCACCTCGGTGGTGAGATCCACCACATTCGCGCTGACCGCGAGCGGCCACGCGAGCGCGCGGCCGAAGCCGGTGGCGCGCATGCCGATCAGGATGCCGCCGACCTGCGAGAACGGCAGGCAGGTCATCGCCCCCTCGCGCACCATGCGTGCGAGCAGCAGCCGGCCGATGCCGAGTTTGAGCAGCGCGCGCGGGCAGGAGGTGCGCCACGCCAGCGCCAGCACGACGTCGCACAGCAGTTGCCAGCCGACCAGCAGCGCGAAGCCGCCGAAGCCCACCGAAAGCGTCGCCTTGAAGATCGAGCCGGCGCCGAGCCACACGGCAAAGCCGGTCATCAGCGCGACGCCGAGCAGGGCAAGCAGGATGGAGGCTGTCTTCAACGCGTACCTGCTTGGCAGGAGGGGCGCAGGCTCTACACCAGCGCGGATCGCAAGGCTATAAGCCGCCTCGCGTTCGAACGAGCTTCCGTTCGGGCACGTCCTCGGAGCGGACCAAGGCGCATGAATGCATCACCGATCCTGGTCACCGGCGCCACCGGCTTTGTCGGCTCGGCGGTGGCGCGCACCCTCGCGGCGCGTGGCCATCGGCTGCGCCTGCTGGTGCGGCATGGCAGCGACCGGCGCAACCTCGAGGGGCTCGATGCCGAGCTGGTCGAGGGCGACCTGGGCCGACCCGAAAGCCTTGCCGCGGCGCTGGCGGGCTGCGCGGCGCTGTTCCACGTCGCCGCCGACTACCGGCTCTGGGTGCCGGACCCGGCCTCGATGATGCAGGCCAATGTCGAGGGCACCCGGCGGCTGATGCTGGCGGCGCAGGAGGCCGGTATCGCCCGCATCGTCTATTGCTCGTCGGTCGCCGCCCTCGGGCTGGTCGGCGACGGCAGCATCGCCGACGAGGCCACCCCGGTGCACGAGCATGCGGTGATCGGCATCTACAAGAAGTCGAAATACCGCGCCGAGCAGGAGGTGCTGCGGCTGGTGCGCGAGCGGGGCCTGCCGGCGGTGATCGTCAATCCGTCGACCCCGGTCGGCCCGCGCGACATCAAGCCGACCCCCACCGGGCGGATGATCGCGGATGCCACCGCCGGGCGCATGCCGGCCTATGTCGAGACCGGGCTGAACATCGTGCATGTGGACGACGTCGCCGAGGGCCACGCGCTTGCCTTCGAGCGCGGCGTGGTCGGCGAGCGCTACATCCTCGGCGGCGAGGACATGCTGCTGCGCGACCTGTTCGCGCTGGTCGCCGAGACCTCCTGCCGCCGGCCGCCGCGGCTGCGGCTGTCGCAGTCGGTGCTGTGGCCGGTCGCGGTGGCCTCCGAATGGGCGTCGCGCGGGTTCGGCGTCGAGCCACGCGTGACCCGGGAGATGCTGGCGATGTCGCGCAAGAAGATGTTCTTCTCGTCGGCGAAGGCGATCCGCGAGCTGGGCTATGCGCCGCGCCCGGCGCGCGAGGCCGTGGCCGATGCGGTCGCCTGGTTCCAGGCCAATCCCGCCAAGGGCGGCAGCAAGTGCTGCAATGCCGCCCGGGACACCGCCGCCTGATGCTGATACTGGCCACGCTGTCGCTGCTGGTCTGGCTCGGGCTGGCCTTCGCGCATGGGCGATTCTGGCAGGCCGGTCCGATGCTCGGGCCGGTGCCCAGGGCGGTCCGCCCGGTCGCCGGCACCTGGCCCGCGGTCTGCGTCGTGGTGCCGGCGCGCAACGAGGCGGCGACCATCGAGGACAGCATCGGCTCGCTGCTGGCGCAGGACTACCCCGGTCCCTACGGCGTCGTGCTGGTGGACGATCGCAGCGAGGACGGCACCGGCGCGCTCGCGCGCGGGCTCGCCTCGCCGCACCTGCATGTGGTGGACGGAGCCGAGCCGCCGGCCGGCTGGAGCGGCAAGCTGTGGGCGGTGGCGCAGGGCACCGCCGAGGTGGCACGGCTGATGCCGGGCACCCCCGGAACTTCGGATGCAGCCTACATCCTGCTGGCGGACGCCGACATCATCCACGAGCCGGCGCATGTCGCGACCCTGGTGATGAAGGCGCTGCGCGACGATCTCGACATGGTGTCCGAGATGGTGGCGCTCAGCACCGAGAGCCGGGCGGAGCGGGCGCTGGTGCCGGCCTTCGTCTATTTCTTCCAGCTGCTGTATCCGTTCGCGCGGGTGAACCAACGCCGCAGCCGCGTTGCCGCCGCGGCGGGGGGCACCATCCTGATCCGGCGCACCGCGCTCGCGCGTATCGGCGGCATCGAGAGCCTGCGCGGCGCGCTGATCGACGACGTGGCACTGGCGCGGCGCGTCAAGCGCAGCGGCGGCGGGATCTGGCTCGGGCACAGCCTGCTGGCGCGCTCGGTGCGCCCCTATCCTGGGCCGGCCGACATCTGGCGCATGGTGGCGCGCACCGCCTACGTGCAGTTGCGACAGTCGCCGCTGCTGCTGCTGGCGACCGTGCTCGGCATGGCCCTGGTCTGGCTGGTGCCCCCTGCCGCCGCCTTGTTCGGCGAGGGCTATGCCAGGCTGGCCGGCCTGCTGGCCTGGGCGATCGCCACGATCTCGTTCCTGCCGACGCTGCGCCGGTTCGAGCTGGTGCCGTTCTGGGCGCTGTTGCTGCCCGCGGTGGCGGCGTTCTACACCCTGGCTGCGATCGGCTCGGCGGTGGACCATCATCGCGGACGCGGCGTCGTCTGGAAGCAGCGTGCCTACCGCGAGAGGATCTCTACTCCGCCATGAACCAGATGGGCGCCCGCAAGCTCCGGGCAACGGGACCTGAGGTGGCGTCCGGCAAGCGGCGGCAGGACGAGAACTTCCCGGTCGGCTCGCTGCTGATCGACCGCCGCCTCCGGCCGCATGTGCATGCGTACTACGGCTTCGCGCGCGCCATCGACGACATCGCCGACAACACCGTGCTGTCGGCGGACGACAAGCTCGCGCGCCTCGATGCGATGGAGGCGGCGCTGCTCGGCCGTCCCGCCGGTGACGCCGCCATCGAGGCGGCGCATCCGGCGGAACTCGCGCATGCGCTGCGGCTGCGTGCCTCGCTGGCGCTGACCGGCGTGCCCGCCGCGACCGCAACCGACCTGATCGTGGCGTTCCGGCAGGATGCGGTGCAGCCGCGCTACCAGAGCTGGGACCAGCTTGCCTGGTATTGCCGCTATTCCGCCAACCCGGTCGGCCGCTACCTGCTGGCGCTGCACGGCGAGGGCGAGGCCAGTGGCGACAGCGAGGCCAGGGGCGACAGCGCGGCAAGAATGGCGGCGTCGGACGCGCTGTGCACCGCGCTGCAGGTGCTCAACCACCTGCAGGATTGCGCGGACGACCTGGCGACGCTCGATCGCTGCTATATTCCGCTGCCCTGGCTCGCCGAGGCGGGACTGGACGAGACGGTGCTGCGCGGGCGGATCGCGCCGGCCGCCTTGCGACGGGTGCTCGACCGGCTGCTCGACGAGGTGGACGCGCTGAACCGCACGGCCGCGCGCCTGCCCGGTCTGGTCGCCGACCGGCGCATGCGCCTGGAGGCGGCGGTGATCGTGCGTCTGTCGCACCGGCTGGCGGCACGGCTGCGTCGCGAGGACCCGCTTGCAGGACGGGTGAAGCTGCACCGCGTCGATGTGGCGCGCAGCCTGCTCGGCGCCGCCCGCGCGTGGACCCGGTGATGGCGAAGCGGCGCGCGGCTCTCGGTTGCGATCCGGCCGATCTGGCGCTGGTGGAAGCGATCGTCGTGCGCTCCGGCACCTCGTTCGCGCGCGGCATGCGCGTGCTGCCGCCCGACCGGCGCTACGCCATGTTCGCGATCTATGCCTTCTGCCGGCTGGTCGACGATGTCGCCGACGAGGAGAGCCCGTTCGAGGACAAGCTGCCGCGGCTGCGCGCGTGGCGCGGGCGCATCGCCGGCCTCTACGAGGGCTGCGCCGACGATGCGCTCGATCGCGTGCTGCTGGCCGCGATCGAGCGCTACCGGCTGCGCGAGGCCGATTTCGAGGCGATCATCGACGGCATGCAGATGGACGCCGAGCAGGTGATCGTCGCACCCGCCGAGACCGAGCTCGATCTCTATGTCGACCGGGTGGCGGGCGCCGTCGGCCGCCTGTCGGTGCGCGCGTTCGGTGACAGCTCGCCGGCGGCCGACCAGGTGGCGCACCATCTCGGCCGCGCGCTGCAGATCACCAACATCCTGCGCGATCTCGACGAGGATGCCGGGCGGGGGCGGCTGTACCTGCCGCGCGAGCGGCTGGCGGCGGCTGGTGTTCCCAGGACGCTGCCGGCGGCGCTGGGGGCGCCAGGGCTGGAAACCGTCTGCCGGGGCATGGCGGCGCTCGCGCACTATCATTTCACTCAGGCCCGCAGCGCGATGCGGCGGTGCGACCGCCGCGCGATGCGTCCCGCGCGACTGATGGCGGCCAGCTATGCGGCGATCCTGGCCACCCAGGAGCGGGCCGGGTGGCAGCCGCCGCGCCGGCGGATCAGGGTGGCGCGCTGGCGCAAGGCGCTGATCGCGGCAAGGGCCCTCGCGCCGGTATGACCGTCCGCCTGCCATGAGGGCCCGCCTGCTATGAACGCCAGCCTGCCATGAGTGGCTGCCTGCACGTCATCGGTGGCGGCCTGGCGGGGCTGTCGGCGGCGCTCGCAGCCGCCGGCGCCGGGCGGCGGGTGGTGCTGTACGAGGCCGGCCCGGCCTGCGGCGGCCGGGCGCGGTCGTACGAGGACCGCCAGCTGGGCTGCCGCATCGACAACGGCAATCACCTGCTGCTGTCGGGCAACCGCGCGACCTTCGACTATCTCGACCGCATCGGCGCGCGTCACACCCTCGCCGGGCCGGGCGTGCCGATGTTCCCGTTCGCCGATATCTCGCCGGATCGGGGGGCGGACCTGCACTGGACGCTGCGTCTGTCGCGCGGGCGCACGCCGTGGTGGGTGCTGGATCCCGCGCGCCGGGTTCCCGGCATGCGGCTGCGCGAACTGCTGTCGCTGGTGCGCATGCTGCGCGCGCGCGAGGGCACCACGGTGTCCGAGTGCCTGTCGCCGGGCATGCTTGCCGACCGGCTGCTGGTGCCGCTGTCGATCTCGGTGCTGAACACCCGACCGGAGGTCGGCAGCGCCATGCTGATGGCGGCGGCGATGCGCGAGAGCCTGGCGGCCGGCGGCGATGCCTGCATTCCCTGGTTTCCGCGTCTTGGCCTGTCGGAGAGCCTGGTGGAGCCGGCGCTGGCGCGGCTGCGGGCGCACGGCGCCAGCGTGCGCACCGGCTGCCGCGTCTGGGGGCTCGGCACCGACCGCGGCCGGGTCACCCGGCTGGTGTTGCCCGAGGGCGAGCAGGTGCTGGGAGCGGGCGATGCGGTGGTGCTGGCGGTGACCGCGCCGGTCGCGGCCGAGCTGCTGGCCGGGCCGCTGCCGGGGCTGGCGCTGCCGGACAGCTTCGAGAGCATCCTCAACCTGCACTACCGGATCGCCCTGCAGGACCATCTCGGCGGGGATCTCGCACGCGCAGGCTTTGCCGGCATCGTCGGCGGCATCGCCGAGTGGGTGTTCGTCAGGCCCGGGATCGTGTCGGTCACCATCAGCGCCGCCAATCATCTGGCCGGACGCGACAATGCGGCCGTTGCGGCACAGGTCTGGACCGAGATCAGCCGGGTGCTGCAACCGGCGCTGCGTCCGAAGCGTCAGGCGGACGGTCTGGTCGTGTCGCTGCCGCACGACGCGCCGCCCTACCGGGTGCTGCGCGAGAAGCGTGCGACCTTCGCGGCCACCACCGCGCAACAGAAGCTGCGGCCCGGAAGCCGCACTGATTTAAGGAATCTCGTCCTGGCCGGCGACTGGACCGACACAGGGTTGCCCGCAACCATTGAAGGTGCAATCAGGTCGGGCAAGACTGCGGTTCGTGCTCTGGCCCGACCCTAGTGGTGCGATCTGACGGAAAGTACCGTCAGATTCGCACCACTAGCCTTTGATTTGATGGGCCGGTTGAACCTGCCGCTCGGGTAGTGAGCGTCAGGATCGGACCACTAGACGTGCCAGGTCCTGAGCCAGCCCGGCCCTGAACGGAAACGGAGCGAATGCATTTGTCCAGGTCGCGTTCCTCGTCTTGCGGTTCGACCAGGCCATGCTGACGACACCGGATGCAGCCCTCTCTGATGCCGCGCTGGACCGCGCGATCGCCTCGGCGCAGGGCGTGCTGGCCGGAGCGCAGAGCGCCGACGGGCACTGGGTCTTCGAGCTCGAGGCGGATGCCACCATCCCCGCCGAATACGTGCTGCTGGAGCACTATCTCGATCGCATCGATGCGCCGTTGCAGGCCCGCATCGGCCGCTATCTGCGTCGTATCCAGGGCGCGCATGGCGGCTGGCCGCTCTACCATGACGGCCGTATCGACCTCTCGGCCAGCGTGAAGGCCTATTTCGCGCTCAAGGCGATCGGCGACGACCCGCAGGCGCCGCACATGCGCGCGGCCCGCGCGGCGATCCTCGCCTTGGGGGGCGCCGAGCGCGCCAACGTGTTCTGCCGCTTCCAGCTCGCTTTGTTCGGGCAGATCCCCTGGCGCGGGACGCCGATGATGCCGGTCGAGCTGATGCTGCTGCCGCGCTGGTTCTTCTTCAATATCTGGAACATGTCGTACTGGTCGCGGACCGTGACCTGCCCGCTGCTGGTGCTGGCGGCGCTGCGTCCGCGCGCCCGCAATCCGCGCGGCATCGGCATCCGGGAGCTGTTCAGGCAGTCGCCGGATACCGTGCGGCATTGGACCCGCGGGCCGTATCGTTCGCTCTGGGGACGGGTGTTCAAGCGCGTCGACGACGCGCTGCGCCTGGTCGATCCGCTGACGCCGAAAGTCCTGCGCCGGCGCGCCATCGCCCGGGGCGTGGCCTTCGTCGAGCAGCGGCTGAACGGCGAGGACGGGCTCGGTGCGATCTACCCGGCGATGGCGAACTCGGTGATGATGTTCGAGGCGCTCGGCGTGCCGGCCGATCACCCGGGGGCCGCCATCGCCTGGCGTTCGGTGCAGAACCTGCTGGTGCGGCATGGCGAGGAGAGCTACTGCCAGCCCTGCGTCTCGCCGATCTGGGACACCGGGCTGGCCGGGCACGCGATGATGGAGGCGGCTGGCGGGCTGTCCGACCTGCCCAGGGGCGAGAGCCCGCAGGCCACCGGCGAGCGTCTGGTTGCGGCCGGGGCGTGGCTGCGCGACCGGCAGGTGCTGGACGTGAAGGGTGACTGGGCGGTGCAGCGCCCGCATCTCGCGCCAGGCGGCTGGGCCTTCCAGTATCGCAACGACTACTATCCCGATGTGGATGACACCGCGGTGGTGGGCATGCTGCTGCACCGCCAGGGCGATCCCGCCAACGACCAGGCGATCGCGCGCGCGCGGGCCTGGGTCGTCGGCATGCAGAGCGGCAATGGCGGCTGGGGCGCCTTCGATGTCGACAACAACCACGACATCCTCAACCACATCCCGTTCGCCGACCACGGGGCGCTGCTCGATCCGCCGACCGCGGATGTGGCGGCGCGCTGCATCTCGTTCCTGGCCCAGCTCGGCCATGCCGCGGACCGGCCGGTGATCGAGCGTGGCATCGCGTTCCTCCAGCGCGAGCAGGAACGCGACGGCAGCTGGTTCGGCCGCTGGGGCACCAACTACATCTACGGCACCTGGTCGGTGCTGTGTGCGCTGAACGCCGCCGGGGTGCCGCACGCCGACCCGATGGTGCGGCGTGCGGTGGCCTGGCTGCTGTCCGTGCAGCGCGACGAGGGCGGCTGGGGCGAGGATTGCGCCAGCTTCGAAGGTGCCGCACCCGGGCGCTACAACCAGAGCCTGCCCTCGCAGACCGCCTGGGCGCTGCTCGGCCTGATGGCCGCCGGCGAGCGCGACCATCCGGCGGTGGCGCGTGGCATTGCCTGGCTGACGGCGGCACAGGAGCGGTCCGGCGAATGGCGGGAACTGCCGTACAATGCCGTCGGGTTCCCGAAGGTGTTCTACCTGCGCTACCACGGCTACCGGATGTTCTTCCCGTTGATGGCCCTGGCGCGCTACCGCAACCTGGGCCAGGGCAATAGCCGGCGTGTCGCATACGGCTTCTGAGTGCATGGGCTTCCTGGTCGGCCTGCGGGCCGAGGCGCGCCTGCTGCGCCCGCTCGGCGGCGGCGGCGACGTCCTGGTCGAGATCAGCGGTGCGAGCCCGGCAGGTGCGAGTGCCGCTGTCACGCGTCTCATCGCCGCCGGGGCGACGTCGCTGGTCAGCCTCGGAGTCGCGGCCGGCCTGGACCCGGATGCGCGACCCGGCGACCTGCTGGTGCCGTCGCGCATCGTCGTGGCCACTGCGACGGGCTCGCGCGACTACTTCACCGACCTCACCCTGTGCGCGCGGCTTGGTGGCATGACTCCGGGCGCGCTGCTGCACAGCGATGTCGCGGTGACGACCCCGCAGGCCAAGCGGGAGCTGTTCGCGGCCAGCCACTGCACGGCGCTCGATATGGAGAGCGGCATCCTGGCCGCGGCCGCATCCGAGGCCGGCCTGCCCTTCGCCGCGCTGCGTGCGGTGTGCGATCCCGCCGGCTCCGGGCTGCCGGCTGCGGCCCTGGTGGCGCTGGGGGCCGACGGAAGATTGCGGCCGCGCGCCATCCTCGCTTCCCTGCTGCGCCGGCCGCAGCAGTTGCCGGCGCTCGTCGGGCTCGCCAGCCACGCCTCGATGGCGCGCCGCGCGCTGGCCGGGCGGATCCCCCGGATCCGGCTGGCCTGAGGCAGGACAATAGGCCCACCGGATCAGCTCCATGATCGGTCACTGCTGGCCGTTGTAACGTGCTACTAACGGTCCGGGCGGTCCGGCCGCTCATCGAAGCCGCATCGAGTGCCATGTCCGCGCGACAGCGCGATGCGTGACTCGGCGCCGGGACCGACAGGCGGCGCGCTTCACGCCGGCGAGACGGGCACGGCCGACCCGATCATGCCCGATGCAGCATAGGACCAGCGTTGACATGGCGAAGTCGATCGCGGCGCGCCAGAGCGCGCATCAGGGCGCGGCCCAGCCGTTTCTGGGCTACTTCGACGGCTTCTCCGAGCGGGAGGCGCGCGGCTGGGCGATCGATGCGCGGCCGGCCGCGGAAGCCGTGCGCCTGCATGTGCTGATCGACCACCAGGAGGTCGCGACCATCCTGTGCGACCGGCTCCGCCACGACGTGCAGGCGGCACTCGGCCATCCGACGGGGCTGCTCGGCTTCTCGTTCATGGTGCCGGACCGCTTCGTGGATGGCGAACTGCACGCCCTGGCGTTCCGCTTCACCGACCGCAGCGTGGTGCCGTTCATCGATCCGGCGCGTCCCGAGGACTTCGCCGAGGAACTCGAGTTCGTCCTGCACCGGGCCTACGAGTTCTCGAGCTTCATCGACGGCATGAAGCAGGGCGCGTTGCGCGGCTGGGTGCAGCGGGTCGATGCGGATACGCGCGAGCGCACCGGCGGCTGCCACATCCTGCTCACGTCGAACGGCGCGCGCATCGCGCAGGTCAAGGCGGACCGCTATCGCGGCGATGTCGCCGCAGCACTCGGCGGCGATCCGAATTGCGGCTTCGAAATCATCCTGCCGCAGCAGTACCGGCGCGGCGGCGCGCAGACCCTGCGCTTCGTGGTGACTCCCGACAACCACGAGCTGTCGGGCAGTCCGCTCACGACGTTGCTGGTCGACGATGCGCTCGAGGCCCGCCTGCTCGACATGCAGGACATGGTGGACCGGCTGTATGGCGACATCACGCATCTGCGCACCAGCATCGCCAACGTCATGCCGACGCCGACCTACTCGCTCGGCGACTATGACCGCTGGGCGCGGCGCTACTACGACCGGTTGCGCGCCCGCGTCGCCGGCGCCCGGGAGCGGCGCGCGGCCGAGACGGATGGGCCAGGGACGGATGGCCCAGGGACGGACAGGCCAGGGACGGATAGCGCGGGGACGGGCGGCGGGGCGGCCGAGCCGCTGGTCAGCATCCTGTGCCCGACCTGGCGGCCGATGCTGTCGGACTTCGTGGCGGCGGTGGATTCCGTGGTGGCCCAGACCTGGCGTCACTGGGAGTTGATCATCATCGACGATGGCGGACGCGCGCCGGAGATCACGGCGCGGATCGAGGCCTACTGCGCGGCCGATCCCCGCATACGCTGCATCACGCTGGACAAGAATGTCGGCATCAGCGGCGCCACCAATGCGGGTCTGGAGGCCGTCCGCGGCGAGTATGTCGCGTTCTTCGATCATGACGACCTGCTGGTCGATGTGGCGATCGAGGTGATGCTGACGGCAGCAACGGCGACCGGCGCGCGCGTGCTGTATTCGGACGAGGACAAGATCGACCAGGTCGGCTACTTCCTGGAGCCGAACCTGAAGCCCGACTGGAACTACCGCTATGTCCTGGGCTGCAACTATGTCTGCCACCTGCTGTTCGTCCACGCCGCCACCTTGTCGGAGGTCGGTCCGTTGCGTCCGGAATATGACGGTGCCCAGGACCACGACCTGATCCTGCGCCTCTCTGAGGCGGTGCCGGCCTCGGCAATCCACCATGTCCCGGAAGTACTCTACCACTGGCGCAAGACTCCGAACTCGACGGCGGTGGATGTCTCCAGGAAGGGCTATGCCATCAGTGCCGGGGTGCGATGCGTGTCCGATCATCTGCGCCGGCGCGGCATCCGGGCCAAGGTCAGTTCGATCCGCGGACTTACCCTGTATGGCATCAAGTGGCTCGACCAGGCGCAGCCCTCGGTCACGATCATCATTCCATTCAAGGACCAGATCCAGACGACCCAGCGCTGTCTGGACGCGCTGCTGGCCAACACCCAGTACAAGAACTTCGATATCATCCTGGTGGACAACTGGTCGGTGACCAGCGAGGCGCTCGATTTCCGCAAGCGGCTGGCGCGGCGCAGCCGGGTGAAGTTCATCACCGTGCAGGAAGAATTCAATTTCTCCCGCCTGAACAACATCGCGGCAAGGCAGAGCCAGTCGGACTTCCTGTTCTTCATGAACAACGACGTGTTCGTGAGCGATGCGTCCTGGCTTGCCACCATCGTGGCCGAAGCGCAGGCCTCGCCGGAGGTCGCCATCGTCGGCGGCAAGTTCCTGTATCCGAACGAGACCATCCAGCATGCCGGCGTGGTGGTGGGTCCGGACGGGGTCGCGGCGCACGCGCATCGCGGGCTGCCCGATACCGACTACGGCTATATCGGACGCGCGATGCTCAGCCACGAGGTCAGTGCGGTGACCGCGGCCGGCATGCTGATCCGGTCTTCGGCGTTCCGCGAGGCCGGCGGCTTCGACGAGGAGCAGCTGAAGATCGCCTACAACGACATCGACCTGTGCCTGAAGGTGCGCATGGCCGGGCATCGGGTGATCTGGTGCGCGGAATTCATCGCAGCCCATCACGAGAGCCTGTCGCGCGGCAGTGACGACCAGCCGGCGCACGAGGCCCGCTTCTTCCGGGAGACCCAGGTCATGCTCAAGCGCTGGAGCGACGTGGCGATCTTCCGGCACGACCCGTTCTACAGTCCGTTCTTCACGGTGCAGCGGCAGCCGTTCTTCGACCTGGTGGATCCGGCGCTGCTGGAGCAGCCTGACCTGGGTCAGGACCGCTCCGCGATCGCAACCCACTCATAGAGCCGCTTATTTTCACCCCCAAGCCGAGCCTGCGGCGTGCCTCATGCCCGGGCTTGTCTGCCTCGTCGCCACCATAAAGTGATGGCCGGTTGCACTCCGCGATGGCTTTGCGTCGCCGTTTTCGTTAACGTATCGCAAAGACCTATCGTGTGGAGTGAGGGATGCGGCAGGCCATGCCGGGCATCGTTGTCCTGCTGGTTGCGGGGCATCCTGCCGATGCGGCGAGCTACCGGCCTGCCGATGCGGCGAGCTACCGGATCGTGTCGCCGGTGACCGCCTGCATCGATCCGCGTTCGACCCTCGCACTCAGTGATGCGGCGCTCAGCGGGGCGGCGCGCGTCGGGCAGCGCTCGCCGGCATGGCGGGGGGCGGTGCAGCGCCAGGGCCATTGCGTCGCGATCGAGCCCGGTGCGCACTGGGAGCGCATCCTCGGCGCCGGCCCGTTGATGCTGCTGCGCCGCACGCCGCCGATGCCGGGCCTGCCGCCGCTGTATTTCCCCGCCGGGTCGGCGAGCCTGGTTCCGGACGGCAAGCCTGCACCCGACCAGCCAGATCCCGGCCCGGCAAATTCCGTGGCGGCCGCGGGTCCGCCCGCCCAGGAGCCGGAGCCTGCCACCGACGCGGCCGGTGCCGCAGACAGCCCGATCCGGACCGAGCCGCTGCCGGCGCCAGCCACCGCAACTCCCCCGTCCACCTTCCCGTCAGCCTTCCCGTCAACCCAGGCAGAGGCCCTGCCGATGCCCGGATCCCAGGGCGATGCCGACGTGTCGCTGATGGACGTCACCACCAACTCCGCGACTCTGGGACGGGCGATGCAGCAGGGCTACGTCGTCGGCTTCGCCGCCGCGATGCTGCTGATCGTGCTCTTGCTGGCAATCGTCGCCGGCATTGCCTGGGCGATCCTGCGGAACACCCGGCTGTCCCGTGCAGCGCGCCTGCCGGGCCATGGCCCGCACGCGACCGCCGGGCTGTCGCCGGCGCTGTTGGCGGGGGCGGCCCCGACCGCGACACGGCGCATCGTGTTGAGCGACGAGACCCGTCACCTGGAGACGACACCCGCGCATCCGGCCTCGCGGGCCTCGCCGCAACCGTCGCACCCCGAGCTTGCGCTGCCACCGGCGACGGCCCCGCCACCGGCGGATGCGACGGACTTCGGCCGCCACTGCATCGCCCTGCTCGACAAAGCGGGTTGGCAGACCAGCGTGCGGCCGATCGCCGGCCAGGGCATGCCGGATCTGGTGGCCGAGCGTGACGGACGGGTGATGGCCCTGCAATGCCTGCCGGTCGAACCGGCAGTCGACGAGGAGGCAGTCGATTGCGCCTGCATGGCGCGCGAACGGCAGCAGGCGGACTCGGCGGCCATCGTGTCGGACGCCTCGTTCACGGCGCCGGCGAAACGGCTGGCCCTGCAGGCCGGCATCGCCCTGCTGCATGCAGACGAGTTGGCAGCCTTCGCCGCCTGAGAGGCTGTTTGCAAACACCTGCTGCTGGCGATCCGACGCGCCCTTTCTGTGCTCCGGTGCTCACCGCCAGGAGGCGGCTCCGCTCCGGTGCTCGGAAAGTCACGCCGGGCGCGACCCTGCGTGTCGCTCTCATCCAGCATCAGGCGTTTTCAAACAGCCTCTGAGGCACCGGATCGGGCTCGGCGTCAGGTCCCGCCGCGGACGTGGCGGTCGATCAAGCGCGGCAAGACGGACGCAGCCGACGCGGAAGATGTCCATGTTGCGCAGATTGGCCTTGAAGGCGACGTCGAAGAGGTCGCCGGCGATGGGGACGCTGCCGGCGGCCGTCTCGATGGCGATGTTGCCGAGCATCCGGGCAAGTGCGGTGCGTGGGAGGCCCAGCTGCCACGCCTCATAGACGATGTAGAGCGAGATCGCCCCCAGGGCCGCATCGCCGACACCCGGCGGCAGGCCGATGACGCTGTTGAGGCCGAACCGGAAGCGGCTGCCCGGCAGGCGGAACGCGCCGTCCATCAGCCAGGCGAGGCGGCGCAGGCGCGCGAGCCGGCGCGTGACATCGGCAGCGCCGGCGGCCGTGCGACCTCGCGCAAAGCCGCCATCGCGCAGGACGCCGTCGAAATCTCCGTCATAGAGGCGGGCCATGCGGCGGGTCCTTCGAGCCATAACCGGAAATCCAGAGATGGCGCTGCCGGCTTGCCGCATCAATGGTCACGGGCCGGTGGATCGTTCGGCCGGCCGATCAACCTATCGGCACACGTGGGTGTAGCCGTCGGCGCCGATATAGGTCGCGGTCAGCGGATCGTAGCAGGCGAAGCTGGCGCAGATGCCGCTCGAGGCGACACGGGCGCCCTGGACCTGGCTGCCGATGGCATTGCGCTCGCGTGCCTCGCGACCGCAGAGCGGCGTGTCGGGGGCCGCCGGCGGGTCGTTGAACAGCATCGGCTTGCCGTTCTCGTCGAGCGGTGCCGAGGCCGTGGGGAGCGGCGTGCCGGTCTGCGCGGGTGCCAGCGGGCCGGCGGGGGGCGCCGGAGCCGCGCTTGTCAGCGGCTGCCGAGGCTTCGGCGCGGGGGGCGCCGCCGAGCAGCCTGCTGCGACAAGCAGCACCGACAGGACGCGCAGCGTGCGACAGGGTTGGAACGCGCCGGCAAAGCCGGCCGGGAAGGGGATCATGGCTGTCGCGACTCGGATCGGGTACGGGATGTTTGCATTCCGGCGCCGGTTGCTCCAGCCATGTCCGCAAATCGACTGGCTGAGTGTGCGACTATGATCTCGAAGCCCCTGGTGGAAGGCCTGACCGAGCTGCGGCTGCTCGGAGTCGCCGTGGTGATCGGACTGCTGCAGCTTGCCTGGGCGGCAAGCCACCAGAATGAGCCGCAGGTGATCTATGGCGCCGCGGCGCGGCTGCGCCGGGCGATGGCGAATTTCCTCGAGACGTTCCCGCTCTTCGCCGCTTCGGTGCTCGCCGCCGTCGCCCTGGGCCGTACCGGTGCGACCACGCTGGCGGGGGCATGGCTCTACGTGGTTGCGCGCGCGGTCTATGTGCCGCTCTATGCCTTGAACCTGCCGGTCCTGCGCGGCCTGGCCTGGTTCGCGGCGCTGATCGGGATCGTGCTCGAATTGCTGGCACTGCTCGGCCCGCTGCATTGATCCGGGCGCCGCGGTCGCCAGGCCCGGTCGGCGGTCCCGGTCGCCAGGCCCGGTCGACAGGCAGCCGCCGCACCTGACGAGATTCGTGTTCAGGCCGCTGCCACCGAGGCGATACCGGTCTGTCCGTGCCGATCATGCAGCGGCAGCAATGCCGCCCCCAGCGCTGCCGCATGGTCGCCGCTGCTGCCGTGCAGCAGTCCGGGTGCCTTGCGTGACCTCGGTGTGGCCGCCTGCAGCAGCGGGCCGAGCCGGCCCAGCAGGGCCGCGATGATCGCGCGCGGCAGGTTGCCGTCCAGGATGATCGCCTGCACGTCGAGCACCATCGCCATCGACAGCATCGGCATCACCAGCGCGTCGGCGCAATCCTGCAGCCACGCATCGACCAGGCCCGGATGGTCGCGCAGTACCGCGTGCAGTTGGGCGGCCTTGGTGATGGTGATGCCGTTCGCCTGCAGGTGGCGGATCAGGGCGGAGCCGGAGGCGCGGTCCTGCAGGGTGGTCGATCTGCTCCCGGCTGGACGGTTGACCGGCAGGGACGAGTGCTGCACCGGGATCAGGCCGATATCGCCGGCATTGCCGGTGACCCCGCGACGATACGCGCCGTCGAGCACCGCGCCGCCGCCGATCGAGCTGTTGATGTAGATGCAGGCGAAGTCGTCGAGCTGCCGGCCGTGGCCGTGGAACAGCTCGGCGATCGCGACTGCGGCCCCCTCGCTTTCGACCAGCAGCGGCAGGTCGAGCAGCGGCTGCAGGTGCGCCGCCAGGTCGTAGCCGAGCCAGGCCGGCGCGTCAGCGCCTGCTTGGGAATGACCCGCGTCAGCGCCTGCTTGGGAATGACCCGCGTCAGCGCCTGCTTGGGAATGACCCGCGTCAGCGCCTGCTTGGGAATGACCCGCGTCAGCGCCTGCTTGGGAATGACCCGCGTCAGCGCCTGCTTGGGAATGACCCGCGTCAGCGCCTGCATCGGCACCGTCCTGCAGCCCGCGATCGAGCTCAGCGCTACGCCAAGTGCCGATGTTGAATGGCAAGGCGAGGCCCACGCCGACCAGGCGGTCGCGGCGCCCCTTCGGGACCGACCGCCGGATCTCGCTGATGCCGCGCATCGCAAGCTCGAGCGCTTGCGCGGGTTCCGGAAACAGGCAGTCATAGCGCCGGCTCTTCAGCACCGCGCCGGTGAGGTCGACCAGCAGCGCATCCACCGAGCGGCGGCCCAGCTTGATGCCGATCGAATAGGCACCCCCCGGCTCCAGGCGCAGCAGCGTCGCCGGCTGGCCGCGCTGGCCCATGCGCCGGCCGCGGCTGCTGACCAGGCCTTGCGCCGCCAGTCCGAGCACGATCTGGCCGACGGTGTTCTGGGTCAGGTTGAGGTGGCGCGCGAGGTCTGCCTTCGAGGCCTCGCCCAGCCGGCGCAGCCAGGTCAGCAGGCGGCGCTCGTTGAAGCGCCGCACGGCGCTGGAATTGCTGCCCTGCCGGGCAACGTTCGGCTCGGGCTCGCTGCTCAGATCGCTGCCGGGATGATCCGCTCTACGCATCAGGACGCTCGCTCGCCGATCTTGCCGCCGGCCAGCTGTCCTGATCGCACCTCACCCGCGGCAAGGAAAGACGAATTCTTAACTCTCGGTGAATTAGTTAACTTGACGTCATGTCCTGCGCATGAGACTGACTGCCGGACGGGCGATTTCGCTGCGGTACCGTGAGGGCCAGCGCATCATCCTTCCGCGGGGAGTGGGGTCAAGCCGGTTTCGTTGCTTATTCGGCCCAGTGTGGCGGGAACATCACAGCAATCTGATCGCCCGTGGTGTAGAGAAAAAGACGTCAAGAAGAGTTTTGGAGGAAACAACATGTCGGGCTACAACGGGGCGAAGTCCCGCTTCGGGTGGCGTGCGCGCCGCGACCTGCTTCTCGCCGCCGGGGCGATGGTCAGCTTCGTTTCGGGTTCTGCGATTGCGCAGACCGTCGATACCGGCCAGGGCACGTTCGCGAGCCAGAAGCTCTCGAATGCGCCTGCTGCTGATTATGGGGCGCCACCCCTGCCGGCACCCGAAGCGCTGGTTCCGCAGGTCAACCAGTACCTCAAGCAGTATGGCACGGCGGTGCTGCTCAGCAGCGTCGACGAATTTGACGCCAACGTCACTGGTGCCAAAACCGGCTCCGCCAACTCCGGCCAGTACGGCCTGGAATGGGACCAGGACTGGGACATTCTTGCCGGCATCCATGGCTTCCAGACCCATGCGGTTGCCGTGGGCCGCTACGGCATTCCGGATAGCCGGATCTTCGGTGACAACCTGAACCCGTCACAGGAAATCTACGGCGCCGGCGGTAACACCGCGATCCATCTGGTGTTCTTCTACGGTGAAGAAACGATGGCGCACGGCCGGTTCAATCTGGCCTTCGGTCGTTTCCCGTCGCAGAACGACTTCGATGCATCGCCACTGAACTGCAACTTCCAGCAGAACTCGCTCTGCGGCAATCCGAAGGCAGTCGGCGACAACGTCGCGAACTCGTCCTACCCCGACGCGAACTGGGCGGCCCGTCTGCGCATCCGCCCGATTGCGCCGGTTTACATCCAAGCCGGTATCTTTTTCACCGAAGACAACATCTACAACGCCGCCGATGGCATGCGTTCGGGCTTCCACCTGGACAGCTCGCACATCAACGGCGAGTTTTTCCCGGTCGAGCTCGGGTTCGAGCCTGCATTCGGTCCTGACAAGCTGCCCGGCCACTACAAGGTTGGCTTCGGCTACGACAACGACAACCACAATTCCAACTATCTGGACCAGAACGGCGCTCCGATCGCCTACACCGGTCTGCCGGCCCAGGTGCGTAAGGGCGGGTCGCAGGCCTGGGTGTCGGCCGACCAGATGGTCATCCGCAACGGTGCCGGTGCCACCGACGGCATCATCGTGAAGGGCGACTACGTCCATAACGACCCGCGCTACTCGACGCGGGCGGATGAGGTCATCTTCACCGCCCTCGACCGCGGCTTCTGGAAGGCGCGTCCGTTCGATACCGTCGGTCTGTTGTTCGCCTACACCTCGGTGGCGGGCTCGCTCGGCAAGCTTGAGGCGCTGCAGCAGGAGCTCGGTGAGCCGGTCGTCGGCACCGGAGGCACCTACGTCAGCAACAACGATCCATCCATCCCCAACGGTGTCCAGTCGCACACGATGAACATCGAACTCAACTACCAGATCCACGTGTTCCGTGGTGTCACGCTCGCGCCGGATTTCCAGTACTTCATCCGTCCGAACGCGGAAAAGAGCCTGCCGGATGCGGCTCTGCTCGGCTTCAAGAGCGTCATCGAGCTGTTCTAAGGCGGCCTAGACTTCGCCTAACTCCGGCCGGGCAGGTACTTGTACCTGCCCGGTTTTTCTTTTAGTGGCCCCGGGAGATCGCACGATGCGCCTGAATGCCTGCAGTATGGCGGCTCTCATGCTGGCGGCAGCGGCGCCCGCGCTGGCCGACACGACGCTCACCATCGCGACGGTGAACAATGGCGACATGGTCATCATGCAGAAGCTGTCGCCGGAGTTCGAGCGCACGCATCCGGGCATTCACCTGAACTGGGTGGTCCTCGAGGAGAACGTGCTGCGCCAGCGCGTGACCACCGACATCGCCACCCGCGCAGGCCAGTTCGACATCATGACGATCGGCAACTACGAGGTGCCGATCTGGTCCAAGCAGAACTGGCTGCACCCGATCACGCCGGCGGCTAGCTACGATGTCGACGACCTGATCAAGCCGGTGCGTCAGGGCCTCACCTACAAGGGCAAGTTGTACGCGCTGCCGTTCTATGCCGAAAGTGCCATGACCTATTACCGCACCGACCTGTTCAAGCACGCCGGCATCACCATGCCGACTGCCCCGACCTACAAGCAGATCCGTGAGTATGCCGACAAGGTCAGCGACCCTTCGCACCAGATCTACGGCATGTGCCTGCGCGGCAAGCCGGGCTGGGGTGAGAACGTCGCCTATTTCACCTCGCTGCTGAACACGTTCGGCGGCCAGTGGTTCGACATGTCCTGGCACCCGACGCTGGACAGCAAGCCGTGGCACGCGGCGGTGAACTACTACGACGCCATCCTCAAGGCGGACGGCCCACCGGGCGCCACCTCGAACGGCTTCAACGAGAACCTGGCGCTGTTCGCCTCCGGCCATTGCGGCATGTGGATCGACAGCACGGTGGCCTCGGGCCTGCTCTACGACAAGAAGCAGTCGCAGGTCGCAGACACGGTCGGCTTCGCCCCGATCCCGAAGGGCCCATATGGCCGCGGCCCGACCTGGCTGTGGAGCTGGAACCTCGCCATTCCTGCCTCGTCCAAGCAGATCGATGCCGCCGAGAGCTTCGTGACCTGGGCGACCTCGAAGGAGTACATCGCACTCGTCGCCAAGCAGAACGGTTGGGTTGCGGTGCCACCGGGGACGCGCAGCTCGACCTATGCCAACCCGGATTACCAGAAGGCGGCCCCGTTCGCGGCCTTCGTCGACAAGGCGATCGAGACCGCCGATCCGAACGGCCAGACCGCGAGCCCGCGGCCCTATCACGGCGCGCAGTTCGTCGACATCCCGCAATTCCAGGCGATCGGCACCCAGGTCGGGCAGACCCTTGCGGGAACCCTGAGCGGGCAGCAGAGTGTCGACCTTGCCCTGCATTCGGCGCAGGCCAGCACGACCCGGACGATGCGCCAGTCTGGCTATCTGAAGTGACGGCCGGCTACCTTAAGTGACGGCCGGCTACCTGAAGTGAGGGCGCGGCCTAGACCATAAAGAAACGAGGCTTCCAAGAAGCCGGGGAGTGCGTCCGAGATGTCGACAACCGTAGCCAACGAGGTGCGAGGACGCAGGTTCGGGCGCAAGAGCAGCCGCACCGGCGTCACCTTGCCGCTGATCGCGCCGGCGGTGGTGATCCTGCTGATCTGGTCGATCGTGCCGCTGGTCATGACCTTGTGGTACTCGTTCCAGCACTACAACCTGGTCGATCCGACGCAGACCGGCTTCGCCGGCTTCGACAACTACCAGTATCTGCTGACCGACCCGGACTTCTGGTCGTCGCTGATCAACACCCTGGAGCTGCTCGCGGGCGTCCTGGTGATCACCGTCTGCGGCGGCACCCTGCTGGCCGTGCTCTACGACCAGGAATTCTTCGGCCGCAGCGTCGCCCGCCTCTTCGTGATCGCGCCGTTCTTCGTCATGCCGACGGTCGCCGCCCTGGTGTGGAAGAACCTGATGCTGCACCCGATCTACGGTGTGGTGTCGGCGTTGCTGCGCAGCATCGGCCTCACGCCGGTCGACTGGTTCTCCCAGGTGCCGCTGCTCACCATCATCGGCATCGTGTCGTGGGAGTGGCTGCCGTTTGCGGTCCTGATCCTGCTGACCGCGGTGCAGTCCCTGGACCATGAACAGCGCGAGGCCGCGCGGATGGATGGCGCCGGCCCGATCGCCTCGTTCTTCTACATCACCCTGCCGCACCTGCGGCGCGCCATCGGCGTGGTGGTGATGATCGAGATGATCTTCCTGCTGACCATCTTCGCCGAGATCTTCGTGACCACGTCCGGCGGACCCGGGGTGGCGACCACCAACCTTGCCTTCCTGATCTATGCCCGCGCGCTGCTGCAGTTCGATATCGGCGGGGGTTCGGCCGGCGGCGTGGTGGCGATCATCCTGGCCAATATCGTGGCCTTCTTTCTCGTGCGCTCGTTCGCGCGCAATCTGGAGGTCTGAGACATGCGACCCTCGATTGCGAAAAAGATCGGCATTGCCCTGCTTGGCTGGGGCATCGCGATCATCATGTTCTTCCCGATCTTCTGGATGTTCATCACCGGCTTCAAGACCGAGGTCGACGCGGTCTCGACGCCGCCGCACCTGTTCTTCCACCCCACGCTGTCGAGCTACGTCGAGGTGCAGAGCCGCGCGAACTACTGGCACTTCGCGATGAACAGCGTGGTGATCTCGGTGGGGGGCACGGTGCTCGCCCTGCTGCTGGCGATCCCGGCGGCGTACGTGATGGCGTTCTTCCCGACCCATCGCACACGCGGCACGCTGCTATGGATGCTGTCCACCAAGATGCTGCCGCCGGTCGGCGTGCTGATCCCGATCTACCTGATCCTGCGCGCCACCGGCCTGCTCGACACCCGCACCGGACTGGTGCTGATCTACATGCTGATGAACCTGCCGATCGTGGTCTGGATGCTGTTCACCTTCTTCAAGGAAGTGCCGCGCGAGATCCTGGAGGCCGGGCGCATGGACGGCGCCGGCCGGATGGGCGAACTGCGCCATGTGCTGATGCCGCTCTCGCTGCCGGGCATCGCGTCGACCGGCCTGCTGTCGCTGATCCTGTGCTGGAACGAGGCGTTCTGGTCGCTCAACCTCACCTCGTCCAAGGCGGCGCCGCTGACCGCCTTCATTGCCTCGTTCTCCTCACCGGAGGGGCTGTTCTTCGCCAAGCTCTCCGCCGCCTCGACGCTCGCGGTGGCGCCGATCCTGATCTTCGGCTGGCTCAGCCAGCGCCAGCTGGTGCGCGGCCTGACGTTTGGCGCGGTGAAGTAGGGCGGGGCGGTGAAATACGGCGGGTGCCCCCCACATCCATGATGCTTGTATCCACCAAGGCATAAGAAGGCCGGCCGAAGGCCGGGGAAACTCCAATGGCGACTGTGGCCCTACGCGACCTGCGCAAATCCTATGCGAACCACGAGGCGATCAAGGGCGTCACCCTGGACGTCGAGGATCGCGAGTTCGTGGTGTTCGTCGGCCCCTCGGGCTGCGGCAAATCCACCCTGCTGCGCATGATCGCAGGGCTCGAGGAGATCAGCGCCGGCGACCTGATGATCGACGGCAAGCGGGTGAACGACGTGGGGCCGGCGCAGCGCGAGCTGGCGATGGTGTTCCAGTCCTACGCGCTCTATCCGCACATGACGGTCGCCGACAACATGGGCTTCGCGCTCAAGCTGGCCGGGGTGAAGGCCGCGGAGCGCAACGCCAAGGTGGCCGAGGCGGCGCGCATCCTGCAGCTCGAGCCGTATCTGCAGCGCAAGCCGGGCCAGCTCTCCGGCGGCCAGCGCCAGCGGGTGGCGATCGGGCGCTCGATCGTGCGCAACCCCAAGGTGTTCCTGTTCGACGAGCCGCTCTCCAATCTCGATGCCGCCCTGCGCGGCCAGATGCGCATCGAGCTGGCCCGTCTGCACGAGCAGCTCAACGCCACCATGATCTACGTGACGCACGACCAGGTCGAGGCGATGACCATGGCCGACAAGATCGTCGTGCTGCAGGCGGGCGTGGTCGAGCAGGTCGGCTCGCCGCTGGAGCTGTACCACCATCCGCGCAACGTGTTCGTGGCCGGCTTCATGGGCTCGCCGCGCATGAACCTGATCCCGGCGACGGTGAACGGGGTCGACGCGACCGGCGTCAGCATCTCCGGACCCGGCGGCATCAATGTCGTCGTGCCGGTGGAGGCCGGCAGCCTACGGAGCGGCAGCAAGGTCACCTTCGGCATCAGGCCGGAGCATCTGACGGTCGACCCGAACGGCACCCTGAACGGCCGCGCCCTGATCGCCGAGCGGCTCGGCGGCCTGACCCTGCTGCATGTCGAGTTGCAGGATGGCACGCTGCTGGTGGTGCAGACCGATGGCGCGGATGCGACCCGCCTGCACGAGCCGGTGCGGCTGTCGATTTCGGCGCAGCACTCGCACGTGTTCGGACCCGACGGGCTGGCGGCCGAGCACCTGCAGCGCAATCCGCTCACCGCGTGAGCCGCGCTGGGACCGGCGCCGCACGCCACGCTGGCCACGAGCATACGTTTTCCGTCACGGGAACTTGAAGAGGCTTGCACATGCGCAACCGGTCGCCGAGGCTGGACCGAGCGTGCTCATCTGATCGCCAGCGGGCGCCCATGGCTAAGGTTCATCGGATCAGGGCGATCACGACACCGGCGGGTCCGAAGTGGGCCGTGGCGCCCGCTGCGCTGGCGGTTGCCGACGGGCTGGCCTCGAGCCCGCGCTGTTCGCGGCGCTGCAGCCGATGACCGGCTAAACGCCCGTTCTAGAACAGAGGCCTCAGGCATCCACGTTCGTTGGCAAGACGATTATATCGTGGACGGTGACATTGCGCGGTCGCCCGAGAATAAACAGTACTGCCTCGGCGACCTCGGACGGATCGATAAGAGCACCGGCATCCTTGGCTGCCTGAAGCTGAGCAGCCGGCCAGTCGGCGAGGAGCGCCGAGATCACCGGCCCTGGTGACACCTGGGAAACACGGATGCCATGCCTGTTCACTTGACGGCGCGTCGCCTGAGTGAAGCAGGTGATGGCCCACTTCGACGCTGAATACACAGGCTCATGCTTGATTGCAGAATGGCCCGCAAGCGAGCTTGTGACAATGATATCGCCACACCCTCGGCCGATCATGTGGGGGAGAACGGCGTGGACGTTTTTTATGACGACATTTACATTCAGATTTAACATTCGGTCGATCGCTGCCGCATTGGTGTCGATGAGATTACCCCCGATATACGTCCCGGCATTGCAGTGCAGGATGTCGATCCGTCCGGTCTTAGCCAGTATCTCCGGCACCATCGCGGCACAGCTGTCAGCATCAAGCAGGTCGCTCACCTGCGTAATTGCGTTGCCACCACCGGCAGCTGCAATACTTTGCAAGGCAGACTGGTTTCGATCGACCATCACCACGGTTGCACCAGCCGCCATCAAGGCTGTGGCGGTGGCAAGTCCGATCCCTGATGCGGCACCAGTGACTACGGCAATCTTACCCGCTACCCCGTTTGACAACAGACCTCTCCTTGACTTGGTTATGCCGAAGTCTCAAGGAACACTACCTGCCCCGGCCACGACAGCGATCACCACGTCTGGCGATCGCCCCGAACCAGTCGAAAAGCTTTTGGCCACGACTTCAGGCGACTTACCAGATAGTGTAGCCGCAATCGACCAGGAGTGTCGTTCCTGTGATAGCACTTGAGGCCTCGGATGCGAGAAAGAGGATTGCAGACGCAATCTCATCTGGGCGGGCGACACGTCGCATGGGTGTGAAATCCATCCACGTCGGGAAGCGCTCTGGGTCCACAAAGCTTGTATTCGACATGGGCGTGTCGACGTAAGTTGGCGCGACACAATTCGCCCGGACCCCTCGTTCGGCCCACTCCCCGGCTAGCGACTTGGTCAGGTGATGAACTGCCGCTTTGGCTGAATTGTAATGAGCTTGGCGTTGCGGCTTGTTCGAGACCATACCCGAAATCGAGCCGAGCGTCACGACTGCGCCATATCCGCGATCGAGCATCGGCTTGGCGAACTCGCGACAGCTCCAGTAAACACCGTTGACGTTCACGTCGTAGATACGAAGCCAGTCCTCGTCGGAAATGTCTTCTCCGGGAGTATCCGGCAATGCAATGCCAGCATTGGCGACGAGAATGTCGACCGGGCCAAAGCTCCGGTTCGTCTCTGCCGCCACCCGGGCAACGGCCGCCGGATCTCGAACATCTAGAACGACGGTTCCGCACTGATACCCTCGAGACCCCAGAGCACTCTGGGCGTCCACGAGGAGGTCAGCCCTTACGTCAGCGATCATGACCCTCGCGCCGCCCTCAAGCAGTGCTTCGGCAGCCGCCAGGCCGATACCCCGGCCGCCACCGGTTATGAAAGCGGTTCGGCCATCAAGACGCTGCTTTTTCGCGTAGGTCATCAATTCTCCACGTCACTAGTTGCTAGGCCGAAACCAAAGCTCCTCAGCTTCGGGCTACTCGTCTCGCTGAGGAGGTTCGCCGGTCGCGACGTCGTCAGGACCAGCGCCTAGGTGATCGTCAGTGGAGGTAATTTGCCTTGATCATGGCTTGTGTGGTGCTTCTCTGAGCAGCACCGAGCGCCGATGTAACACTCGATGTGCCGGAAACCACTCCCGCTATATCCTGTCCTACCAGAGTCCCGATACCTTGAAATTGTGGGATGGCGACGTATTGAATACCTTGATAGGGAACCGGGAGCATCGTCGGATGAGCCGGATCGACGGTCATAATCGCGTCCAACGTCATCTTGGCGAACGGCGCCGCCTTCTGGTAATCGGCGCTGTCGTAGGTGGACTTCCGAGTGCCGGGGGGTGCAGCCACCCATCCGTCACTAGCGGCGACGAGAGCTACGTATTCCCTGGACGTCGCCCATTTCACGAACGCCTTCGCCGTCGCCTCGTTCTTCGTTGTCTTCGGAATGGCGAGGGACCACGCCCAGAACCAGGCCGCCCCTTTCGGAGTCGCTGCGGTGGGTGCGGAGGCAAACGCAAGGTCGTCAGCGACCTTTGAGGTCGCAGTGTCGTACAGCCGGCCGGCAGCAGAGGTGGCATCTACCCAGATCGCGCAATGCCCCGTAGCAAACAGTGCTTCATTTTCATTGAAGCCGTTAGAGCTTGCGCCGGGAGGACCATCGCGTCTTAGCAGCGAGGCGTAAAAGCCGATCGCCTTTCGCCAGGGATTAGAGGTGAGCTGCGGCTTCCATTGCATGTCAAACCAGCGACCGCCGAAGGTGTTCGCCATAGTTGTTATCAGGCCCATGTTCTCGCCCCATCCAGGCTTCCCACGGAGGCAGATCCCGTATTGACCACTCGATCGATCGGTCAGCTTGTCAGCCAGTTGTCCGATCTGAGCCCAGGTCGGCCGGTCGGGCATCGTCAGGCCAGCTTTGGCGAAGATGTCCTTCCGGTAAATTGTAAAGGAGCTTTCGGCGTAGAATGGGACGGCATACAAGTTGCCACCAATCGAGAGACCGTCACGAACTGGCTTGAGAATGTCGCCATAGTCGTAAGAAGATCCGAAATCGTTCAGAGGTGTCAGCCAGCCGTTCTTGCCCCATATCGCAGTTTCGTATGCGCCGATCGTCACGACATCGAACGATCCGGCCTGCGTCGAGATATCGGTTGTCGCGCGTTGCCGAAGCACATTCTCCTCAAGTACGACCCAGTTGACCTTGTTCCCTGTGGCCTTCTCCCACTTCGGTGTCAGTCGCTGCATGATGATCATGTCTTTGTTGTTGACCGTCGCGATCGTAATCGTCGCGGACCTGGCGATGCCGGCTATCGAAGTCGAGGCGATCACGGCAAGCGCAAAAGCAAGACGTTTCTTCATTGTTTCCTCCGGTTGATGGACATGGCGGCTGGCCCGCATGAACGTGACCAGGTCAGATTGTCGCAGCAACTTATGCCCTCGCTGCCGGGCAGACGAAGGCGAGCCTGTCGTATCCGACGCCGGCACATCCGGCCCCGACTGTTCACGGGCCCGGACTCAGATCTGCGGGGCACCTTCATCACGGGCGCTGCCAGTACTCCTTTCCTGGATAACCGCCTGACACCGGTGACCGTAACATCTTCCAGGAATAAGTTGCAAGAGAGTGGGTCGGTCCGTCGCAGCGCCGGCTGAGCCGGCAATCCCGCCAGCGATTTGCCGCCTCAACTACCCGGGAAGTCTGGATTGGCTGGCCCCGCCGCTCCTCCGCCTGCATCCTGCCGGAAACATGTTGCAGAAACGTCTTCCAATCCACACTGAAGCCCGGTATCTGTTCGGCGGCGGTCAACAAGATGCAGCACGAGACAGTCACCAAGTTGGGAGGTGAGCCACGCTCGAAGCCTGTTTGCAAACAGGCTCTCAGGCCACCCATAGCGACTGGCAGTTATGCGGTGCTGGGGCCGG
This sequence comes from Lichenicoccus sp., assembly GCF_965277665.1. Taxonomy (GTDB): domain Bacteria; phylum Pseudomonadota; class Alphaproteobacteria; order Acetobacterales; family Acetobacteraceae; genus Lichenicoccus. Next base: position 3,974,245 of record NZ_OZ255835.1, read on the forward strand.
AAGGAGGGCAAGCCATTGTATGAGATGACTGTTTCAGAACGACGTGGCTATCAGCAGATCTGTGACGCCGAGGGCTTCATGCTGGTCGTTGCGGCTGATCAGCGTGGCGGCATGCGGAAGCTGCTCGCATCTGATGAGGCGGATCAGAAGAAGATATCCACAGCTGTCCTGGGGCGCGTGAAGGGTGATATCGTCCGCCACCTGGCCAACGCCGCTGCATCATGTGTCCTGCTTGATCCCGTATGTGCTGTCCCCGACGTGGTCCGGGACGCAACGCTTTCGCGGTCGACTGGCCTGCTCATCGGTCTTGATGAATCAGGCTGGGACGTGTCCCCTGAAGGCTTCCGTCTCTCGAAGCTCTGTCCCGGCATCAACGCGAGGCGGGTACGCGAGCTCGGGGGTACTGGCGCAAAGCTGATGGTCTATCTTAGACCAGACGCCGAGGGAGCAAATGAGTACAACCTCAAGATCATTCGCGATTGCGTCGCTGACTTCGCGGCGGAGGACTTGCTCCTGGTTGTCGAGATATTGACCTACCAGCTGGACCGAGAGATGGAGGATGAGTATCAGGCCCGGTTCCCGAGCATTATTGTCGAATGTGCCCGACTTGCTCTGGAATGCGGTAGTAAGGTCCTGAAAATGCCCTATCCGGGAACGGCCGAAGCCTGTTCTCGGATCACCGCTCTTTGCGGTCCAGTGCCTTGGGCAGTTCTGTCTGCTGGTGTCAATCACGAGACCTTCGTTGGACAAGTCGAGATCGCAATGCAGAACGGTGCGTCAGGCATCATTGCTGGGCGCTCGCTTTGGAAGGATTGCATCCACCTCGACTCGGACGTCTCGGCGAAGCGCCTTTCCGAGATTGCCGTCCCTCGACTTCGCGAACTAAAGTCGATCGTCGCGGCGCATCGGGCCAGCGTGTAGGACGTCGTCAGGCGGCAGGTAGCGAACGGCCATGTCTAGCAGCACTGGCGATACTGCAGTCGGGATTGACGTGGGCGGAACCAAGCTGAGAGCAGCCGTGGTCGATGCAAAGGGAGGCAGCCACAAGGCGCTATCAGAGCGTGTATTTCTAGACCGTGACGCGTTCGTTCGACGCGTCAGAGAGATTGTCTCGCACCTTGATCCTTCCGGAAAAATGCCAGTCGGGATCGGGTTGCCCGGGCGCGTTGACACGTCGACCAACATGCCTGTAACGGCGGGCTATCTCGACATCGCCGGTTTGCCGTTAGCTCATCTCGTCGGGCCAGAGCGCAGGGTCTTCCTTGATAACGACGCCGCCATGGCGCTGCGAGCGGAAATGATGGTCGGTGCTGCCCGTGGCCTCGGCAATGTCGTCATGATCACAATCGGGACGGGTGTCGGAGGTGCCTGCGCACTGGACCATCGCATGCTCCGCGGAAACGCTTTCGCAGGTCAATTCGGGCACATCTCGGTTGCCGCCTTGACCGGGCCTCGCTGTAAATGCGGGCGGTTAGGCTGTCTTGAGACTGTAGGTTCGGGTACAGCACTTGGACGACTTGTCGAAGAGGAGGGAACCCGCCCGGGCATCCAGGCTCTCGAGCTGCTCCGCGAAGCTCGAGGTGAGGTAGGCCCCGCCTATCGCGTCGTCCACCGCTGGGCGGCTGCCCTTCGCAGCGGCATCGACAGTCTGAGTGCAACATTCGACCCGGACATGATCATCATAGGCGGTGGGTTGGGTAGCGAGGCGAGCGCAGCACTGGAGTTCGTGCCTCCTGGATCGGTCTGGTTTGCAAGGCCGGTGCTGGCTGCCGATCTTGGCGATCGGGCCGGTGTCGTCGGTGCTGGCCTCTACGCTCTGAGCGCAGGGAGTGACTACGTGGGAGCAGGATTCTCGTCATGAGGCGGGCCGTGCTCGTCAATGGAGTGCCGGCATCCGGGAAGAGCAGCCTGGCGGTCGCGATATCACGCAGGCTGGAGGTTCCGCTCCTCGGGCTCGACACGGCAAAGGAAGCACTGTTCTCGGAGCTGGGTATCGGCGACCGCCTCTACAACCGGAAGATGGGCAAGGCGAGCTACGCTGTCATATGGGCTCTGGTCGGTGGGTTTCCTGAAAACCAGACCGTAGTGGTCGATGCTTGGTTCGGATTTCAACCCTTGCAGCTTTTGCAGCAACATCTACAAAATGCGGGTGTTGGAGCAGTCGTCGAGGTATGGTGTCGAGCCGATCCTGAGGTCGTGGTCGAACGTTATCTGAGACGTTGCGGCGTTCGACATGCCGGCCACCTTGGCGAAGAATACGCTTCGGAGTTGCGCGCCTTGGCGAAGAGCGCTCGCCCTTTGGGCGTCTTCCCCTGCCTGGAAGTCGATACGACGGCGCCCGTTGAGACGGAAGCCCTGGTAAAGGAGATCTCTAGGATAAGTCCACTACAGAAGGTCGCTGCTTCATGAAGATACTCTTCGTGTACCACCAATCTGTCAAAGTAATATCCACCCTGAACACCGACTGTACCAATACGCTACTGCTTCTGACATCACGATAGACGGCTGTCGATGACCGAGGTACAATCTGTCGATCGGGCATACAGATCGGCGAGGACGCTATCTCTCAGGCGAGCGTAGGTAGGCACAACAGGGCTCTGGTGCACACGGTCGCGCGTATGCACTATGAGGCTGATCTTCCGCAGAACGAAATCGCTCGCCAGTTGGGCCTCTCGACTGCAACCGTCTCGCGGCTGCTTCGGCGTGCTCGCGACGAAGGCATCGTCAATATCGAGATCAGAGCCTATGAGACTACCGCCGATACAGCAAAACGCATCAAGCGACTGCTCCGCGTGCGGCGGGTCGAGGTCGTAGATGGCCCGGAAGCGGGTATCCCTCCAGGCTTGGCGTCGTCGGTCGGATCGGTTCTCAAGGACGGAAAGGTTGGGGACGGCTCCATTCTTGCGCTTGGTTGGGGGCGTGCTGTCCGCGACGTGATCAGGATGGGTCTCCCTGGATTGCCCGGGGTCATCACAATTCCAGCGACAGGTGGCATGCAGCAGGCTGCGCCTCACTTCCAAATCAACGAATTCGTGCGGCTTGCGGCCGAGCAACTCGGGGGCACACCTCAGTTCATACACGCTCCATACTTGCCATCGAGCCAAGCTCGTGAGGCTTTTCTCCGAGAGGCCTCGATCCGGGAGCGCGTCGAGCTATGGGACAAAGTCGACGCTGCGGTCGTCGGTGTGGGTCTTCCACATAAGGTCGATCCGGTCCATGCGGGTGCCGCGACATCAAGTGAGTTGGCCCTCACCAATGTCGCGGGCGATGTCGTGCGCCACTACTTCGATGCGAACGGGAACATCATCCCGTGGAAAGGCGGAGAGCGGGTCATATCGATCTCCGTGGAGCAGCTCAGAGCCGTTCCAATCGTGATTGGAGTTGCCGCTTCGCCTGGCAAGGCGAACGCCATCATCGGGGCCGTTCGAGCGAGGCTCATCAACGTCATCGTCACCGATCGAGCGACCGCTGCCGCCATCCTTGCGAAGATTGAGATCGAGCCGGGCTCTGCCTGATTGCTGGTCAGGCAGCGATCAAGGCGCCCGCTCGCACCGGTCAAGTGGCGTTCTGAAACGCTGGACGGCGTATGAGCTTGCGGAGAGGGACCATGTGGGGATTGGAGAAGAAGATCGTTCTCGTCACGGGTGCGAGCGGGGGCATTGGAGCGGCGACCGTTCGCCAGCTGGTCGCGACTGGTGCCGACGTGATTGCCGCCGGCCGGGCGCAGGCGGCCCTCAGCGAGCTGGCCGCTGCAACCGGGTGTCGAACCCTGAGCTTCGAGCTGTCCTCCGAGGAGGATGTCCGTCGATCCGTTGAGGGCCTTGATCTGTGGGGCGTGGTGAACTGCGGCGGTTTTGGCGGTGAGATCGCGACACCAATGGATACGGACATCGCCGTGTTCGACAAGGTAATCGCCATCAACACGCGCGGCGCGTTACTGGTGACGAAATATGCCTCGCAGTCGATGATCCGCCTCGGGAAGGGCGGCGCCATCGTCAATGTGTCGAGCCAGGCAGCCCTGGTCGCGTTGTCCGGCCACATATCCTACGCGGCCTCGAAGGCGGCGCTCGACAGCATTACTCGCGTTTCTGCCCTCGAGCTCGGTCGCCACGGCATCCGCGTGAACAGCGTCAATCCGACCGTGGTCATGACCGAGATGTCCGCGTTCTATTGGGGGCGCCCGGAGATCGGTGGGCCGTTCCTGAACAGCATGCCGCTGCATCGGTGGGCGACCGAAGATGAGATCGCGGCGCCGATCGTGTTCCTGCTCGGCGACGGCGCCGCGATGATCTCCGGCGTCTCGCTCCCGATCGACGGAGGTTTTGCGTGCTGCTGAATGGCCCCTGTCGAACGCACTGGTGTCGAACGCACTGGAACCCCGGCTAGCTAGATCTCGAGCGCGCCCTGGCTGTCGCGGTCGCCTTCGACCTTCACACTGCGCTCGCCATCGGCAAACACCAGCCCGAGACGCATGCCGGTGCGCAGCCCGGCGGCTTGGGTGACCGCGCGCCCGGCGCTGTCACGCACCAGCACGTAGCCGCGCGCGAGCAGCGCCATCGGGTTGGCGCCTTCCAGCCGTGCGCGCAGGCCGTCGAGCTGGGTGCGACGCTGGCGCAGCAGGGCCAGCACCGGCGACGCCGAGACCGGCCGGGCGGCCACGCGTGCCTGGCCGAGGGCGATGGCGCGGCGCAGTGCCGCGTCGAGCTGGTTGCCGGCGAGACCGGAACGGCCCCGACCGGCCGCGATCCGGGCGCGCGGCGGCTGCAGGTGACGCTCGGCGGTGATCAGGCCGGTGCGGCGCAGGGCGACGAGGCGGGGCAGGGCGGTCGCGAGCCCGCGCGCCGCCAGCACCGAGAGGTTGCGGCGGGTGGCGAAGAGGTTGGGCAGCGCCATCGACAGCCGGTAGCCGCGATCGTCGAGCCGCTGGCGCACCACGCCGAGCAGCGTCGGCAGGTCGGGCAGCGCGTGCGCCGCCACGTCAAGCCGGCGCCGGCGCCCCTGCACCAGGTGATTCAGCGCGCTGATCAGCCGGGCCGCGCGATGCGCGAGGTCGGCGGCGAGATCGGCCCGGGCGGGAACCGCGAGTTCTGCCGCGGCGGTCGGCGTCGGCGCCCGGCGGTCTGAGACGTAGTCGATCAGCGTGGTGTCGGTCTCGTGCCCGACCGCCGAGATCAGCGGGATGCGGCAGGCGGCGACCGCGCGCAGCACGGCCTCGTCGTTGAAGGCCATCAGGTCTTCCAGGCTGCCGCCGCCACGGGCGACGATCAGCACGTCCGGGCGCGGGATGCCGCCGGTGCCTCCGCTGCCCCCGCTGCCCTCAAGGCGGTCGAAGCCCGCGATGGCGGCGGCGATGCGCGCGGGGGCACCTTCGCCTTGCACCGGCACCGACCAGACCAGCAGGCGGCGCGGAAAGCGGCGCGCGAACGTCGTGCGGATATCCTGCAGCACCGCGCCCGAGCCCGAGGTGATGATGCCGACCACCGCGGGCAGCATCGGCAGCGCCTGCTTGCGGTCGGTGTCGAACAGGCCCTCGGCGGCGAGCTTGACGCGCAGCCGCTCGATGCGGGCCAGCAGGGCGCCCTCGCCGGCATATTCCATGCGCTCGACGACGAGCTGGTACGAGGAGCGCTCGCCATAGGAGGAGACCCGTCCGGTCGCCACTACCTCCAGCCCGTTCTCGGGGACCAGGCCGAGCCGCGCGACGGTGCCTTTCCAGCAGACGCCGGAGATCTTGCCGCCCGCGTCCTTGAGCGAGAAATACAGGTGGCCGGACGGGTAGCGTTTGAACTCGGTGATCTCGCCGCGCACCCGCACCCGGCCGAACGAGCCTTCCAGCACCCGCTTGATGGCGCCGGAGATCTCGGAGACCGAGAACTCGGGCAGGTTCGAAAGCGGCGCGGGCGTATCCATCCCCGCAGGTTAGCCTGCGGGATGGCGACGGGGTAGTATTGCCGCAGGTCGCGAGGACGGGGTTGGCGATGCGTGTTCTGCTGGTCGGGTCCGGAGGCCGCGAGCATGCGCTGGCGGCGGCACTGGCGCGCTCGCCGTTGCTGGGCGCGTTGTTCACTGCACCCGGCAACCCGGGTACCGCAGGCCTCGGCACCAACGTCCCGATCGCGGCGGACGACGTGGCTGCCCTGGTGGCATTCGCACGGGCAGAGCACGTCGACCTGGTGGTGCCGGGACCGGAGGCGCCGCTGGTGGCGGGGCTGGCCGATGCCTGTGCCGCCGCCGGCATCGCCTGCGCCGGGCCAAGCGCCGCCGCTGCCCGGCTCGAGGGCAGCAAGAGCTTCACCAAGGAGATCTGCGACGAGGCCGGCATTCCGACCGCGCGCTGGGAACGCTTCACCGAGGCCACCGCCGCGCATGCCTTCGTTCGCAGGCGCGGCGCGCCGATCGTCATCAAGGCGGACGGGCTGGCGGCGGGCAAGGGCGTGGTGGTGGCGCAGAGCGTGGCGGAAGCCGAGGCTGCCATCGTCGACATGATGGAGCATGCCTCGCTCGGCGGCGCGGGATCGTCACTGGTGATCGAGGAGTGCCTCCAGGGCGAGGAGGTCTCGCTGTTCGCCTTCTGCGACGGCGCCGACGCCGTGCTGATCGGCGCGGCGCAGGATCACAAGCGGATCGGCGAGGGTGACACCGGCGCCAATACCGGCGGCATGGGCGCGATCTCGCCGCCGCCCGGCTTCGGGCGTGAGGCGCAGGAGCGGGCGCTGGACCTGCTGGTGCGGCCGGCGCTGGCAGTGCTGGCGCGGCGTGGCACGCCGTTCCGCGGCGTGATCTTCGCCGGCCTGATGCTGACGGCGCAGGGGCCGAAGCTGATCGAATTCAACGTCCGCTTCGGCGATCCGGAAGCGCAGGCGTTGCTGCTGCGTCTGCAGAGCGACCTGCTGGCGGCGCTGGTCGCCATGTGCGAGGGGCGGCTGTCGGAGAGCGGCCTGCGCTTCTGCGGGCAGGCCGCGATCGCGGTGGTTCTGGCCGGACGTGGCTATCCGGGCGAGCCCGCCACGGGCGGCGCGATCACCGGCATCGAGGCGGCCGAGGCGATCGCAGGCGTGCGGGTGTTCCAGGCGGCGACCACCCTGGATGCCCAGGGCGTCCTGCGCGGTTCCGGCGGCCGGGTGCTGAGCGTGTGCGCGCGTGCGAACACCCTGGCCGACGCGCGCGACGCGGCCTATGCGGGCATTGCGCGGATCGCGTGGCCGGACGGCATCTGGCGGCGCGACATCGGCGTCCGGGCGCTTGGCTGCTCTGCCTAATTTGGGCACAACATGGAGCAGGACTACGTCGGAATGGCCGTTCAGGATGCGGCGAACCGGCGGCCCAGCCGGGGCGCTGACACCTGGCCGGGGCCGGTCCGGCGCCGCTCGGGTGCGAGAAGCCCCTGTCCGCGTTCATGACGATCCCGCTGCGTTGGAGAACGCGGTGCCTCGTCGACGATCCTCAGAGCATCTTCAACCGAGCCGGCATCGTCAGACATGACACCCCGGCTGGCTGCTAAAGATGCAGGCCGAACCAGGGTTGCAGGCTTGCTAACGCTTCAGCTGATCGCCGAAGGCCGCAGCCGATCGTAGTTGCGACGAAACAGTGCCACGGCAGCATCGACGCCCAGACGGCTCACGCTGGTCATCGTCCAGCCCTGGGCCCAGGGGAAGGGTCGCCCGAGCCCCTCGGCCACCAGCTTTGCCCCGAGTTCGGGGGTGGTGGCCAGATGGATCGAGCCGTCGAGATGGATGTGGCCGAGCTCGTCCGGGCCGACATACAAGTCGATGCCGTCGATGCGGTTGCGGTCCCGGAGGTGCCAATGCGTGGTGGCTTCGACCTCCGGCCAGGCGGCGATCGCATCGACCACCGCCTTGATCGGTCCGTCGAGCGTGGGTGGTGGAGCGAGCGGGCCTTTGGCCTCGCGCGGAAGCGTGGAGAGCGCTTGGTCGGTCATGATGCATTCCTGGTTTGGTGAGTGGGCCGAAGCCTGACGGTGCGAAGCCGCTGTCGTGCGGATCGTCAGGATTACGCCGAACCGTAATCCATGTTCCGCAGATCCTCGATGAGGCCGGGCCCTTCGGGCTCCCAGCCGAGCCGTTGACGGGTCAACGCGCTCGAAGCCGGCAGGTCCATGCCGGCGAAGGCGCCAAGCCATCCAAAGTGCTCCGTTGCCTCGTCGGCCGAGAGCGACCTGACCGGCACGTCCAGGCCGGCGCCGATCACCTCGGCGATCGCGCGGACCGGCACGCCCGCCTCGGCGACCGCGTGCCAGCGCGCGCCCGGCCGATGCTTGTCCAACGCCAGTCTGTAGAGCCGCGCGACGTCGGTCACATGTGCCGCCGGCCAGCGGTTGGCGCCGTCGCCGATATAGGCCGACACGCGCTTCTGGCGAGCGATCTCGATCGCCGGCGAGATGAGCCCCTGTCTTGCGGTATCGTGTACCTGCGGCAGGCGTACCACCGCGACAGACACGCCCCGTTTCGCCAAATCCTCGCCGGTCAACTCGGACAGTCGGCGCGGATTGGGATTGTTGCGGTCGAACACGTCCTCGACGGCAAGCGCACCGGGCCCGGGGCTGCCCATGCCGGTGCCGGAGGTGATGATCAGCGGTCGGTCCGAGCCGGCCAGCACGGCGCCGATCGCCTCGATCACGCGACGGTCCTTCTCGCAGTTCTCGACGAAACGCGAGAAGTCGTGATCGAAGGCGGTGTGGATCACCGCGTCCGCCTGCGCCGCGCTGCTCGCGATGCCGTCCGGATCCTCGAGCGTTCCACGACGTGCCTCGGCGCCGGCCTGCTCGAGCCAGCGCGCGCCGGCGTCGGAGCGGGTCAGCCCGAGCACATGGTGCCCGGCATCGATCAGTTCGGGCACGATCCGGGAGCCGATGAAGCCGGTCGCGCCGGTGAGGAATACGCGCATGATGGTCTCCGATGGTGTCAGAGACCGCATATCGGCCGATCCGGCGTCCTGTTAAAGTAGTGAGCTTATCATGGTATAGCTATTACCTGGATCGCGCTAGGTGTTGCGCTACGGGCAGCTTGTTTCCGAGTCTTCCAGCACCAGTCGAGAAGAATCCGCAGCCGGCGGTGCGATGGCGGGGGCCCGGTGCAGCCTTGTTATTAGGCGGGCCAGCGTCGGCCCGACCAGCAGGACCAGGAGAAAGCGCAGCACCTGCATCGCCATCACGAACGGCAGGTCGACTTGGCTGCCAGCCGCGATGATGGCGACGGAATCGGCACCACCCGGACTTGTCGCCAGGTAGGCGGTCATCGGATCCACGCCGGCCATCCGATGCAGGATGAAGGCGAACCCGCCGCACAGCGCAATCAGCGCCAGGATCGAGGCGATGATCCGGGGCAATGCCGCGGCGGCATTGCGCAGCATGTCCGCGCTGAAGCGCAGGCCGATCGTCCAGCCGAGCAGCGCGTAGGCCACGGCCAGCAGGGGCGCCGGCAGCACGATGGAGAACAGGCCGGTGCCCTTCAGCACCATGCCGGCGAACATCGGCACCAGCAGCGGGCCGGCCGGGATGCGCAGGACGCGGCCGAGCCAGATGCCCGCAGCCGCCAGCAGGGTCGTCTCGGCAAACCCGGTGGCCGGAACCGCTGCCCACCAGTGCAAGCCGGCCGTGTGCGCCGCCGCTCCGGCCGGCAGCCACAGGCGCGCGACCAGCGAGGCGACGAGTGCCGCGCACACCACGCGCAGATACTGCATGACGGCGACGAGGCGCATGTCCGCCCCGTAGGCTTCGGACATCAGCGTCATCACCGTGGCGGCGCCGGGCATCGCGCCCCAGACCGCGGTGGTGCCGGGCAGCACGCGCCAGCGCATCAGCAGGGTGCCGAGCAGTGCGGCCGCCGCGACCACCGACACCACGCCGCCGGCGAACACCAGCCAGTGATGCACGATCTCGATGCCGAGCGAAGGCGGCAGGATGCGGGCGATCATGCAGCCGACCGTGGCCTGTGCTGCGACAAACAGCGGCGGCGGTATCCGCAGCGCGGTGCCGGCGCCTGCGAGCATGGCGGCGGCGGCCATCGGCCCCAGCAGCAGCGCCGCCGGAAGCCGCAAGGCCTGCAGCGGCAGCACCAGCAGCGCCGACAGCGCGAGCAGCAGCAACGCCTGCGCGGAGCGCGGCCAGCCCTGCGGCGCGGGCAGCCGGATCATGCGCGGCGCGGCAGGGAGATGTCGGCGATTTGCACCACGCGGGCCACGCGCGGCAGCACATGGGTGATCGCAAAGCCGTGCGCTTCGGCGGAAACGCTGGTGCAGGCATCCTCCGCGATGACGACGTGGTAGCCGAGCTCCCAGGCATGCCGGGCGGTGGATTCGACACCGAAGTTGGTGGCGATGCCGCCGATCACGACGCTCCCGATACCACGTCGCCGCAGCAGCAGGTCGAGCTCGGTGCCGGTGAAGGCGCCCCATTGCCGCTTCCTGACCAGCAGGTCCCCGGGCTGCGCCAGGCCTTCGGCCAGTTCCGACCACTGTGCCGGCAGGCCGCCGGGGGGAGCCGACAAGGCCTGGTCGACGAGTCCCGGCGGTGCATCGGAAAAGTCGGGCGCGAAGGCGACATGCACCAGCACTACCGGCGCGCCGGCCGTACGAAAGCGCGTCGCGAGTGCCTGGCCGGCCGCAACGGTGTCGGGCCCGGTGCGCGGCGCGACGTCCATGCCGATGATGCCGTTCTGCAGGTCGATGAGCACGAGGGCGGTGGTGGCAGGGTCAAGGTCGGGCATCGGCGCCTCCTGGGTGATGTGGTATGCGAGGGCAGGCTCGCCTTTTAAAGTTGAGGACTCCCTCGCAAATGTCAACCGCCAGGACCGGCGTGGTGCCGACGCGGCAGCGTGGCCGCGATCGGGTGGAAGCGCTCATCGAGGCCGGTGCCCATGTCTTCGCCGGGCGCGGCTTCCACGCGGCCACGATGACCGAGATCGCAGAGGCCGCCAGCACCGCGATCGGCTCGCTGTATCGCTTCTTCCCCACCAAGGAGCTGCTGGCCGATGCCGTCTTCGGCCGCTACGCGGATGCGATGCTGCTTGAGCTCGACGCCCTGTCGGAACGGGCGCCGCGGCTCGATCCGGCTGCGCTGGCCGAGGCGCTGGTGGAGTGCATGATGCAGCAGCGGCCGTATCGCGATGCGGCGGTGGCCCTGGCCGACGAGCGCGACGACGGTCCCATGCTGCGCCTGCGCCTGCGCGCGTCGATCCGTGACAAGGTCGGCCATGTCCTGGCGGCGACCGGGCTGCCGGCCGCGCAGGCAGCGCGCATGGCGCCGATGGTGCTGCAGGCGATGAAGGCGGTGCCGTTCCTGCTGCGCGAGGGCCTGGACCGGCAGGCGACCCTGGCGGAGGCAAAGCGCATGATCGGCACCTACATTGCGGGCAGCATGCCGGCGCCTGGCGGAACCGCTTGCGCAGAGGCCGGGTCGTGATCAGATTTGGCTCCCGCCTCGGACAGGGATCTGCCCGCCATGGACCATGAAAGCTTCTTCCGCCGGCAGCTCGACCAGCTGCGCGCCGAGGGCCGCTACCGGGTGTTCGCGGAGCTCGAGCGCCATGTCGGGAGCTTCCCGCGGGCGACGCTGCTGAATGCACGGGCGCACGGGGCGCAATCCGACACCTGCGAGGTGACGATCTGGTGCTCGAACGACTATCTCGGGATGGGCCAGAACCCGTCGGTGCTGGCCGCCATGCACGAGGCGATCGACCGGCTCGGCGCCGGCGCCGGGGGCACCCGCAACATCGCCGGCACCTCGAGCCAGCACGTGCTGCTGGAGCAGGAGCTGGCCCGGCTGCATGGCAAGGAAGCCGGGCTGCTGTTCGGCTCCGGCTACATGTCGAACTGGGCGACGCTGGGCACCATCGCAGCAAGGGTGCCCGGCTGCATCGTGCTGTCGGATGCCGGCAACCATGCCTCGATGATCGAGGGCATCCGGCACAGCCGCGCCGAGCGGCAGATCTTCGCGCATAGCGATCCGCGCGACTTGGAGCGCCGTCTGTGCGACCTGCCGCCGGATGCGCCGAAATTCGTGGTGTTCGAGAGCGTCTATTCGATGGACGGCGACATCGCGCCGATCGCCGAGCTGTGCGACGTCGCCGATCGGCATGGCGCGATGACCTATCTCGACGAGGTACATGCGGTCGGGCTGTACGGCCCGCACGGCGCCGGCATCGCGGCCCGCGACGGCGTTGCCGACCGCATCACCATCATCGAGGGCACGCTGGCCAAGGGTTTCGGCATCGTCGGCGGCTACATCGCGGGGTCGGCGGCGATGTGCGACTACGTGCGCTCGTTCGCGTCGGGCTATATCTTCACCACGGCACCGCCGCCCGCCTTGACCGCGGGCGCCATCGCCAGCATCCGCGCGTTGCGCGAGGCCGACGACCTGCGCGCGCTGCACCAGGTTCGTGTGTCGCAGGTGCGCCGCGCGCTGGAGCGGCAAGGCGTGCCGCATCTCGACAACCCGTCGCACATCGTCCCGGTGATCGTGGGCGATCCGGTCGCGACGAGGATGATGTCGGAGCGGCTGCTGTCGCGGCACGGCATCTATGTGCAGCCGATCAACTACCCGACGGTGCCGCGCGGCAGCGAGCGCCTGCGCCTGACGCCGACGCCGCTGCACAGCGAGGCGGATGTGGCACACCTCGCGAGTGCGGTCGGCGAGGAGTGGGCGGCGTTCAGGCTGCAGCGCAGCGCGTAGGTTTTGCGGAGGTCGGCCGCCGCGTCGATTGGACAGCAAGCCCCGTGCCGGCACTCAGCCGCGCTGGCCGATAGCCTTCGCCGCCTCCGCCGCATTCGCCTTGGTGACGAGCACCGAGGGGATGAAGGTATAGGCCGGGATGCTCCGGTCGCCGGCGAGGTAGCGCGCGGCGTTGTCGACCGCCGTGCGTCCGATCACGGTAGGCTGTTGCGCGACCACCGCGGCCGCCGGCGAGGCCGGATCGGCGACCATCTTGACCACGTCCGGGCTGCCATCGACGCCGTAGGTCCTGATGCCGGCGCGGTGTGCCGCGGCGATGGCCTGGGTGGCGCCGACCTGCGGCACGTCCCATGCCGACCAGACCGCCGACACGTCGCCGTCCTTCGGGTATTTCGCCAGCATGTCGGTGATCTGCGCGTAGGCGTTCTGCACCGTGTTGGGGATCACGTCGCGAAGCTCGGGCTGCACGATGGTGATGCCGGGAAACGCCTTCAGCACCAGCCGGAGCTCGTCATAGCGTATGGCGCAGACCGGAACGCTGGTGAACCCGTTGAACACCAGGATCCTGCCGTGTCCGCCGAGGTCGCTCGCCATCTGCAAAGCCAGCTTCTCGCCGATGCCGTAATTGTCCGAGGTGGTGTCGTTGAGGCTCGACGGCGACACGGTGTCGACCGTGAAGAGCGGGATGCCGGCCGCCCTGATCTTCGCAAGCCAGGGCTGCAGCACCGGGCCGTTGCCGAGCTGCTCGATGATCACGTCCGGCTTCTGCGCGATCAGCGTCTGGATCTGGCCGATCTGCCGGCTGTCGTTGCGCCCGGCATCGAGCGTGATCGGCGTGCCGCCCAGGCGTTTCACCTCGTCGATCTGGCCCTGATAGGCCTTGAGGTCCCAGGTGTGCTCGGTGCCGATCACCGTGATGCCGACCCGCTTGCCCTGCAGGCTCGGCACCTGTGCCTGCGCCAGCGCGGATGCGGCGGCGGTCCAGCACGCGGACGCCACGGTCGCAAGCAACGCCGAGCGGAGCTGTCGGAAGTGCATCGCGGAGTCTCCCTTGAAGATCATTGTTCCTGCTGGGCGCGGCGGGCGCCGAAACTGGCGGCGAGCACCAGCAGCACGAGCAGGCCGATCGCGACCTGCTGCCAGTAGAAGTTCCAGCCCACCAGCAGCAGCCCGTTCCTCAGCACCCCGAACAGCAGCACCCCGAGCAGCGTGCCGCCGATGTTCGGGCGCGCGTCATGGCTGATCGTGGTGCCGAGAAACACCGCGCCGATGGCGTCGAGCAGGAAGGCATTGCCGGACATCGGCACATAGGAGCGGACGGTGGCGAGCAGCAGCAGGCCGGCGATCCCGCACAGCAGCGACGAGAGGATGTAGGTCACGGACAGCACGCGTCGCACCGGCACGCCGGAATAGCGCGCCACGGCGGGTCCGACACCGATCGCGCGGGCCCGCCGTCCGTAGGCGGTGCGGGCCAGCAGCAGCCGGGTGAGCGCCGCCGCCGCGCACAGCAGGAGCAGCGGCGCCGGGACGGACAGGACCGTGCCGTGCGCCAGCCGGTCGAGCAGCGGTGGAAAGTCGGAGACGATGTAGATCGGCGCGCCCCCGTTGGTGGCAAGCTGCTGCACGCTCTCGCCGATGAACAGCACGCCCAGGGTCGCCAGGAACGGCGCGATGCCGAGCCCGGCAATGAGGATCGCGTTCAGCAGGCCGACGCAGAGTGCCGCACCGACGCCGCCGGCCACCGCCAGAGCGACGCCGCCGCCCGCCGAGACGGTGATCGCGCAGACCATGGCGGCGAGGTCCGCCGCGGTGCCGACCGACAGGTCGATGCCGCCGGTGCAGACGACCAGGGTCATCCCGAGTGCGGCGATGGCGGCCAGTGTCACGTCGTTGACGAGGATATGGACGAGGTTGCCCGGCGTCCGGAACGTCGGCGAGGCGAGCGCGAAGACGACGACGAGCGCCAGCATGACGACCGGCAGCACGACGCGGACGGCCCGCGCCAAGCGGCCTGGCGCGGACGGCGACGCGGTGGCGGACATCACGCGGCCTCCGCCGCCGGCCGCCGGCCGCCACGCTGGACCGCCGAGCGTAGCGCCACCACCGAGAGGATCAGCGCGCCCTCGATGCCGTTCACCCAGTAGCTCGAGACGTTCACCAGCTGGAAGCCGTTGACCAGGCAGCCGATGAACAGCACGGCGACGAGGGTGCCACCGATGCTGGGCTGCAGCCGGCGCGAGAACACCACGCCGAGCAGGCTGGTCAGCACCACCGACAGCAGGATGTCGCCCGATCCGGGCGAGCTGCCGGACAGCCGCGCCGCCTGCACGATGGCGGCGAGACCGGCCAGCAGGCCGGCTGCGACATAGGCGCCGGCGCCGATCGCCCGCACCGGCAGTCCCGCCGCGCGCGCGGCCCGATGGTGGCCGCCCACGGCGCGCAGGCGCAGTCCCACCGGCGTTGCGTGCATGACGAAGAGGAGCATGGCGGTGGCCGCCACCAGGATCCAGTCGGTCAGCGAAAGGCCGAGCGCGGAGGTGCTGGTGATGAAGCCGAGGAGCGGCGAGCTGGTGGTGAGCACGGTGTTCTGCGTGATCACCAGCTCGGCGCCGGTGCACACGTTCATGGTGGCGAGCGTCGCCAGCAGCGGCAGCACGCCGAAGCCGGTCACGGCGGCGGCGTTGACCATGCCGACCAGTCCGCCGACGCCGACCGCGAGACCGGACGCGACGATGTCGCCGGTGCCGGCGTTCGAGAGGGACGCATAGACGGCATTGCACAGCCCGAGATTGGCGGCGAGCGACAGGTCGATGCCGCCGCGCACGACGTCCGGGCCACCGGCGATCACCACGATGGTCATGCCGAAGGCGAGCAGGGCCAGCACCGTCGACTGCTCGACGACATTGGCGAGGTTGGTCGCGGTGGCAAAGCCGGGTGCCGCAAACGAGAAGGCCGCAACCGCAAGCGCCAGCGTTACCAGGGCCGCCGCCCGCACCAGCGTGCGCGTCGCCGGGCGCCGTCTTGCGACCGGCCTGCGGGCCAGACCAGGCGACGCGTGGCCGATGGCCTCGGACCTCATGCTGCGCGTCTGGCTGTGCCGGAGGCGGCCGACAGAAGCGCGTCGGCGGTGGCCTCGTTCCCCGGCACCTCGCGCACGAGGCGCCCACGGTGCATGACGAGCACGCGGTCGGCGAGCCCTTGCAGTTCGGCAAGGTCCGTCGACAGCAGCAGCACCGCGGCACCCTCCGCCGCCAGTTCGGCCAGCAGCCGGTAGATCTCGACCTTGGCCGCGACGTCGACGGCGACGGTGGGCTCGTCGAGCAGGAACACCGTCGCCCCGGCGCCGAGCCACTTCGCCAGCGCCACCTTCTGCTGGTTGCCGCCGCTGAGTGCCGCGACCGGCGCGTCCTGGCCCGGCGTCTGGATCGCGAGGCGCGCGATCAGCCGGGCCACCGCGCTGCGCTGCGCACGCCGGTCGATCAGGAAATTCCGCATCAGGTGCGAGAGGCTCGGCAGCGTCGTGTTCTCGGCCACCGACGCATCGAGCGCCACGCCCTGCCGGCGCCGGTCCTCCGGCACCAGGCCGATGCCGTGCCGCACCGCGTCCCCCGGGGTGCGCAGCGTCACCTGCTCTCCGCGCAGCAGTATGCTGCCGCGATCGGGTGCCGACAGGCCGAACAGGCAGTTCACCAGCTCCTTGGCGCCGGACCCGATCAAGCCGGTGAGGCCGAGGATTTCCCCTACGTGCAGCGAGAACGAGATATCGGCGAACGCGCGGTCCTTGCCGAGCGAGCGGACTTCGAGCACGGGCGCCCCGAGCTTCGCGGTGCGCTGCGGATACATCTCGCCGATGTCTCGATCGACCATGAGCGACGCCATGCTGGCGACCGTGCTGCGGCGCGGATCGAGGGTACCCACGTTGCGGCCGTTGCGAAGCACCGTGACCACATCGCAGAGGTCGCGTACCTCCTCGAGATAATGCGACACGTACACCACTGCGGTGCCCGCGTCGCGCAGCTGCCGAATGATGGCGAACAGGCGATCCGCTTCCGAGCGCACCAGGCACGCGGTCGGCTCGTCGAACACCAGCACTCGCGGCTGCCTGAGCAGCGCGCGGGTGATCTGCACGACCTGCCGTTCGGCGGCGCCCAGCGTATCGACCGGCTCGTCACCGCGCAGCCGCAACCCGAAATGCCGCGCGATGGCCGCCTCGGCTTGCCGGCGCATGCTGCCCCAGGACACCAGCGCCCCGAGCGGGCGCGCCATGCGCGGCTCGTCGCCGAGGAACAACGCCTCGGCGACGGTGAAGCCGGGCACCAGCAGCGGCTCCTGGTGGATGATGGTGACGCCGAGCCGCTCGATCGCACGCGGGGAAGCGGCCCCGACCGGCTCGCCGTCGATCGCGATCGTGCCCTTCTGAGGGATCACCAGCCCGTTCAGGATGTTCACGATGGTCGACTTGCCGGCGCCATTCTGCCCGATCAGCCCGTGCACGCTGCCCCGGCTGACGACGAGATCGGCGCCGTCCAGCGCGCGGGTCGCGCCGAAACTCTTGACCAGCCCGCGCATCTCGAGCGCTGCCGTCACAGCGCGCCGTGCCGCGGCGGCTTCGTCCCATTCAGGTGGTAGTTGCCGATGGCGGCGTATTTCCAGCGCGCCGGGTCGTGCAGCGTGTGGGTGCGCACGTTGCGCCAGTGCCGGTCGAGGGCGTGCACCGCCAGCGTCGAGCGGGTGCCCCCGAGCTCGTGCAGCCGGTTCGCCGCATTCAGCGCCGCCTCGGTGGCCAGCGCCTTGGCTTCGGCAACCGCGACCGAGGCGCGCGCGACCGTCTCCTCGTCCGGCTCGCGCGTCGCCGCGTCGACCAGCAGGCCGGCCCGCGCCAGCAGCGCCTCCGCCGCGTTCTGCCGGATGACCAGCTCGCCGACCTGCGCGATCGTGTAGGGATCGTCGCACGCGCGCTCGACCCCGCTATCGATCCAGGGGCGCGCATGGCGGCGCACGAAATCGATGGTCTCGGCGATCGCCTCGCGGCCGATGCCGATATCGACGGCCGCATGGATGATCTGCCCGAGTGGTCCCATCGGGGTCGGACGCTCGAAGGCGTCGCCGAAGGCAATCACGTTCGCCGCATCGACCGTCACGTCTTCGAAAACCGTCGTGCCGCTGCCCGTCGTACGCTGTCCGACGCCCGTCCAGTCGTCGTGCAGTGCCACCCCCGGCGTCGCCGGATCGACGAGGGCGAATACGATCCGGTCGTCTCCCGCCCTGGAAAGAGTGGCGTCCTTGGCGAGAGCGGCGATCGTGTGCGCGAACAGTGCCCCGGTCGAGTAGAACTTGCGCCCGTCGAGGCGCAGCCGTCCACGCTCGCGACGCAGCGTGGTGCGGTAGTCGTGCACGTCCCTGGTGCCGGTCTCGCTGAGCGCGTTGCCGAAGCGCTCGCCGTCCAGCACACGTCCGAACCAGTGGCGCTTCTGCTCCGCGGTGGCGGTAAGGCGGATCGCCTCGACGACGAAGAAATGGTTCTGCGGGATCTGTCCGAGGCTGCCATCGGCGGCAGAGACCAGTGCGGTGACTTCGGCCAACGTCCCGGCAGCCACTCCGGCGCCGCCGTACTCGCGCGGCACGGTGATCGCCCACAGGCCGCTCTGCGAGAACCGCTCGATCTCGTCGCGCGGCAGGCGACGCTCGCGGTCCCTGGTTGCGGCCTCGCGCCGGAACTCGTCGGCGAGCGTGCGCGCGACGGCGATCGCCTCGGCGTCGTCGCGTATGATGTGCGTCACGCCGGGTGCCTCCGCGCGGCGCCGGGATGCGGCAAGGCGAGGCGAGGGCCGTTGTCGAACAGCTTCTCGCGCAGCGTGCCCGGACGGTATTCGGTCTTGTAGCGACCGCGCCGCTGCAGCTCGGGCACCAGGAGGTCGGCGATGTCGGTGAAGGTCTCCGGCGTCACCACGTAGGCCAGGTTGAAGCCGTCGATGCCGGTCTCGGCAATCCAGGCTTCCATCTCGTCCGCGACGGTCGCGGCCGATCCGACCAGCAGCGGCCCGAAGCCGCCGATGCCGACCCACTCGGCAACTTCGCGCACCGTCCAGATGCGGTCCGGATCGGCCGTCGTGAAGCTCTCGACGGCGGAGTGCACCGCCTCGTTGCGGATATAGCGGATCGGCTCGTCGAGGTCGTAGGCGGAGAAGTCGATGCCGGTCCAACCCGACATCAGGGCCAGTGCGCCGGCGTGGCTCACATAGCGGCGATAGTCCGCGTGCTTCTCGCGCGCCTCGGCATCGGTGCGGCCGACGATGGCGGTGGTGAGGTTGAAGATCCGGACCGCGTCAGCACCTCGGCCGGTCTCGGCAGTGCGGCGCCGGATGTCGGAGACGTAGCCGGCTGCCACGGCCTTGCTCGGCGCCGCCATGAACACGCATTCCGCGTGGCGTGCGGCGAAATCCCGGCCCTTGCCTGAGGTGCCGGCCTGGAACAGCACCGGCGTGCGCTGCGGCGAGGGCTCCGAGAGGTGGATCGAATCGAGCCGGAAATGCTCGCCGTCGTGGCGGATGCGATGCACGCGCGCCGGATCGGTGAACACGCCGCTGGCGCGGTCGCGCAGGACCGCGCCGTCCTCCCAGCTTTCCTCCCAGAGCCGGTAGACCAGGTCGAGATACTCGTGGGCGACGGCGTAGCGCGTGTCGTGGCCCTTCTGGCGCGCGTCCCCCGAAACACCGCGCGCCGCGCTGTCGAGATAGCCGGTGACGATGTTCCAGCCGATCCGTCCGCGCGTCAGGTGGTCCAGCGTCGACATGCGGCGCGCAAAGGTGAAGGGCGGCTCGTACGAGAGCGTGCAGGTCACGCCGAAGCCGAGATGCTCGGTCGCCGCCGCCATCGCGGAGACCAGCAGGGTCGGGTCGCCCAGCGGCACCTGCGTCGCCTCGCGCAAAGCGGTGTCGGTGTTGCCGCCATAGACATCATAGACGCCAAGCACGTCGGCGAGGAACAGCGCATCGAATTTTCCGCGCTCCAGGGTGCGGGCGAGATCGATCCAGTACGACAGATCAACGTAGCGGTCGGCGCGGTCACGCGGATGGCGCCACAGGCCGGGCGACTGATGCACGACGCAGTTCATGTCGAAGGCGTTGAGCAGGATCTCGCGCCGGGCCGGTGCGGTGTCAGCCATCGCGATCAGACCCAGGCGTGGCGCGGCGGGAGTGCGCCGTTCAGCGCGTGGTTGCCGACCAGGGCGTATTTCCAGCGTACCGGATCGTGCAGGGTGTGGGTGCGCGCATTGCGCCAGTGACGGTCGAGACCATACGCGGCGAGCACGGACCGCGTGCCGGCCAGCTCGTGCAGCTTGTTGCCGGCCAGCACGGCGATCTCGGTGGTCAGCACCTTGGCTTCCGCCACCTTGAGCGAGGCGTGCCCGACGGTGGCAATGGTCGCGTCCGCAATCGCCGCATCGACGGCACGACCGGCAATGGCCAGCACCGCTTCCGCCGCGTGCAGGCGGATCTGCAGGTCGCCGATCGCCGCGATCGTGTACGGATCGTCCGCGGCGCGGTCCTGCCCGCTATCGATCCAGGGCCGCGACAGGGTGCGCACGAAGTGGATCGTGTCGCCGATGGCCGCCCGCGCGATGCCGAGATCGACCGCCGCCTGGATGATCTGCGACACCGGCCCGTTCGCGGAGGGATGGTCGTAGCCGAGATGCGCCGGCACGATGTCGGTTGCCGCGACACGCACGTCCTCCAGCGACACGCTGCCGCTCGCGGTGGTGCGCTGGCCGAAGCCCGACCAGTCATCGGTGATCGTGAGGCCCAGCGCCCGGGGATCGGCAAACACCAGATAGACGTGGCCGTCGTCGCCGGTGGCCGCGACGGGAATGATGTCGGCGAACAGCGCGCCGGTCGCATAGAACTTGCGGCCGCTGACCCGGTAGCCGTCGCCGTCCGCGACCAGCCGGGTGTCGAAGGTGCCGGCGTTGCGGCTGCCGGCTTCCGAGAACGCGTTGCCGAAGCGAAGGCCTTGCAGGACCCCCGCATAGTATCGCCGCTTCTGCTCCTCGTTCGCGGTGACACGCAGCGCCTCCACCACGCCGAGATGGTTCTGCGGCAGCTGGCCGATCGAGGGATCGGCTGCGGAGATGATCGCGATGACCTCCGACACCGTTTCGAACGAGACCCCGGCGCCGCCATAGGCACGCGGCACCGTCATGCCCCACAGCCCGCTGGCGGAGAACAGGTCGAGTTCCGCGCGTGGCAGGATCCGGTCGCGATCGCGCTGCACGGCGCCTTCCGCAAGCACGGGTGCCAGGGAACGGGCGGCCTCGATGGCCTCGGCGTCGGTACGCAGCAGCGTTGCCGGCGGACGCCTGGCCGTGGCAAGGGGAGCGTTTGCGAGACCCAATTTCAGCTCTCCCGAATGCCGCGCCCGACCGCCCGCAAGCCGGCAGGCGGGATGGACCATCACATGCCACAGTTGATCGTGCAACTACCGCCAGCGCGAAGTGCTATTTACGGCGCAGACACATCTCGGCCTTCATGCGCGATCAGGCGAGGCCATCGTCATAAAACACTGCGAAAATTCGTGGATTAGGGGCGAATATGTCTCTTCGGGTCTGCCTGCTCGGCTCCACCGGCACCATCGGCCGGGCGACAAGGCGGGCGCTGCTGCTGCGCGGGCATGAGGTGGTGTGTTTCGTGCGTCCGCGTCCGGACCGCGCGCCGGCCGTCGATGGCGCCGAGATTCGCATCGTCGCGATGTCCGACCCGGCCGGGATCGCCCGCGACGGCTTTCGCGGCGAACGCTTCGACGCGGTGGTGTCGTGCATGGCATCGCGCACCGGTGCGCCTGCGGATGCCTGGGCCGTCGACCACCAGGCGCATGTGGATGTGCTCGACGCAGCGCAAAGCGCCGGTGTCAGCCATTTCGTCCTGCTGTCGGCGATCTGCGTGCAGAAGCCGCTGCTGGGGTTCCAGCATGCCAAGCTGGCGTTCGAGGCCGCCCTGGTGGCGTCCGGCCTGACCTGGTCGATCGTCCGGCCGACCGCCTTCTTCAAGTCGTTGTCCGGACAGGTCGAGCGCGTCAGGCGTGGCCGGCCGTTCCTGCTGTTCGGCGACGGCGCCCTGACAGCATGCAAGCCGATCAGCGACGGCGATGTCGCCGCCTATCTCGCGGACTGCCTCGACGACGATCGACGCTGGAATCGCGTGCTGCCGATCGGCGGCCCCGGGGACGCGATCACCCCGCGCCAGCAAGGCGAGCTGCTGTTCGCGCTGGCGGGCCGGAAGCATCGCTTCCGCAAGGTGCCGGTGGCGCTGCTCGACATCATCATCGCGGCGCTGGCCGCCCCCGGCCGCCTGCTGCCGGCGCTCGCCGACAAGGCGGAGCTGGCGCGGATCGGTCGCTACTACGCGACGGAATCGATGCTGGTGCTGAATCCCGAGACCGGCCGCTATGACGCGGCTGCCACGCCCTCGACCGGGACCGAGACGTTGTCCGGGTTCTACGCGACACTGATGGCGGGAGGAACGCCGCCCGAGCGCGGCGATCACGCCGTGTTCTAGCAGGCTCCTGAAACACCAGGCGCAAGGGCTCCGCCCTTGACCCGCTGGGGCCTGAGGCCCCAGACCCGCTCTCTTAAAAGAAGGGATTTCAAAGGCTTGCCTTTGACGGGCTTGAGCCGCGAAGCGGATCGAGGGGGCAAAGCCCTTGGCCTTGCTTTCGCACCACCCGGCTACACCGACCGCGTCCGCACGTCCTGCTCGATCGCGAGCAGTGTCTGCTCGAGATG
The DNA here is from genome assembly GCF_965277665.1 of Lichenicoccus sp. Lineage (GTDB taxonomy): Bacteria > Pseudomonadota > Alphaproteobacteria > Acetobacterales > Acetobacteraceae > Lichenicoccus. Next base: position 3,996,711 of record NZ_OZ255835.1, read on the forward strand.
CTGCGCCGTCTTGCGTGCGGCCCGTTCCGCGTTGCCGTCGCGATAGTGACGCAGCAGCTCCGCGTGGTCGGCATTGTTGAGCGCCATCAGCTCGGGTGTCGCGTGCATCGAGAGCGTGACGTAGGCGCCCGCGGCGGCGGCCAGGCTCTCGACGATCCTGGACAGCCGGCCCTCGGGCGCGGGCGCGGTCAGTTCGCGGTGGAAGATCACGTTCAGGGCGGCCCAGCGCTCCGGTTCCTGCTCGTCGCAGAGCTGGCGATGGGTCGTCGCCGCCGCATCCAGATGCGCCGGCGAGGCGAAGGCCACGGCCTTCAGCGCGAGCCTCGGCTCGAGGAGGATGCGAAGCTCGTACAGCTCGCGCACATCGGTGAGGGTGAGGCCGCGCACCAGCACGCCACGATGCGTGTCCAGCTCGATCAGTCCCTCGGCCAGCAGGTCGCGAAAGGCTTCGCGCACGGGGGTCGTGCTGACACCCAGGCGAGCCGCGACCTCCTCCTGACGGAGCCTGGTGCCGGCCTCGTGGGTTGCTTTCAGGATCTCGGTCCGCAGCACGCCCACCACGTATTGCCGGGCGGTCTGCGGACGCTTGCTCGCCATGTTCATCCCAGGACCCTCGGACTCCGGTCGGGTCTGATACCGCAGCCTGCGACCCGGGCTCCAGGCCCCGAGTTTCATGCATTATGCACAATGCATGGTCACCGTCTGCCCGCGACGCGGGCGCCGGGATGGAAGCCGACAGCCGGATGAGGCTGGCACATGCCTTGCAGCCTCGGTGCCTGCCAAGAGGGCGGAGTTTCAACGGTGACCGGACAGCCTTTCCAGACCATCTCGCGTCGCAACGCCCTGCAGCTCGCGGGAGCGTCCGCACTCGGCGTGCTGGCAGCACCTCGCCTCGCCCGCGCCGCGGTTCGCGACGTGGCCTTCGTGGAGGCGGTGCATAATCTCGGCTATATCGACCTCTATGTCGGCCAGCATGCCGGCACCTTCGAGAAGCACGGGATCCGCCTGAACGTGTCCGCGGCCGGTGGCGACACCCAGGCCTTCGCGGCGGTGCTCGGCGGATCGGCGCTGTTCGGTATCGGCGACCCGACGATGGTGCCGATCTCCGTCGAGCGCGGCGGTCCCGGCAAGGTGGTCGGCAGCGTCGTGCAGCGGGCGCAGTATTTCGGCGTGTCCAGGACCCTCAAGCCGATCACCGATCCGGTGCAGTTCAAGGGCCTGAAGATCGTCACCTCGCCGGATCCGAACACCAACTACAGCGTCACCAAGCGCCTGCTGACACAGGCGGGACTGGTGATCGGCACCGACGTGCAGATCATCCAGGTCACCCCCGGCACCGAGATCGGCGCCATGCTGGCGGGCCAGGCGGATGTCGCCATTGCCTACCAGCCGGGCGTCGCCCAGGCGGCGTCGCAGGGTGCAAGAATCGTGTTCGACTTCTCGAACGCGATCGGCCCGTTCTGCAATACCGGGATCATGGTGCTGAACCAGACCGTGGCGGCCAGCCCGGACATCATCCAGTCGCTGTGCAACGGCTTCGAGGAGGCGATGCACCGGACCTACAGCGATCCGGCCTACGCCAAGCAGGTCGCCCGTCTGGAATTCCCGCAGCTTTCCGGCAGCGTCATCGACAGTGCGATCGACACCGAGCTGAAATACCGGATCCCGTCGGAGTCCATCGTCGTCGACCGCGCGCAATGGGCGAACCTGATCAAGATGCAGGTCTATCTGAAGAACATCAAGGGAACGGCGACGTTCGACCAGATCGTCGACAACTCGTTCGCCAGAAAGGCCGCCGCAAGCTGAACGGCCGCCGCAAGCTGAGCAGGCCGTTGCACCGATCCAGCGGCGGCCGGATGCTGCTGGAGGCGTGCGACCTCGGCAAGGATTTCCTCTCGGACAACGGCACGGAACTCGAAATCATCCGGTCGATCTCGTTCTCGCTGGCGCGCGGCGAGATCGTCAGCCTCGTCGGGCCGTCCGGCTGCGGCAAGACCACGCTTCTGAACCTGCTCTGCAGCCTCATCGCGCCGACCCGCGGCGCGGTGCTCTGGGACGGGCGCGAGATCGGCAGCGTGCCGCCGGGCGTCGGCTACATGCTGCAGAAGGATCTGCTGCTGCCGTGGCGCACCGCGCTCGGGAACGTCATGATCGGGCTCGAGGTGAAAGGGGGCACGCGGGCTGCCAACAGGCGGCGCGCCCAGGCCCTGCTCGACCAGCTCGGGCTGGGGCAGTTCGCCGGCCATTACCCGTCGACGCTGTCCGGCGGCATGCGGCAACGCGTGGCCCTGGCGCGCACGCTGGCACCCGAGCCGGACGTGCTGCTGTTCGACGAGCCGTTCTCGGCGCTCGATTTCCAGACCAAGATCCTGATCGAGCGCGACACGCTCCGGCTGGCCCGTGAACTGGGCCGCGCGCTGCTGCTCATCACGCACGATGTCGAAGAGGCGGTCAGCCTGTCGGATCGCGTCCTGGTGCTGTCGCGACGGCCCTGCACGATCGTCGCCGAGCATCTGATCGAGCTGCAGGGCGACCGCAGCAATCTCATCGCACTCCGCGAGAGCAAGGGGTTCGCGCATCATGTCCGACAGATCTGGACCGAACTCGATATCCGTTGACGCCGGCCGCCGCAGCCGCGCGTCGGAGGCCGTGCGGGCCCGCAGGCTGCGCCGGCTGCAGATCGTCGTCTGCCAGATGCTCTGCTTCGCCGCCATCATCGGTGTCTGGCAATGGCAGACCGCGACCGGCGCCGCGAGTGCCTTCCTGTACGGGTCGCCGGCGGGCGTTGCCGACGCCCTCGTTGCCGCCGGTCGCGACGGATCGCTGTGGACGGACTTCAGGACGACCGCGCTGGAAACCCTGGCCGGCTTTGCGCTGGGCAACGTGATCGGCACCACGCTGGGCCTGCTGCTCTGGTATTCGCGCTTCGTCTCGCACGTGCTGCAGCCGTTCATTCTGGCACTCGGGTCCATCCCGATCATCGCGCTGGCGCCGATCACCATCATCTGGTTCGGCACCGGCTTCGCCTCGAAGGTCGCCATGTCGACATTGTCGGTCGTGGTCGTCTCGATCATCATCGCCTACAAAGGGGCACTCGGCGTCGATCCCGACCAGATCAACCTGATGCTGTCGCTGCGGGCGCGTCGGTCGCAGGTTTTCCGGTTGCTGGTCGTACCGGCCTCGATGACGGACATCTTCGCCGGCCTGAAGCTGACCGTCGGGTTCGCCCTGGTCGGCGCCATTGTCGGCGAGTTCATGTCCTCGACGCAGGGGCTCGGCCACGAGATCTTCAAGTCGGGCAGCCTGTATGCGATCTCCGCAGTGTTTGCCGAACTCGTGGCGACGGTGTTCCTCGCCCTTGTCCTGTCCGGCGTGGTCACCCGCGTCGAACGGCTGCTGCTTCCCTGGCGCCACGATCTCTCCTGACTGCTACGAATAGAAAGCCATCCGATGACCCACACCATACGCAAAGACGGCAACCTCAAATACGCGCTGGCCAGCGGCGAGGTGCGGATCGGGACGATCCGGCCCGGCGAGACGATACGCGTCGAGTGCGAAATCAACTGCAACGCGGGCGTGATCACCTCGACAGAGTCGCGGATCACGTCGGCCAATGTGCGCTTTCCGTTCGTCAACCCAGCCACCGGACCGCTCTTTGTCGAGGGAGCCAAGCCGGGGGACGCGCTCGCGGTCACCATCCATGCGATGGAGCTCGACGAGATCGGCTACACCGCGCTGTTCCCCGGCTCGGGCATGTTTCCCGACTGGGTCAGGCACAAGGAGTTCGGCCACCACACGCGGGCGATGCGTGTCTCGGACGGCGTGGTGCACTGGAGCGAGACCAGGAAGCTGCCGATCCACCCGATGGTCGGCGTGCTCGGCGTGGCGCCGGTGCATGGTGGCGTGCTCACCGTCGATAACGGCGTGCATGGGGGCAATCTCGACGTGCAGGAGATCGGCCCGGGCAGCACCGTCACCTTCGACGTGCACCAGGACGGTGCCGGCCTCTATGTCGGCGACTGCCACGCCCTGCAGGGCGACGGCGAATGCGTCGGCATGGGGGCGACCGAAATCGGCGCGCGCGTGACGCTGAGCGTGGCGCTCATCCCCAAGCCGAAGCGCCTGACCTGGCCCAGGATCGAGACCGCGACGCATATCGCGACGCTGGGCTGCGCCCGGCCGCTCGAGGATGCGATGCGTATCGCCTTCCAGGAGATGATCTACTGGCTGGCCGACGAGTACGGCTTCACCGAGCCGGAGGCCTACCTGTTTCTCGGCCAGATCGCCGAGGCGCGCTGCACGCAAATGGTCAATCCGAAATATACCTATATCTGCAAGGTCGCGAAGCATCTGCTGCGAGACGCGTCTGCGTGACCTTGTCCGCGCGTGTCGCGGACGCGCTTGCGCTCATTGCCAGGCGGGACAGCGATCTGCGCGCCTGGACCTGTGTCGACGCGCCGGGTGCGCGTCGGCAGGCTGCAGCCTTGGACCGTGCCGCGCCGCTGGGCGGCCTGCTGATCGGCGTCAAGGACATCATCGATGTCGGCGGCCTGCCTTGCGGCCTCGGCAGCCCGATCTTCCGGGACCGCACGGCCTTCGTCGATGCCGCCATCGTGGCGCGGCTGAAGGCGCTCGGCGCGATCATTCTCGGCAAGACCGTGACCACGCCGTTCGCGTTCCTCGAGCCGGCGGCGACGCGCAATCCGCTCGATCTTTCCCGCTCGCCCGGCGGGTCCTCCAGCGGTTCGGCCGCCGCGGTCGCCGACGGCCATGTCGATGCGGCGCTGGCCACGCAGACCGCGGGGTCGATCGCGCGTCCGGCCGCCTTCTGCGGGATCGTCGGCTACAAACCGACGCATGGCCGCTTCGGGCTGGCCGGCGTTGCCGCCTCGGCACCGACTCTCGACACCGTCGGCTGGCTCACGCGGGACGTCGCGACGACATGGCGGATGCATCTGGCGCTTGGCGGCGACGCCCGCTCCCGTCCCGCCAGCAGCCTGGGCTTCTGCCGGACCGTGCACTGGGAGCTGGCTGATTCGGCGATGCGGCACGCGTTCCTGACCGGTGTCACGGCCCTCGGGGCAGCCGAGGTGGCGTCGCCACCCGCTTCGCTGGACGCGTGCCATCTCGCGGTCATGCATTTCGAGATGGCACGCGACCTGGCGACGGAATGGTTGCAGCACCGCGAGGCGGTTTCGGCACCGCTGCGTGACCTGCTCTCGTGGGCGCCTCCGTCCGGGCAGGACTATCGGGCAGCCTTGCGCACACGATGGGAATTCGATTTCGACCGGCTGTTCGGCAGGCATGAAGTGCTGCTGACGCCGTCGGCAACCGGGGAGGCGGTGCCGTTCGGATCCACCGGCGATCCGGTCTTCAACCGCTTCGTGACCCTGCTGGGCTGCCCGAGCCTGACGCTGCCGTTCGCACACGGGCCAGCCGGGTTGCCGCTGGGGCTGCAGATGATCGCGCGACCGCACGAGGACGCGATGCTGCTGGCAACCGCCGCCAGGATCGAGCGCGCGCTCGCCGGGGAGTGAGACACTCCCCGGATGCCCATTGCTGTCGGGACGTGCGGGTTATCGCGACGCGCTCAGGAACTTGTCGACATTGCCTTTGGTCACGACATCGAGGCCGACCATGTTCACGGTTGCGACCTTCTCGCCCTTCTTCAGGGCCAGGAGGATCTCCATGGCCTTCTGGCCCATTTCAAACGGGCGTTGGCCGACCAGCGTCTGCACGTATCCGTCCTTCAGCAGCTGGAGTTCCACGGGAAGCGTATCGGCCATCACCAGGGGAAACTTGCCGGCCTTGACGCGGTCCATGTTGGCATCGACAAACGCCTTGTAGGCCTTGGGCGCGAACAGCGCCCAGCCGCCAACCGGGATGATGGCGCCGATGTCGGGATTGGCGGTGGCAAAATCGGAAAGCTGCTGGTCCGCCAGGGCCGCGTCGTCATTGCAGAAGGAGGGCGAACCCTTCACCTCCTTCCACCCGGCACCCTTCAAGACCTCATACAGCCCGGCGAGACGATCATTGAGGTTGGCAGCTGCAGGCCCCCCGGACTGGGTGGCAAAGCTGCTGGGCTGCGGGTGCAGCTTGATGAGCTGGCGGCCGAGTTCCCGGCCCATCTCCTTGTTGTCGGTGCCGACATAGGCCTGCCGTTCCGACTTAACGGCATCGGCATCGAACGTGATCACCGGGATGTTGGCGTCACGCGCCTGCTTGATCACGCGGATGACGGAGTCTGCGTCCGCGACCGAGACGGCGATCCCGTCGACCCCCTGGGTGACGAAGTCCTGCATGATCTGGACTTCCGTGGCGGGTTCGTGCGTCGCCGGACCCTTGTAGATGCAGGTCACGTTGCCGAGCTTGGTGCTCTCCGCCATGCACCCGTTGCGCGACAGGTCGAAATACGGGTTGTCCATGCCCTTCGGGATCAGGGCGAACTTGTAGGCGTCCGCGGCGTGCGCGGTCGCCATCATCGCGGTAACGGCAACGGCTGCCAGAAGCATTGTTCTCATTTGGAAGTCTCCCAGTTCTTGATTACTTGATTCAGTCCAGGATCCGGGCCGCTACTCGGGTTGCCGCGTACGGATCTTGTCCACCAGGACGGCCAGGATGATGATCGATCCCACGAAGGTCTGTTCCCAGTAGGTATCGGCGCCGAACAGCGCGAGCCCGTTGCGGATCACCTCGATCAGGGCAGCGCCGAGGATCGCGCCCACCGGTCCGCCGACGCCGCCGGCCAGATCCGCGCCGCCGATCACCGAAGCGGCGATGATCTTGAGTTCGTAGCCGGTTGCAAGGTTGGCGGGGGCCGAGCCCAGCCAGCCGACAATCAGGATGCCGGACAACCCGGCGCTCAGGGCGCAAAGCACATAGACCGACATCTTGACGCGCGCGACGGCCACGCCGGTCAGCTGTGCGGCACGCTCGTTGGCGCCCAGCACGAACACATAGCGTCCCCACCGGGTGTGGCGCAGCGCCACGCCCATGAGCACTGCCAGCACCAGGAGATAGACCACCGACACCGGGATGCCGAAGACCTTGCCGTCGGACAGGTTATAGAACGTGTCGACATACGGACCGGTCGGCGCCTGGCCGCGGCCCTGGGTGATCACGTAGGTGACACCGCGACAGATCGAGAGCATGCCCAGGGTCGTGACAAAGGGCGAGAGCCTGACCTTCGCGATCAGCAGGCCGTTGATGAGCCCGACCACGGCGGCGATCGCCATGCCGCCGGCCGCGGAGACGATCATCACCGCGTAGGGAATGCCGGCGAGCATTGTCGCCGACAGGACCTTCATCAGGATGGCGGTCATGACAGCCACCAGCCCCATGACCGAGCCGACCGAGAGATCGATCCCGCCGGTGATGATCACCAGGGTCGATCCGAGCGCCACGATGCCGATATAGCTGAAGTTCTTCGAGGTATTGAGCAGGTTTCCGTAGGACAGGAAACGGTGCGTGAAGATCGCGACCAGTAAGGTGATGATGATGAACGCGATCCCGACATAGGCTGTCTGCGTCGCGAACGCGCCGCGGCGGTACCACCGCACGCTCCCGATATTGTCGAAGGTTACCGCTTGGCTGACACTCTCCGACATCAGGCATATTCCTTGGCGCCGGTGATCAGTGCCGTGACCTCTTCCGGACTCGACTGCAGGATCGGCTTGTCGGCCCGCTTCTCGCCACGCCTCAGCACCACGACCCGGTCGCAGACCGAGAAGACGTCCGGCATGCGGTGCGAGATCAGCATGACGGCGATTTCGGAATCCCGGAGCCGGCGAATGAGGTCGAGCACCTGGGCAACCTGCCGGACCGAGATCGCGGCCGTGGGTTCGTCCATCAGAACAAGCTTGGCATTTGCCAGCCGGGTGCGGGCGATGGCAACAGCCTGGCGTTGACCACCCGACATCTGCTTCACGAGATCGCGCGGGCGGGTCTCGGACTTCAGTTCCTCGAACAAGGCACGGGCCCGCGTGTTCATCGCCCTGTGGTCCAGGAACGAGAACGGCCCGATCTTGCGTACCATTTCGCGGCCCAGGAACACGTTTGCGGCCGCGCTCACGTTATCGGCCAGTGCGAGGTCCTGATAGACGACCTCGATGCCGACCGACCGCGCATCGAGCGGCCTGTCGAAACGGTGCTCCTGCCCGTCGAAATGGATGGTTCCGTGGGTCGGGTGGAAATTGCCGGCTATAATCTTGACGAGAGTGGACTTTCCCGCGCCATTGTCGCCCATCAATCCGACGACATCGCCGGCTTTTATTGTCAGCGCGAAGTTGGACAGCGCGCGTATTGCGCCGTAATCCTTGCTGATGTTGGTCAGTCTCAGGAGTTCGACTTGATCGGTCTGCACTTTGGGATCAACGTCCATCCACTTTCCGTCCCGGTGCACTTCTTATTGGAGCCTGTTTCAAAACGCCTGCTACTGGCGATCCGACGCGCCTTTCTTGCGCTCCGCTGCTCACGGCCAGTAGGCCGCTGCGCTGCGGTGCTCGAAAAGTCGCGCCGGCCGCGGCTCTACGAGCCGCTCTCATCCAGCATCAGGCGTTTTGAAACAGGCTCTTACTGGTCAGCATAAAGCCAGGGGAACTCGCGTGGCAATACTGTCCATCGATAGTAAGGAGTGAAGGCGGGGTGCTACCCTTCGCGGCCGCGCACGCCATCCGGAGCGAGTGGCTCTGCCCTAATTCCACTGGCGGAGGGAGTGGGACTGTCCATTCCGGCACCAAACAGACCGCAGAATGGCTCGAAACTGCCGTTGCACCCTCCCAATGTGAGGGGTAGAACGTGAGGGGGCACGTGAGGGGCAGGAGCCAGGCGGATGGCGGACAGTCGTTATCTCGAACAGCGTCGTCAGGGTTGGTATTGCGTCGTAGAGATTCCCCCTAGCCTGCGCGCGGCGGTCGGCCGGAAGCGGCTGCGGAAGTCGCTGGGAACGCGAAGCCTGACCACGGCGCAGGCGAGGCGCTGGCCGGTGCTTGCGGCGCTGAAAGCCCAGATCGCCAATGCCAGTGCCGAGAAGGCCGGCGACCCGATTGTCAGCGAGGCGATGGCGTGGCGCGAGGCGATAGAGGCCGCCCGTCGCGGGGAAGAGCCGAAGGGGCTGGCGGACCACGAGGACCCGGAAGACTTCGTTCGGGACCTGATCAGCGAGCGTTCAGAACAACTCCGCGCCCTGGACACCGCAGCCGCAAAACTCTTCGATGGGCTGGCGACCGGCGCGGCGACCCCGCTGAGTCTTCACCTGGAGACCTGGTTGGCCGAGGGAGGACAGCACGGGGCGTTCAAAGAACGCACGAAGGGCGACCATCGGCGGGCCGTGAAGGAGCTGGGGGAGTGGCTCGCCAAAGCCCAGCTACCGGCGACGCTGGAGGCGGTGGACCGGCGGGCGGCGGGACGGTTCATGTCTGAACACCTGCATCAGTCGGGCCGGGCCGCGAAGACCATCACCAAGATAGCTTCGAGCCTATCGACCTACTGGTGGTGGCTGCGGCGGAAAGCCCGCGTTCCTTTCGAGCGGCCAAATCCGTGGCTGGAGCAGGCACCCGCGAAGAGGGCGGGAGGAGGCGACGAGGAAAAGGAGCGGCCGTTCAAAGACGCCGAAGTTGTCGCCCTGCTGAACGGCTCTGCCACGCCAATCCTGCACGACTTCATGCGGGTCGCGGCCCTTAGCGGAATGCGGCGGGAAGAGATCGGCAGGCTGAAGGTGGCGGACTGCTGCGGCGGCATGTTCGTGATTCGGGCCGGCAAGACAGCGGCGTCGCGGCGGCGGGTGCCGATCCACTCGGTGCTGGCCGGCATCGTAGAGCGCAGGACGGCGGGGAAGTCTCCGGGAGACTACCTCTTCCACGATCTGACATCGAATCGTGCTGAGCGCACCGATGCCCTGGGGAAGCAGTTTCAACGATACCGCGAGACGCTTGGTATCAAAGACGGAACCGGCCGACGGTCGCTCGTCAATTTTCACTCGTGGAGACGCTGGGCGGACACGGCGGCGATCAACGCCGGACAGCCCCCGCACGTGGTCTCGGTGGTCATGGGCCACATAGAGGGCCGGCAAGGCATGACGCTGGGCCGCTACTGGGGGGGTCCCGACGACGCGGCGTTGCGGGGCGTAATCGAGTCGATCAGGCTGCCCGAGTAGCCGGTTCACGGTCCCTCCAACTCGCTCCTTCTTCCAACAGCGCAGCGGCGGCACGGGACGCAGGAGCACGACGTGCCGAAACTCTTGAGAACCCCCGCCGCACGGGCGAGGCGGCAGGCACCCCTCCTCAAGCTCCACATCGAGGGCCTGCACCAGAGCGGCCATTACTCGGCGGATATTGCGACGGCCCTGACGGCTTGGCGCCTCTTCAACCCGTCCGGCGGTAGGCACTGGGACACCCACGAGGTCCGGCTCTGGCTTCGGCGCCGGCGGATGGTCCCAAACGAGGACTGGTTCGAGGCACACCAGATGAACGAAGCCCTCGACGTCCAGGCGGAGCGCCGAAGGGAGTCCGAGGAATATCAGCGCGAGCGCGACCGCGAGACGCTAATCAAGCAGAGGCAGCGGGTTGTGCGGCTGGGAGGCTGCTTAAATCGGGCCTTCGCCCGCTTGATCCTCAAGCGCCGGCAGAGGGTAGCGCGGGCTGAGCGGCGCCTTCGATTGGCGTTACGGGCCGTAAAGGTCTCCCAACTGCCCCTGCATGAGCGCGGCGAGCAACTCGCGAAGGCCGCCCGAGCGCGAGAGGGCCAGCAGCAACGTTCCGACGCCTACCTTCGACGACTCGGTCACGTCGTCCTGACCATGCGGCAGCTTCACTTCCTGGACGAGGCGATCATAGCCGAGCTGGACAAGATCGGTCTGCGGCCGGCAAGGGCGAAGGCTTGGACAAGGGCCACGGTCGCCGGCATCGCGACATGCACGAAGCGGCGTCTGCAGGTTGCACCCGATTTCGTCTTGGACCTTGCCGGGTGGGCCCCGCCGTCAAAACCAGCCCGACCTCCCCCTGAGCCTCTTCCTCCTGACAGCTTTGCGCGGGCGAGGGCGGCGGCGGCGCGCCACGCGGAGGAGATGCGGGCCTTCTGGGCCGAGCAGGAGCGCCAGCGCGAAGAGGCCGCCAGGGCGGCGCGCGCCGATTGGGAGAACCGCCAACGCGAGAAGGCTATTCGACGGCGGCAGAAGATAGAGGCTGGGCGAGCCGGCAAGAGTGACCGGCTGATTGCAGCCGGGATCGCTCGTTCTGCGAGAGGCAGTGCAGTCGCGTCCGAACAGGCCAGGGCGGCTAGGGCCGTCGCCTGGGCACTGGTTCGGCCTAGGCTGGAGGCGGGCGCGACGCTATCGGAGGTGGCGAGGGAGTTGAACGAGAACGGGGTGCCGCGACTGCGGGGCGGTTCTGGCTGGACGAAGGCGGCGGTGAGCCAGCTTATACGCGCCACTCAGGAGGGCAAGGAGGCCAGTGTGTCAGTTGTTGAGGCTACCGAGCAGTAGCAGAGCCACACCACCAGCATCCGACGGCCTGATTTGCGCGCCACCTAACAGGCCCGACAGCGGCTCCGTCGGGCGCCTGCAGTAGTTCGTGACGACAGAACCGTTCCGATATAGATACGAACCGTTCAACCCGCCGCGTGGGGCGGAGGCGGAGCAAGTCCTATGGCTCTTCTGGTTCGGCGTAGTCGGTCTCTGCTTGCCCTGCTGCTCGTGGCGGGCCTTCCCGGCTGCGCAAATCACCCCCTAGCCTGCGCCATGGGGATGATGGAGGACGACTGCCTGCCAGGAACAGCCGGATACCAGAAGGCGCAGGAAGTAGAGCAGGCGGACGAGGACAACTGCCAAGCGCAAGGGTTCACAGCCGGAACTACGGCCTTCCTGGATTGCCGGACGAACGAGGAAGATCAGCGGGCCGAACGCCGTCAGGCTGCGGCGGCATTCCTCTACCAGCAGGCGCAACAGACGGCTGCGCCTCCGCCGGCGCCTTTGTTCCAGCCCGCCCTACCCGCACCACAGACAGTTCAGATGAACCAGCAAACGTTCGGCAACTCGTCGTATTATAACGGCACCGTCGGCGGTCAGATGTTGACGGGTAACTCGCAGACCTATGGCAACACGACCTACACGCACATGTATGGCCCTGGAGGTGCCGCAGCGACCTGCACCCGGCAAACCTTTGGCAACAACACGACGACGACGTGCCAGTGATCAAACAGGAGGCGGCTAGCTAGCCGGCCCTGGCGGTGTTGTAACAGGTCCCTGAGCGAGGCGTCGGGGGCCTGCTAACGACCCCGGACGGGGGGACCCCTATCCCGTCCGCCGCTGCCGGCAGTTTTGCGGTGGTCTGCCTCGTCAAGAAAGCTCGGCTTTCAACTACGACAACAGCCGCGACTTCAACCCGGTTCTTTGAACCAATTCTCTCAGGAGGGCCTACGGGGTCGAAAAGCATCTGGGTTAGATCGTGTGCGCGCCGCCGCGTTGCTGCGTCGTGATGCTGCGGTGCTGATGATGCGGTAGGTGATGGCTGCGCTCGGTGATGCGGTGGTCAGTCACGCTGTCGGGTCAGTGGTCGGCGGGTGCCTTGCCAGGTGGTAGCCGCTGCCCCGCAACTCGGCCGCCAGCAGGCGAGCAGCCACTGCGTCTAGCGCCCGTCTGGGACTCCCACGCTGCCGTTCCAGCGCCGCTGCAATGGCCGCGCACATTTCTTCGGTAGTCAGCAGCGCCGGAGGCCTGCCGTTGTGCAGAGGCTCCGGATTAGGCTTGGCGTGCGGCGGGATCGCCAAAGCTGAAGCACTCGTCATTCCACGCCTTACCGCTAGGCCCATAGCCGAAGCAGTAGAACAGACCAGGAACATTGACAGCAACTGGCAGATGCTCGCGCGCGCGAATTGTTGAGCTTGTCTGCTTGCAATAGGAACCGAACATGATTATCTCTGTCTGACGCAAGCGAACAAGCAGACAGAGGTTGGTATGGCGGTTTACGGTTACGCGCGGGTGAGCACCAGAGCCCAGGCAGAGGAAGGCGAGAGCCTCGACGTGCAGCAGCGACAGATCGCGGGCTATGCCCTAATGCACGGCCTCAGCCTGGACAGGATGTTCGTAGAGCGCGGGGTATCGGGCTCCGTCCCGCTGATTGACCGGCCGCAAGGTTCGGTTCTGCTTGCCGGCCTGAAGCAGGGCGACACCGTCATCACTGCCAAGCTCGACCGCATGTTCCGCTCTGCGCTCGACGCTCTTGGTGTGCTGGGGGAGCTGAAGGCGCGGGGCGTCAGCCTGCACATGATCGACCTGGGCGGCGACGTGACGGGCAATGGCATCAGCAAACTAGTCTTTACGATCCTGTCTGCGGTAGCTGAAGCCGAACGGGATCGGATCAGGGAGCGTGTGTCGCAGGTGAAGGAGGACCAGCGCGGCAGGGGTCGGTATCTCGGGGGGAAGGTCCCGTTCGGCTTCATGGTCGGGGAGGACGGGTCGCTAGTCCCCGTGGTCGGACAGCAGGCCGTAATCTGCAAGGCGATGGCGCTGCGAGCCGACGGGCACCCGCTAAGGGCTATCCAAGCCACCTTGGCGGCAGATGGTCACAAGTTGTCCCTGGACGCGCTTCAGAGGGTCGTTAAGGGCGCCTGAAAAGCCTGCGAAGAACTTGGAAATCTCCGCCGCGCCATCCGCTGCTGGCAGGCTCAAAATTCGATGCCACTCACCGCTGAAATTACGTTGACGAGGCTATGACCTTGTACAATAACGCTCCTGCCGATGCGCAGTCAGAACGAATTGGCAGCAGCACTGTCACCATTTTAGCCAAGGCAGGAAATCCATGAAGGACTCGAATAACGTCGGCACGTTGACCGCCGCAGACATTGAGACAGCCCAACAAGAGCTTGCAGACCTCATCCGCAGAGGGTGGTTCACCATCAGCACTGTTGTTGATCACAACGGACCAGGAACCGCCGGCGAGTATCGGTATCTAGCGATAGAGCAGGTCGCCGGCCCCGCCTTCGGCATCTCCTTCCTACTCGGCAGGAACCGCGACGGCAGTTACAGCTCCGAGCACGTCCAGAGCTATGACGCGGACCCTGTCGAGCTGCCAAAAGTAGCGACGGCAAAGGCTGCCGCTCAGCAAATCATCGATCTGGTATCTGGCAAGCTGGAGGACTGGGGCCTACGGGCGGCGTGACCGTGCCGCGCCGTCGCCAGAACTACCGACCTGTGTATCAGCGGGTCGGTAGGTCTGCCTAATGCACTGCCCAGGTCCGTGGATTTATCCTAGTGTCGGCGGGGTGGCTTGTGAAGAGCCAGAAATCGGGCCCGTAACGGCCCGTTCACGCCCCTTCAACAGTCACCCCGCCACCGCCCTAATCCCAAGGAGCTTCATCAACGACTTAGCGATGGGGTGCAAATCTTCATAGAGTTCTTACTGGGGAAATACCCCCCATCCACGCCCGCTCAGTCCGCCGCATCCTGCCAGTCCGGAAGTTCATCCACCGCCGACAGGCGAAGACCCTTCGCCGGATGGCGCTGTCCAACGCCCCGGAAGTCCTCGATCAAGCCCAGCGCGGCGACGTGGTCTCTCCACTGGTCACTGTCAGCAATCCGCTGCTTGAAATCCCGAACGGCCATAGGCTTAACCGCACCGTCCTTCCCCGGCATCACCGAGGCTATTTGCCCGTAAGTCAGGAAACCATCGGCGGTCGCCAGGGCTCCGTCCGCGAGAAGGCGGTCTAGAACGAGCGACGCCGCGAGGGCCTTGCCTGCTAGCTTCGGCGCCACTGGGCACCAGCGTTTAACCGCCGCTCCTGGAAATATGGTCTGCATGTTGGACGTGCTCGGGATCGCGCTGGCCGCAGAGGCGATCAGGTAAAGATCCATAGGCAGGCACTGGTCCCCGTTAGACTGCCTTACACGGCCCCTGCAAGCCGCTTGCAAGATCAGGTTGCGGTGTTCACCGTGCGTCGTCTTCAGCACCTCTTCCTGACTAGCGAAGTCATGCAGGTCAGTCGGACGCGCCTTGGCCATGTGCGTCAGGGCGAGATAGTGACACGCCGGCATGAACAGCGTTCCGCCAAGGATCACGTTGCCTACCTCGCGGTAGGTGTTCGTCGCCATGTGCGTTCCCCACGTGATCACGTCCACCAGCTTCGCCACATCCGCCGGCAGTCTCTTCACAAGCTGTCCGGCTACGTCGCCAACCTTCGGCCCCTTCTTGTGAGTGACGACAAGCCAGCGCTCTGTTGGCCTGGACAGGATCGCAGCCGCCATGCCGTCTACTAGCTCCCCGCCCTTGCTGCGGAACGCAGTCTTGCTGCCGGCGGTCTTCCACAGATGCACCGTCAGCGGCGAATAGTCCTTCACAGCCGAACGCAGGGCCACCACACCCCGACAGGCCATTGCATCCTCGTATGTCTGCCGGACGCGTATTGAAGCGTCCAGGACCACCAGCGGTGCTAGGTCCTCGGGTAGCGTGTCCTGGTAGCTGATCAGAACCCGGCCCTCGCCCCGTTCGGTATAACGCTCACGCGTCACCCGGATCTGGCGGCCTGCGACAAAGAAGAGCGCAGACGCAAGTAGCCTTTGCTGGTCGGCAACGACGCCACGTCCGCGCTCCAGGCCGGCCAAGACCTCGGACTCCTCCACGCCGGACAACGTCGTCCAGTCTGGGACCCGGATCAGCTCACCATCCGGAACGCTCTTGAGGTCAACAAAGAAGTCTTCCAGCGCCGCGTAAAGCCTGCTGTTCAGCCTGGACGCAACCACAAACAGATGACCTAGCTCGGCACGGTCCAGCGTGATCGGCGCGCCCGGCAACCACGCCTCGTCCCAGACCCTCACGGCCCGTGCATGGCCCTGGTAATGGAACACCGAGGCAGCCTGGAACGGCCTGTGACGGGTCTCCAGCTCCACCTTCTGCTGTGTCACGACAAGTATCTGCGCCTCTGGAGCGGGACAGCCAGACAGGGCGTTAAGCTCTTCGTTGCTCGTCCGTGTGGCGACACGACCACCAAGCCCGGCGGCGGTCAGGTCTTCCAGCAG
The DNA here is from genome assembly GCF_965277665.1 of Lichenicoccus sp. Classification (GTDB taxonomy): domain Bacteria; phylum Pseudomonadota; class Alphaproteobacteria; order Acetobacterales; family Acetobacteraceae; genus Lichenicoccus. Next base: position 4,012,717 of record NZ_OZ255835.1, read on the forward strand.
CGCGCGCGCCTCGTCCAAGCGGCCAACGCAAACCAGCATCCCCACGTTACGATGCTCTGCAGACTCGGCTAGCGCTTTGCTGAACGCGACAACGCTAGACGACTTGCCAATTCCAGGGTCAAGAGACGCCAGGAAGACCTTCGCCGCCGCTGTGCCGTCTGCCATCGCTTCGAAGGTTTCGAGGATGTGCAGGAGCGCGGCGCGGTGGTCGGGGCCGGGGCGGTGTTCACGGGCCGCGAAGGTGTCCTCTAGGGTCCTCATGGCGGCCCGCGCAAGGCCCGTTCCCGTCACTGGTGACGCGTCGTCATCTCCGCCGGTGACGGCTGCAGTGTCATTCTCGAACAGCAAGGGTCTCTCCTATGGCCCACGCGGCACGGCGCTAGGCCTCATATTGTCAGGGATCGGCCACTTGGGCCGCAAGGGAAAGCCGCTGTCACACTCACGGCCCGGTGGAACCTGGGAACACGATTTCAGCGGCAGTCTTCAGCCGAACGACAGACCGTCGTTGGCAGCTTCTAAGCTATGGTCCGGTTGTTCGGCAGCGTATTTCGAAATCCCTGTTGCCAGCCCGCAACGGCTTTGGAGGGCCTCGAAGGTTTGTTATCAGGGCGTCGGTGGAATTACCTGTACATTTGGTCCTGCCGGGAGTAGCGCACTGCGGGTAAACACCCCCGCCATCGCGAGCCCGTCATGCTCCAGACTCTTTTGCTAGTCGTAATCTTTGGTCTGCTGCCGGCTGCGGTGGCGGAGTCTTACGTGCGGGACCTTTTCAAGACTATCGCAATTGTTGTTACGCTGCCGCTCCTCTGGCCTTACTGGCTCTATCGCGCGGGCCGTTGGTTGTTCCGGGTCCTCAGGCCGTCACCCGGCTGACGTGCCCCGTAGAGCCCGCTGAAGGGCCTCTCAGGTTTCCCTGTAGGTTTCCTTCAGCGGGTGTTGAAAGGCCGTCAGCGAGTCTCTAGCGGGCTCCTAGAGGGCAACGCTAAGTGCCCCTCATCAGCGTCGGAGTGAACCTCGAAAGGTCCGCTCCGGGATGCGTTCGAACGTAGGCGTCTCGGATCGCTGCCTTGTCCGCAGTCGCAGGTGTCGCAGCGATCTCGGAAACGGCCTGCTTCTCTGCGGGGCTAGTCGCCAGCATGAACATCTGCTGAGCATGGCGCTGGTAATTCCCGACCGCACCTTGGTAGCGGGTGAGGTTCAGGATCGGCCCGCGTGGTCCACCGTTCGGTGTTCCGGCCGTAGGTGCCGCAGCCGGTGCGTTCCCCATTGCCTGCTGAACATCGGCCGTCGCCTGCGAGCTGATCGCTCCCTGGTCTAGGCTTGTCTGGCCTTGGGTCTTCAGTAGCTGCGCCCGCGCGGCGATGTGCCCCGCAAGTTGCCTGTCTATGAGCTGGCCGCTCAAGGCTGCATCTGCATGGAACGGGTGCAACGTGCCGTCCGCCGCCAAGTCTTCAATCGCTGCCGTGATGTCCGGCGTCTGCAGCGGAGTGCCAAAGTGCTGCTGGTGCAGCATCGAGACGAGCGCCTGTCCGCCGGAGGGCGTCAAAGGACCCGCTCCAAGGCCCGTAGAAGGCACTGGAGCGGCGGCAGGTAGAGGTGTAGCCGGGGCAGGTGTAGGAGCCGCTGGCGGGGCTGCGACGGGCCTTGGAGCGGCACCTAACGGGGCCACTGGCGGCTGCAGCATTTGCGGCGGCGTGGGATCGGCCGGGCTTCCGTATTTTCCAGCCGTAGCACCAAAGAGCTGCTGAGGCGTGGAAGCGGTCAGAGACCCAACGCCAGTCACGGGAGCGTCGGGCGTGTTGCTCTTGTATTGCCTGATCGCGTCCCGTTCGAGCCATGCCGCCGCTTGTTCATTGAGGCTTTGCCCCCGCTGCTGTGCTGCGGCGTCGGCCGCCTGTTCCTGAGTGTCCCGCTTGGCGAGTGCAGACTGGTCAGCCGTGAAGCCTGCAATCTGCGAGTTCGTCACCGCCTTCAGGTTCGGGGGGTTGCCCTGCTGTTGCGCGTCGGCCCACAACGCGGAGGACAGCGGGTCGGGGTTGCCGGCGGCCTGCTGTTTCGCTTGTTGAGACAAAGCGCCAGCCCACACGGCTTCGGCTGCCGCCGTGGCCTTAGCGTTTTGCGAGTACCCCGTAGCCGTCTGCTTGGCCCGTAGCGCGTCAGCCGCGGTGTTCGCGACATTCGTTTGCTGGTCCGTGAAGTCTCCGTTCACATCCGAGACGGCCGATTGCAGGTCCCCTAGAGGGTCACTAGAGGGCAGCGAAATACCCGACTTCGCCAGGACCCGGCGCGCCGCTAATAGCTGCGCCTGCTGTGGGGTCATCCCCGCGCCCAGTGCCCAATCAATGACGCCACCCGCCGCCTTACCAGCGACCGGTAGGACCGAGTGACCGGCGGCCGAGCCGAGAGCGATGTCCAGTGCGGTGTGGTAGTTGCCCGCCGCAGCCGCAGTCAGTGCGCCGAGACCGCCGACGACGGGGGCAGCTTTTGCGCCTACTGCCGAACCGACCGAAGCGAACGGCCCGACTGTCCCGGATGACGGCGCTTGATTAGCGAGTGCATCGATCTGCCCCACTCCGTTCGCCACCGCATCTTGGTGATAACCGTCTAGGCCCGCCGCTTTGACGGCCGATCCGCCCGTGCCTGCCGCCGCCGAACGCTGAGCGGCCATTAGTGCGGACGCTTGGTCCGGATCGATAGCGCCGGCCTTGAGGGCGGTGCTGCGGTATGCAGACAACGCTGCATTGGTTGCGTCGCCGTAAGCTTGGGAAGCTTGAGCGGGCTTGAGGCCGTTCGAAGCGCCATACTGGGATACTGCGTCGTGCAGGAGCACCTGCTGAGCTGCTTGCTCGGGCGTCATGCCTTTGCTGATGCTGGCGGCGTAGGCGTTTCTGGCAAGAGCCCCAGCGCCGTTCCGTGCGGCCCAGGCTCCCGCCCCGGCGACCGGGAGTAGACCGAGGGCCAGTCCGATATCGTCAGCCTGATCATCCGTGGCGCCGGCGGCTTTCGCTGTCGGGACTGCCGCGCCGATGGCGGCAGACGAGAGGGTCGGGACGAGACCAACGCCGCCGGAGAGGGCTGCGCCGGTAACGCCACCTACGGCCCCTTCAAGAATCTTGCCCGACGCTTCCTTGGGAGAATACCAGCCGGCGGCGTTCTCGGCATCGGTGGCCCACTTCTGGATCGGTAGGTTCTCTACCGCCTTCGCGATCGGGTTGGACAGCGCGAGGGAAACCGGGTCGTAGCCCGAGTGGTTCGCGAGGAACCGCCCCGCCCCCTGTGCGGTGCTGATTAGGCCCGTGGCGCCGCCCACAAGGCCGCGCCCGACAATGCCGCCGAGGCGGTAATTCGCGCCAGGGTCGGACGGCTGGTCGCGAGTGAAGCCGGGAGGTAGTGCAGTGGAGGACTGCTGAGGCTGCCCGGAGTCAACGAGCGTAAGCCCCGCCGGAAGCGTAGACGACGAGGGCGCCGGGCCAGGATCAATGAGAGTGAAGCCTGCCGGCAGAGCTGCAGACGACGCCCGTGCCTGATTGTCAGGAACAAATCCCGGCGGTGGCGCAGAAGTAGGGCCAGGTGCGGCTAGGAGCTGGGCGTCGGAGTAGTGAGGGGTCGTACTAGGACCCGGCGCCGCCAGTAGCTGGGCATCTGTTGGCTGCTGGGGGCTACCGCCTCCGCTGGACGCGGTCTGTTGCGCCTGCGCGTGGAGAGCCAGGAGCGACGCTGGACTTAAATTGCTGCCAGCGGACACGACGGGGCTGTCGCGGACGAACCCCGGCGGGAGCTGCGAAGGGTCCTGAGAGGCACCTGAAAGTGCCGTTTGCGTTGCCATGAGAGGTCCTCTCAGGCCGTCAGGCGGTTGCTATGCCGCCACAGAACTTCGGCCCGAGTCAGCAGCTCCATGTTGGACACGCGCATATCGAACGGATTGCCATTGACGAACCCCACGACCTCATCCTCGTCCGCGCTAGTGAGTAGCCGTGCGAGGTAGGCGAGGGGACAATGCGCCCGCCGGCGCGTAGCAGCTTGCGTGGCCTGCTTGCGGGCGGACGCCACGTAGAAATGGCCAGTTCCGGTTGTCATAACGGTCCAGCGTGCACCCCAGGACTCGACAACCTCCGGCCAACGGTCTGCGTCGATGATGAATGGCTTGCCGCCGTGGCGTCCGAAAGTCTCGACGGACAGCGCGGGCTCGCCGTCAATGACGATGGGCGTCACGGCCGGATCGCGGTCTGCGACTTGCCTTCCGGCGAAGCGGCGCGTGCGGACAGGGGTGGAGGGCGCCGGGGAGGTGGTAGCCTGGCTGGTGATGGTGTTCGAGAGGGACATTAGGAGTGTTGCTCAACGACTATTGCCACGGCGCCCCGAAAAGGGACCCATGGTGGTGTGGTGACAGGGAAAGCCGGACGAGCCGGCCGCGGTTAGCTGGGCGGTGTTAGCGGGCGGCGGACAGGTGCTCTGCGGCGATGCGGATAGCTTCGCGAAGGGCACGGGAGCGGCTGGGGAACTGCTCTGCAGCGCTCGCGGCGTTCAGCCGGAGGGCTTCAGCTACGAGCGTCAGGCGCTGCTGATCCTGGTCATTGATCCGGCAGATGATGCGGGCGTGGGTGGGCATGGGTGTTCCTTGAGGTTCGGGGTGATCGTTGTCTGACGGAAAAAAGAGGAAGGATGGCGGCCGTTGGTGGTGCGTCCTTGGGGCGCCTGGCCTCTGTATTCGTCGAGAGCGTAGACTTTCAGTCCACCGGCGCAGGGATCGCCTGCGTTAGGCTCCGCTCCATCTAGAGCGTAGATAAACCCTACATACGGCTCGGATGTATGGGCTCCGCTTTATCAAGAGGGTTGATTGGCGGGCATGGCGACGAGCTACCCGGCTTCAAATGTGCCCGCTCCGGCCCCTCCGCCAGAAACGTGCCCAAACCGACACCTGCGTGTGCCGTAGAAGGCCGTGCCGTTTCGGAGCTTGGGTTCACCCTGCCGAACGGCCAGCGGGCGCCTGTTCGCGTCCTGACCTTGGTCGGGCAGCTATGGTTTGTCGCGAGGGACGCTGCAACGCTGCGGGAATACGCGGACCCGCCGCGCAGGCAGATTTCTATTCAAGTAGCCAAGACGTTCCGGTATAGGAACGTAACCTTTACCTTCTAAGCGGCAGATCAATGTCCGAGCCTCGGCGTCTGAAAGTTGGAGCCTACGTCCTTGCAGCGGGACTGCTTGCAGGGCCGTCAGCACAGGCGATAGTCGTCAACACCGCCTCAGCAGGCTACTGGACGGCGTTTGAAGGAACTGCGAACGACGGACTAAGCGTCTGCGGCGTCTCGACGGCTGACAACGGCGGCCGAACACTGTCAATCAAGGTCTTCGAGAAGACCAAGTTCGTCGTAGTTCAGATTTACAAGCCGAGCTGGCAGATACCGAGCGGGACGCAGATACCAATCCGCTTTGTTCTTGGCGACCACGCACCCTGGAACGCGCAGGGGTTCGGCAACGCGAGCATGATCCAGTTCAACGTCATGGGACCGTCAATCGCGGAATTCGAAAAGGAGTTTCGGCAGGCGGCAGTGCTCCAGCTAAGCTTCGAGGGGGGCACCGAACCCGAGATGGTCGAAAGCCTTGTCGGCAGCCGGTTAGTGGACGACGCTCTTGTGAGCTGCGTCCGGCGGCGCATCCTGCCCGCGCAGGCGACGCAGCCTTTTGCGAGCAACCAGGCGGGGCCGACGCAGCCCTTCAGCCCGCCTCAGACACCGGCATCACCATCGCAGCTAGTGCCTACTCCTGCGCCCGCGCCGCTTCCTGCTGATCAGAGCCTCTAGTGTTCCTGGACGCCGCCCGCCAACGGAACCCGTGAAAGGCCTGAACATGCTCGCTCGATTGCTCGTAGGCGCGGCTTTCATATCTTTGTCCACTACCGCTTGGGGCTACCAAAACCGCTACCCGGACGTTACTCCAGGCATCTCATGCCCTGCCGACCATATCGTCTGGGTCAATACGCGCACCGGCATCTATCATTTGAAAGGTGAGCGTTGGTTCGGGCGCACCAAGTCTGGGCTGTTCGAGTGCGAGAAGGCCGCCCAAGCCGAGGGAGATCGAGAGACGCGCAACGGGCAGTAGGCTACCCCTGCCGCCGCCTGAACGCCGGGAGCAGCCGCTTCATGGCCGGCCGCGCCCCTGCAGTGTCCTCCAACGCCGCCTTCACGGCCCCGTCAAACCCCCGGTCAACGACATCGAAAGCGGCCGTCTGACGCGCCCGACTGGTCTGGAGCGGCTTCGCTGTTGCCTGAGAGGGGTATACCGTGGGGGGTAACGTGAGGGGTAGGCGGCGAAACGACTCCTCCGCAACCCGGTGTACTTGCTAAGTATTTTTCGAGAGAATTCCACTGGCGGAGGGAGTGGGATTCGAACCCACGGTACGCTTTCACGCACACACGCTTTCCAAGCGTGCGCCTTAAACCGCTCGGCCATCCCTCCAGGGCGGCGGACCATAGCAGCCGCCGCGCCGCATTCAAGCCTGTCGGCACCGGTTCGATGATCCCGCTCAGGCTCTCAGGCGTCCATCTTCAGGGCGGCGAGGAAGGCGGTCTGCGGGATCTCGACCTTGCCGAACTGACGCATGCGCTTCTTGCCCTCCTTCTGCTTGTCGAGCAGCTTGCGCTTGCGGCTGATGTCGCCGCCATAGCACTTGGCGGTCACGTCCTTGCTCAGCGCGCCGATGGTCTCGCGCGCGATCACCCGGCCGCCGATCGCCGCCTGGATCGCGATCTTGAACAGCTGGCGCGGGATCAGCTCCTTGAGCTTGCCGCAGATCGAGCGGCCACGGTTCTCGGCGGCGCTGCGATGCGCGATGAACGACAGCGCGTCCACCGGCTCCTGGTTGACCAGGATCGAGATGCGCACCAGGTCGCTCTCCTCGTAGCCGTCCATCGCGTAGTCGAAGCTGGCATAGCCGCGGCTGACCGACTTCAGCCGGTCGTAGAAGTCGAACACCACCTCGTTCAGCGGCAGCCGGTACACCGCCATCGCCCGGGTGCCGACATAGGTGAGGTCGACCTGCCGCCCGCGTCGGTCGTTGCACAGCGTCAGCACCGGCCCGAGATACTCGTCCGGCACCATGATGGTGGCGCGGATCCAGGGCTCCTCGATGCTCGCAATCAGGCTGCCGTCCGGCATGTCGGCCGGGTTGTGCAGCTCCTCCTCGGCGCCGTTGGTGCGGTGGATGCGATAGACCACGGACGGCGCGGTGGCGATCAGGTCGAGCGCGAACTCGCGGTTCAGACGCTCCTGGATGATCTCCAGGTGCAGCAGCCCGAGGAAGCCGCAGCGATAGCCGAAGCCGAGCGCCGCCGAGGTTTCGGCCTCGAAATGGAAGCTGGCATCGTTGAGCCGCAGCTTGCCGAGGCTCTCGCGCAGCTTCTCGAAATCGTCGGCATCGATCGGGAACAGGCCGCACCAGACCACCGGGATCGACGGCTTGAAGCCGGGCAGCGCCGAGCTTGCGGGGCGGCGGTCGTCGGTGATGGTGTCGCCGATATTGCAGTCGGCGACGGTCTTGATGGCGGCATTGATGTAGCCGATCTCGCCCGGCCCGAGATCCTCCAGCGGCCGCATCGCCGGGCTGAACACGCCGACCTGCTCGACCGTGTGGGTGGCGCCGTTCGACATCATGCGTATTTTCGAGTGCCGCTTCAGGCGGCCGTTCTTGACCCGCACCAGGATGATCACGCCGAGATAGGCGTCGTACCAGCTATCCACCAGCAGCGCCTGCAGGGGGGCCTCGGCATCGCCGGTCGGCGCCGGCAGCCGGGTCACCAGCGCCTCCAGCACGCCGATGATGTTCAGCCCGGTCTTGGCCGAGATCTCGATGGCGTCGTCGGCCGGGATGCCGACCACCTCCTCGATCTGCTGGCGCACCTGCTCGGGCTCGGCCGCCGGCAGGTCGATCTTGTTCAGCACCGGGACGATCTCGTGGTGCGCGTCGATCGCCTGGTACACGTTGGCCAGCGTCTGCGCCTCGACCCCCTGGGAGGCGTCCACCACCAGCAGCGAGCCCTCGCAGGCGGCCAGCGACCGGCTCACCTCGTAGGCGAAATCGACATGGCCGGGCGTGTCCATCAGGTTCAGCACGTAGGTCTTGCCGTCCTTGGCCGGGTAGCTGAGCCGGACCGTCTGCGCCTTGATGGTGATGCCGCGCTCGCGCTCGATATCCATGTTGTCGAGGACCTGGTTGGTCATCTCGCGTTCGGTCAGGCCGCCGCAGGTCTGGATCAGCCGGTCCGCGAGCGTGGACTTGCCGTGGTCGATATGGGCGATGATCGAGAAGTTGCGTATCAGCGAGAGCGGCGTGTCGGTCATGCCGCAGGTTCTAGCCGCTTGTCGGCACAAAGTCAGCCGTGCCGGCCGGGCGAGGGCGCCTCAGCTTCCCGCGGCCACGGTGAAGGCGCCCTGGATGCCGCCGTTGATCGGGAAGCTCGCCGCCGTCACGAACCCGGCATCGTCGCTGGCGAGATAGGCGACGGTGGCCGCGAGTTCCTGCACGGTCCCGAACCGTCCCATCGGCATGTGGACGAAGCGACGAGCGGCCTCGTCGGGTCCGATGCGCTCGAAGGTCTGCCTGAGCTGCGGCGTCTCGATCGGCCCGAGGGCGAGGCTGTTCACGCGGACGCCGCTGCGGGCGAGATGCACGCCGAGGTCGCGGGAGAGCTGTTGCACCCCGGCCTTGGCAACATTGAACGCCATCTGGGCCGACGCGGCGCCCATGCCGGCCAGGAACGAGGCGGTGTTGATGACCGAGCCCTTGGCGGGATCGTTCTGCAGCATGCAGGCAATGCCGTGCTTGCAGCTGAGCCAGGTCGTGGTGAGGTTGGCGGCGAGGATGGCATTCCAGGTCTCGACACTGCTCGTGAGCGCGGAGTGGTCCGCGGGGTCGACCAGGCCGGCATTGTTGTAGATGACGTCGACCCGCTTCAGCTGCCGATTGATGCGTCCGTGGGCGGCCCGGACCTGCTCCTCGTCGGCGAGGTCCGCCTGCAGCGCGAGCGTGCCGACGGCATGCTGTTTGCGGTCGATGCCGACGACAATTCCGCCTTCCGCGGCGAAACGCCGCGCGACACCTTCACCCAAGGCGCCGACTGCGCCGGCCGCGACGCAGACCCGACCTTGCAGCCGCCCGTTCTGTCTCGCCATCACCCACCCTCGCTCTCCCTATCGCGGTAGTGTAGTGCCGCGGCTGCATCAGGCCAGGAGCAGCTGCGGCAGTGGCGCGTCTTGGAGCGGCATCATCGGTCCGGGAGGTGCAAGGTCGAGCACACCACAAAGCCGCAGGAAGGCGGCAATTCCGTCAAGAACTGCCGGATCACGGGTCCGGTCGGCACGATCCCCCTCCGGCACCCAGATGATGGTCTGGTAGCGGGCACGGGTCAGCAATACCCGGTAGGTGTTGAGGCGGTAGGCGATCTTCTGCGCGTCGCGACGGACCTGCCAGTCGGTGCCGGAGAACGACCGCACCCGCCAGGCGCTCGCGCCCGGCATCCGGATCAGGTCGGCGTCCCAGCACAGACCGACATGGTCCAGTTCCAGCCCCTGCACCGAGAACTGCGTCGCCACCTGCTCCAGCGCGTCGGAGGCGCGCACGTCGGACGGGAAGCGATCGAGAAACCAGCGGGCGACGGCATCGGCGTCCATGTGCGGCAGTTCGGCGCCCAGCCCTTCGGCGCGCAGGCGACGCGCGCTGGCGCTGCAGATCAGTCCGGCGCGATGGGTTGGTTCCACAACGCCCCGGCAGCACGCGCGCAGTCCGGCGCGCAGCATTTCCAGGCTGCGGGTCAGGCGGAACGGCACCTCGCCCTCGCGCGCGATGATCGCATGGGCCGCTTCGGCGTCGCCGCGCAGCACCGCATCCACCCATTCGGGTGCCGCGTTGTGGCGTAGCGAGCGGACCGGCACGTTCAGATGCAGTGCAGGCTCTACCGCGAGCCCGGGTAGTTCCGGCAGCCGGTTGCGCGGCTCGCTGGCCGTCAGAGTTGTGGGCGCCGCAACCACCTGCCACTCCGGCCGCGTGCGCAGCGCGTCACCCCACTCCGCCAGGCCGCCCTCGCCGTCATGGATCTCCTGGCCGTTGCCGATCAGGCAGATCATGGCGGCAAAGCCAGCGTGGCACGCCATGATGTCGAGCAGATGCGCGGGCTCGGACAGGGTCATCCGCACGGGGCGGTCGCGGGTCTTGCCGACCGCCTGCGCCGCATCCCAGCAGCGCTGCGCCTCGTCGATCACGACAACCCGCTCGGCCGGCACCTCGCCGGTACGGACATGCAGGTCACGGAACGCCGGCAACGCCTGGATCACGCCCTTGATCCGGTGCACCGCCGGCGCGCGTTTCTCGCCCTGCCTGACCGCGTCGCGCACCAGCGCCTCGCGCAGCACATGCACGAGCGTCGGATTGCCGGTCAGGAAGGCGGCGCCGATCCCGGTCTCTGTCGTGAAGGCGGCGTTGAGGCCGCACAGGGTCTTGCCGGCGCCCGGGATGCCGGTGACGAACAGGATGATCTTGCGCCGGGTCTCGCGGGCGCCTGCCATCAGGGCGGCGATGCGGTCGGTGGTCAGGGTCAGGTTGGTGGCGTCAGCCCTGGCGCTGAGAATTTCCGTCACGTCCTGGCGCGAGAACAGGATGCGCGCGGCATCGATCACATTCGGCACCGGCCGATAGGGAGCCCCTTCCCAACCGGACAGGTCCACCGGGCGCGGCCGATCCCGCAGGAACCGTGCGAGATCCTGCAACAGTTGCGGCAGGCTGGCGGGATCTGCATCGAGCACGTCACCTGAACCAGCGAACGCGAACGGCAGCATCTGCGGGCCCGCGACCGCCTCGGTGGCGATCAGGACCGGCAGGATCGGATGGCGACGTGATCCGGCGTGGAAATCCTGAAGGTCGAGCGCGTAGTCCGCCACCTGCCTGCGATCGTCTTCCAGGAACGCGTTGGCCCCGACCTTGAACTCGAGGACGAAGATGCCGCCCGGCGCCAGCAGCACCGCATCGATGCGCCGGCGAAAGCGGGGGATCTCGAACTCCAGCAGCAGCCGCCAGGCCCGGCTCTGCGGCAGCGCCAGGAACGTCGCGCGCAGGATCGCGATCTGACGCGCCCAGGCGCGAAGCTGCGTCGCCTCGTTGACCCGATGATGGCGCGTTGCCGCATGCGCCAGACGCCCCAGCAGATCAGAGGGTGTCGCTGCCAGAAAGGCTGCAACGCTGTCCGACCACCAGGCGCTGGAGGCTACCGGCTCGCTCGCAGAAATCGCGTTCATCGACGCCCATCCTAGCGTCGAGACTCCTTACGAACCAATAACGAAATCTACCCGCGCAGCACCCCGCCGGTCGCCTTGCCGACCGCGGCCACGACCTTGGCGCACACCGCCTCGATCTGGGCGTCGGTCAGGCTGCGCTCGCGCGGCTGCAGCACGACCTCGATGGCCAGCGACTTCTGTCCCTGCGGCACCGTCTCGCCCTCGTACACGTCGAACAGGCTGACCTTGGTGATCAGCGTGCGCTCGGCGCCGCGTGCCGCCCGCAGCATCGCCTCGGCGGTCACTTCCGTGCCCACCAGGAACGCGAAATCCCGTGTCAGCGGCTGGAACGACGGCAGGTCGGGTGCCGCGCGACGGCGCCGCTTGGGATCTGGCACGGCATCGAGGAACAGCTCGAACCCGGCTGCCGGGCCGTCCAGCGCAAGCTTCTGCAGCACGCCCGGATGCAGGTCGCCGAAATGCGCCAGCACCAGCTTCGGTCCTTGCCGCAGGGTGCCGGACCGACCCGGATGGTAGTGCGCCGGCGCGTCGGCGGCCACACCCAGCGCGTCCATCGGCACCCCGAGGCTCTCGAGCACGGCCAGCGCATCCGCCTTGGCATCCCACAGGGTGGCAGGCGTGGCACCCACGCCCGGACGACGCGGCGCGTGGCCGGTGCGCAGGCCGCTGGCGATCAACGATTGACTGCTTCCCGGGCCCATCTCGGCAAAACCCGGACCGATCTCGAACAGCCCCAGCGCATCCACGCCGCGCGCGGCATTGCGATGCGCCGCCAGCACCAGGCTCGCCAGCGGCGTCGGGCGCAGCTGGTCGAGATCGGCGGCGATCGGGTTGAGCAGCCGCAGGCTGTCCGGGATGGCGCCGAACTGCTCGGCCTCGTCACGCGAGATGAAGGAGAACCCGACACACTCGGCGAGGCCCCGCGCCGCCAGCATGCGGCGCGCCGCCGCGGTGCGCGCCTGCCGCGGGGTCAGTGAGGCCAACGGCACGGCGCCCCGCGCGACCAGCCCAGGTGGCGGCAGCGTCACCGCCGGCACCGCATCCAGGCCGCGCAGACGCAGCACCTCCTCGATCAGGTCGCACTCCGCCTCGATCGATGACACCGCGTCGGCGCCGAGCCGTCGCGCCGGATCGAGGCCGGGTGCGGCATCCAGCACCGAGGGCATCGCGATATCGTTGCGCCAGGACGGCACGTCGAGCAGCACGCTGGCTTCGTCGCGCTCGCGCACCGCAAAGCCCAGCGCCTCAAGCGAGGCCACCGCTGCGTCGGGCGCAACCTCCAGGCCGCCGAGCCCGGCGATGCGCTCGAACCGCAGCCGCGCCTCGCGCTGCCAGACGGGGGGCTCGCCGGCCACCACCACGTCACTCGCCTCGCCGCCGCAGAGCTCCAGGATCATCCGGGTCGCGGCCTCCAGGCCGGCGACCGGCAGCGCCGGATCGATGCCGCGCTCGAAGCGCTGGCGTGCATCCGAGCTGATCGCATGCCGGCGTCCGGACAGCGCCACCCGGACCGGATCGAACAGGGCGCACTCGATGAAGACGCTGGTGGTGCTGTCCGAGACGCCGGCCGCCTCGCCGCCCATCAGGCCCGCGAACGACTGCACCCCGGCATCGTCGGCGATCACGCAATCCTCCGGGTCGGCGATGTAGTCGCGGCCGTCCAGCGCCCGCAATGTCTCGCCGCCGCCGCGGCAGAGCACCAGCTCCGGGCCGGCCAGCCGGTCGGCGTCGAACACGTGCAGCGGCCGGCCGAGGTCGAAGGTGAAGAAATTGGTGATGTCGACCAGCGCCGAGATCGGGCGCAGGCCGATCGCGAGCAGCCGCTCGCGCAGCCAGTCCGGGCTCGGGCCGTTGCGCAGGGCGCGCACGGTGCGGCCGAGCACATACGGACAGGCCTGCGGAAAATCGATGCGCCAGGTGATCGGCGAGGCGAAGCGGCCTTCCACCGTCTCCGCCAGCCACGGGCGCAGGCGGCCCAGCCCGGCCGCCGCCAGGTCGCGCGCCACGCCGCGCACGGCCAGCGCGTCGCCGCGGTTCGGCGTGATGGCGATCTCGATCACCGGGTCGTCCAGGCCGGCAAAGTTCGCGTAGCTCTGGCCCGGGGTGGTGTTGTCGGGCAGCTCGGCGATGCCGTCATGCTCCTCGCCGAGGCCCAGCTCGCGCAGCGAGCACAGCATGCCCTGGCTCTCGACGCCGCGTATCGAGCCGACCTTCAGGGTGGCGCCGGTGGCGGGAATGACGCTGCCCGGCGGCGCGAAGATCACCGACAGCCCGGCGCGCGCGTTCGGCGCGCCGCACACCACCTGCACCAGGTCGCGGCCCTCCGGCCCGATGCCGCCTGCACTGGTATCGCGGCCGATATCGACCCGGCAGATGCGCAGCCGGTCCGCGTTCGGATGCTGGTCGGCGGCGACGATGCGCGCGGTGCGGAACGGCGCCAGGGCCGCGCCGCGATCGGTGACGCCCTCGACCTCGAGCCCGATACGGTTCAGCGCCGCCAGGATCTCGAGCGGCGGTGCCTCGGTGTCGAGATGGTCGCGCAGCCAGGACAGGGTGAACTTCATCGCCTACAGCCCCTCGTGCAGCAGGGCGGGCAGCAGGGGCGACGAGCCGTAATGCCGCAGCCAGCGTATGTCGCTCTCGTAGAAGGAGCGCAGGTCGGGAATGCCGTTCCTCAGCATGGTCAGCCGCTCGATGCCCATGCCGAAGGCGAAGCCGGTGAACGCGCGCGGGTCGATGCCGCAATTGGCCAGCACGCGCGGATGCACCATGCCGCTGCCGAGCACCTCCAGCCAGTCAGCACCGCCGCCGATCTCGCCGGAGCGGCGGTCCCAGCCGATATCCACCTCCATCGACGGCTCGGTGAACGGGAAATACGACGCGCGGAACCGCACCGGCAGCGTCGGCTGGTCGAAATAGGCGCGCAGGAACTCGATCACGCAGCCCTTCAGGTGGCCGAGCGTGATGCCGCGATCCACCACCAGGCCTTCGCACTGGTGGAACATCGGCGAGTGGGTGGCGTCGTGGTCGGCGCGATAGGTGCGGCCCGGCACGATCACCCGGATCGGCGGCGCCTCGCCCAGCATGGTGCGTATCTGCACCGGCGAGGTCTGGGTGCGCAGCAGGCGCGTCGCTTCACCCTCGGGAGTGGGCAGATAGAACGTGTCGTGGTCGGTGCGCGCCGGATGGTGCGACGGCGTGTTCAGCGCCGAGAAATTATGCCAGTCGGTCTCGATGTCGGGGCCTTCCGCGAGCCGGAAGCCCATCGCGCCGAAGATCGCCACCATCTCCTCGATGGTGCGGCTGATCGGATGGATCGAGCCCATGCCGGAAGCGGACACCGGCAGGGTGACGTCGACCCGCTCGCGGGCCAGGCGTGCGTTCAGCGCCGCGGCTTCGAGGCTGCGGCCACGGGTCTCGATCGCCAGGGTCAACTCGTCGCGCAGCCGGTTGAGCGCCGCCCCGCGGGCGCGTCGCGCCTCCGGCGCCGCCCGCCCGAGCTCCCTGAGCAGCCCGGTCAGCCGGCCCGACTTGCCGAGTGTCGCGACGCGCACCGCATCCCACGCCCGCATGTCGGAGGCGCTCGCCAGCGCGGTCAGCGTCTCCTGCCGCAGGGCGTCCAGATCATCCGACATGCGAACCGGCTCCTAACGCAAACGGGCCGTCCTTCGCAGGACGGCCCGTCAAAGACAAGGTGTGACGGCAGGGCTCTCAGGCCAGGGCGCCCTGCACCTTCTGCACGATCTCGGCGAACGCCGCACTGTCATCGAAGGCGATCGAGGCCAGCACCTTGCGGTCGATCTCGATGCCGGCCTTGTGCAGGCCGTTGATGAACACGCTGTAGGTCATGCCGTGCTCGCGGACGGCGGCGTTGATGCGCTGGATCCACAGGCCGCGGAACTCGCGCTTCTTGTTGCGGCGGTCGCGATAGGCGTACTGCAGCGACTTCTCGAGCCGCTCGAGCGCGATCCGGTAGTTGGTCGACGACCGGCCGACGAAGCCCTTCGACTGGGCGAGAACCTTCTTGTGACGGGCGTGGGTGGTGACGCCCCGCTTGACGCGTGCCATGGCTCAGATGCTCCTCATGCCAGCCCGTACGGGGCCCACTGCTTCACCGTCTTGCCGTCCATCTCGGTCAGCGTCTGGGAGCCGCGGTTGGTCCGCTTCATCTTCTGCGAGCGGTTGATCAGGCCGTGGCGCTTGTTGCCGGGGCCGGCGAGCACCTTGCCGGTCGCGGTGATCTTGAACCGCTTCTTGACCGACGACTTGGTCTTCATCTTGGGCATTTGCATCTCCTTGTGGAATGCTGCCTCGTGCTGCCGCGATGACAGACGATGCCGGCCGGACTGATATGGGACAGACCGGCAGGGCAGCCGTCGCGGCCGGGCATGCCCATTCCAGGCCCGGACGCGCGATCAGGGGCGGGTGTATAGACGGGAGCGGCCGCCTGGACAAGAGCGTGCCGCATCCCCGGGCCAATTTGACCAACCAAAGCAAAACGTGGAAGTTCTGACATGGCGGAGAAATAATACGGCAATCTTCGTGAATTGGGAGAAGCCATGGTCCAGCGCCGTTCCTGGGTCCTTGCCGCGGCCCTGCTCGCCGGCTTGCTGGGCGGCGCGCCTGTCCGGGCCGCGGACCTGTCGCTGCTGAACGTCAGCTACGACCCGACACGCGAGCTGTACAAGGACGTGAACCAGGCCTTCGCTGCGCAATGGAAGGCGAAGTCCGGCCAGACGCTCGACATCAGGACCTCGCATGGCGGCTCCGGGGCGCAGGCCCGCGCGGTGATGGACGGGCTGCAGGCGGATGTGGTGACGCTCGGGCTGGCCTGGGACATCGACGTGCTGACGCAGCGCAGGCTGCTGGCCGCCGACTGGGAGCGCCGCCTGCCGAACCATTCGGTCCCCTACACCAGCACCGTGGTGTTCCTGGTCCGCCACGGCAACCCGAAGCATCTCGATGGCTGGGCCGACCTGATACGCGGCGATGTCGAGGTGATCACCCCGAACCCGAAGACCAGCAGCGGCGGGCGCTGGAGCTATCTCGCGGCCTATAGCTGGGCGCTGCATCAGCCGGGGGCGACCGAGGCCAGCGCCGAGGCCTATCTGGGCCAGCTGTACAAGCATGTCCCGGTGCTCGATACCGGCGCGCGCGGCGCCACCAACAGCTTCGTGCAGCGCGGCGAGGGCGACGTGCTGCTGGCCTGGGAGGACGAGGCGCTGCTGGCCGAGCGCGATGTCGGCGACGGCCAGTTCGACATCGTCTATCCGGCGAGCAGCATCAAGGCGGAGCCGCCGGTCGCCTGGGTCGACAGCGTCACCGACAAGAAACATACCGGCCCGGTGGCGCAGGCCTATCTGCGATACCTGTTCAGCCACCAGGGCCAGGAGCTGGCGGCGAAGCACCATTACCGGCCGATCGATCCGACGGTGCTGGCCGAGCACAGGGCCGACTTCCCGTCGATCCGCGTCTATGACGTGGCCTCGCTCGGCGGCTGGCCGGCGGTGCAGGCGAAGCACTTCGCCGATGGCGGCGTGTTCGACAAGATCTACTCGGCCGGTCAATGACCCTGGCCAGCCTCCCTGCGAACGGCCTGGCGATCGAGCCGGCGCGGCCACTGCGTGTTCCACCGGCGGGACCCGGCAAGGGGCACGGGCCCACCGTGATCCCCGGCTTCGGGCTGTCGCTCGGCATCACCCTGGCCTGGGTCTCCTTGCTCGTCCTGCTGCCGCTGGCGGCGCTGGCGGCGCGGCCCTGGGAGCACGGCGTCGGCTGGCTGTGGCACTCGCTGACCCAGGCCCGGGCGCTGGCGGCACTGCGGCTGTCGTTCGGCACCGCCTTCCGGGCCGCCGGGATCTGCACCCTGGCCGGGCTGCTGCTGGCCTGGGCGATCGCTCGCGTGCGGCCGCCCGGCTGGCGCCTGCTGGACGCGATGATCGACCTGCCGTTCGCGCTCCCCACCGCGGTCGCCGGCATCACCCTGGCGACCCTCTATGGCCGGCATGGCTGGATCGGCGCGCCGCTGGCAGCCCTCGGGATCAGGGTCGCCTATACCCAGGCCGGCATCATGATCGCGCTGGTGTTCGTCGGCCTGCCGTTCGTGGTGCGCAGCACGCTGCCGGTGCTGCACGACCTGCCGCGCGAACTCGAGGAGGCGGCGCAGACGCTCGGCGCCCGGCCCGGCCAGATCGCGCTGCGGGTGCTGCTGCCGGCGATCCTGCCGGCGCTGCTGACCGGCTTCGGGCTGGCGTTCGCGCGCGGCGTCGGCGAGTACGGCAGCGTCATCTTCATCGCCGGCAACCGGCCGCTGGTCTCCGAGATCGCGCCGCTGCTGATCGTGATCCGGCTGCAGCAGTTCGACTATGCCGGCGCGGCCGCGATCGGGCTGGTGATGCTGCTCGGGGCGGCGCTGATCCTGGTGGCGCTCGGCATCCTGCGCGCGTGGCTGCCGGCGCTCGGCGGCGGCAGGCAGACCCTGTGAGCGCGCAAATCCGCGCGACACGATGGCTGCTGGGCTCGGCCGCCTGGATCGTGGCCGCCTTGGTGCTGATCCTGCCGCTGGTCTCCCTGTTCAGCGAGGCCCTGCGGCATGGCGTGGGCGACGCGGTCGCGAGCCTGGACGATCCGGACATCCTGTCCGCGATCAGGCTGAGCCTACTGGTGGTGGTGCTCTGCGTGCCGCTCAACACCGTCTGCGGCATCTTCGCCGCCTACGTCCTGACCCGGTACGAGTTCACCGGCCGCGGCCTGATCCTGGTGCTGATCGAGCTGCCGCTGTCGGTCTCGCCGGTGGTGGCCGGCCTGGTCTGGGTGCTGCTGTTCGGCGGACGCGGCTGGTTCGGGCCGATGCTCTCGCACAACCACATCCAGATCACCTTCGCGCTGCCGGGCATCCTGCTCGCCACCCTGTTCGTGACGTTCCCGTTCGTGGTCCGCACCATCATGCCGGTGCTCGACGCGCGCGGCCGTGCGAACGAGGAGGCGGCGACCATGCTGGGGGCCGGCTTCTGGGCGATTTTCCTGCGTGTCACGCTGCCCGGCATCGGCTGGGCGCTGCTGTCCGGCGTGCTGCTGTGCGCGGCGCGCGCACTCGGCGAGTTCGGCGCCGTCTCTGTGGTGTCGGGCCATATCCCCGGGGTGACCGAGACCGTGCCGCTGCGCATCGAGACGCTCTACAACGACTACCAGAGTGTCGCCGCATTCTCGCTCGCCGCCCTGCTGGCGCTGGCCTCGGGTCTGGCCGTGGGCGTCCGCGGCATGCTGGAATGGCAGCACAAGGTCACCGGCGAGGCCGACCCGCCCCAGGGCAGGATGGCATGAAGGACTTCGTGTTGCAGAGCAGTGGCGTCGAACTGGCGGGAATCAGCTGCCTGTTCGGCCAGACGCCGGCGATCCGCGAGATCGATCTGTCGGTGGCGCAGGGCGAGTTCCTGGCCCTCGTCGGCCCGTCCGGCGCCGGCAAGACCACCTTGCTGCGCGTCATCGCCGGCCTGGAGCCGGGCTATACCGGGCGGCTCTCGATCGGCACCCGGGACGTGACGCGCGTGCCGGCGCGCGAGCGCAATATCGGCTTCGTGTTCCAGAGCTACGCGCTGTTCGGCCATATGAGCGTGAAGGAGAACGTGGCGTTCGGGCTGCGGGTGCGGCCGTGGCGACGCCGCCCGGATCGCCGCACCATCGGCCTGCGTGTGCGCGAGCTGCTCGAACTGGTGCAGGTGGCGCATCTCGCGGATCGTCGTCCGGGACAGCTCTCCGGCGGCCAGCGCCAGCGCGTGGCGCTGGCGCGCGCGCTGGCGATCGAGCCCGAGCTGCTGCTGCTAGACGAGCCGTTCGGGGCGCTGGATCCGCTGGTGCGCAAGGACATACGCAGCTGGCTGCGCGGGCTGCATGACCGGCTCGGCCTGACCAGCATCCTGGTGACGCACGACCAGGGCGAGGCGATCGAGGTCGCCGACCGCATCGCCCTGCTGCGCGACGGCGCGCTGGAGCAGGTCGGCACGCCGGAACAGCTCGACCGGCATCCGGTGAACGCCTTCGTGCACCAGTTCCTCGGCGAGAGCATCCGCTTCGAGGCGACGGTCATGGGCGGCCGCGCGGTGCCGCTCGGGCTGGAGGCGTCGTCGCTGCCTTCGGCGCTGCCGGACGGGCCGGCGCTGGTGTCGATCCGGCCGTACGAGATCGGGCTGCGCGGCGGCAACGGCCCCGGAACGATTCTGCTGGCGCGCCGTATCGGCGCCTTCACCCGCTACGAGATCGACATCTCCGGCCGGGTGATCGAGGCGCTGGCGCCGGCGATCGACGTGCCACTCAGCCCCGGCGCACGCTGCGTGATCGATTTGTCGCGGGCGCATGTTTTCAGCGGGGCAACGAACTGAATCTTAATTAGTGAGGATAACAGCTTTCGGCTGCCCGAGAATACTCGTGCCCGTCGTATTGGGCTGACAGCTCACCGTATAATTGGCGTCATTATAGTTGAAGTCGTCGGAACCTCCGCCCATATCGTTCCATCTGAATGCGGTCGGGTTGTTGTAGAGCTGTAGGCACGTTTGCACAGCAGTCGCCTGCGTCGAGCACACGCCGTTTATGAGAAGGTTGTTGTTCATCAGCCCGGCGCCGGTCTGCGTCACACAAGGGTGCGTTATGCACGAGGTCGTGTCCGTCGAGTAGGAATTAACGGCCGTCGATGCGAAGGTCGGGTTGGTGGAACCGATCGGCGTCGGGTTACATGTGGCGCGGCCGTAACGCGGGTAGCTGTATGAGCCCGTGTTATACGTCGGCTGGTTCGGGTAGCCGAAGGCCGGATCCTGGCTGGGTGCCGCCAAGCTCGAGAGAAAGATGTGGGTACTACCCTGCGCGGCGCCATAGCCGTTCGTGCCATAGGGTGTTTTGCCGCCATTGGTGTTGTAGAGCGCAAACCCGACTTGGTCATTTGGACCCACCGCGATCGCCTTCGGGTTCGCGTTGTCATACTCATAGTTTGGGTCGACCGCAGAACTATTGGTAAACAATAGGGTGTAGCTTGAGAGCGATGTTGGATAGCCCCCGCCTGGGGGCACCACATAGAAATAGATGCTGTCGCCGTCATAGGCGGTTGATGTGAAACCGCCGGTCTTGCTCACCTTGATGGCGTAGCCGGGACCCATCGCGGTCGCAGTGACAGCAACCTGCATGTTCGGCTCGAAAATTCCCATCAGGGTCGTGCCAAGTTGTGCCGTGGCACTGACCGTCACCGTGATGCTGTTCGGCACCTGGACCGTTGGTCCGCTTACCGTGTTGCTGTTGGCGATCGTCGCAACGCTCCTGTTGAAATAGCTGGTGGCGAGCGTGATGGCGCCGCTGGTAGAGGTGGTCTGGTTCAGGTTGCTGGCGCCGGCCAGTGCGGCATCGTCGACGATGCTCTGCAGCGACGCCTTGAGAAGTGACTCTCGCGAATAGTCGACAGCCACACCGGCGCCGGCGATCAACGGTGTCAGCATGAGTGCCACCAGAACCGCCACTGCGCCTTGACGTGAGTTTCTTAACGAGCGGATGTATTGCGGCATGGTCTTGATCATCTGCATACGCTGATCAGCAACTGCCGACCGGCGCGGTTGTCGGGGAGGAGACGCCTGCGATGGTCGAGATGTTGCGAGGTCGGCCATAGGCCACATGCGACAGCGCGTAGCTGGACGGCAAGATGTAATGTGTGATGGCGCTGTAGCTGTAGCTCGCCTGCACCAGGATCACGCTGTCACTGCCGAGGCCGAGACCCTTCGCCAGCCCGCAGGCGGTGGCGACTGACATGGCGGATGCGCCGCCCTCGGTGATCTGCCAGGCCAGCGACGCGTTGCCGCTCGCGTCAAAGATGACACTCGCCACCGTCACAGCAAGGTTGGTCGTGCCGACGAAGGGCGCCATCACCAGCTCGCCACCCTGGTAGGCATTGGTCACGCTGACCACGGTCGCCGGGTTCTGTCCGGCGACGATGTTCTCGATCGCCTGGCTCGCAAAGTCGAGCTTGTTGGAGACCCGGATCAACTGCGTCACCTCGACAACACCGAAGAACATGATCAGCATCAGCGGCGCCACCAGCGCGAGTTCGAGCGCCGCTACCCCCCGCCGGTCGTCGGCTAGTCTGGCCGCGACCCTCATCATGAGAACGGTTCGTTCTGGAAGGCCTGGGTGGACATCAAGGTCCAGCCGGCACCGGCGATGCTCTGTATCCAGGGAAACATGTACGGGCGGCTATAGACCACCTCGACGGTCACATATTGGCCGCCGGTCCCAGGACCGAAGACTGCCGCGGACACTGGGGCTGTAGCGCTGGTGGCGACTACGCTCGGCGGGAACCCGACCGCGCTGGCCTGGACGTTGAACTGCAATTTCGTGCAGTCGAAGAACGATGTCACGTCGCTGCACAACTTGGCCTGGAAGGCGGAGGCGGTGGTGATGTTACCGATCAGGATCTGCCGCGACGCGTCCCGTGTCGCGTTGTCGAGCACCGACTGCGCGAACAGCATGAGCCCGTCCTCGATGATCGCGAAGATCAGCAGCAGCATCACCGGGCCGGCGATCGCGAACTCCAGCGCCGTGCTGCCTCGACGACAGCCGCGTAGCCGGTCCAGGGCACTAAGAGCCTGTTTCAAAACGCCTGATGCTGGATGAGAGCGGCCCGCAGAGCAGCGCTCGCTGCTCTGCCTCACTCCCAAGGAGAGCATGATGCATGCATCATGCTCGGGGTCGCGCCCGGCGTGACGTTTCGAGCACCGAAGCGGAGCGGCCCGATTGGCCGTGAGCATCGGAGCGCAGAAACGGCGCGTCGGATCGCCAGCAGCAGGCGTTTTCAAGCAGGCTCTAAGTGGCATGGTCGAGCAGTTGCGGCGTCAACGGCCGGTCGCGCAGCGCCTGGTAGGCGGTGATGGCGGCGCGCGCCTGGTCGGGCGACATCTGCGTCAGCAGCACGCGCTGGGCCTCGTCAGTACGCCCGTCCATCACCAGCGCCACCGCGAGATCCTGCCGTACCCGCGCGGACGCATCGGGTTCGGCGGCGATCGGCTGCAGGATCTGCACCGCCGCGGTGGCGTCGTTGCTCATCGCCAGCGACAGGCCGAGATCGACTCTCGCCGCCGTCACCTCGCCGCCCTGCGCCAGCACCAGCCGGTAGTCGGTCTGCGCCTCGGTGTGCTGTCCGAGCAGGTCGAGCGCGATGCCGCGGTCGGTGAGCGCGGCGCGGTTGCGCGGATCGATCGCCAGCAGCCGGTCGAGCCGCCGCAGCGCCTGCTCGGGGTCCTCGGCAAGCGCCGTACGGCACTGGCCCAGCATCGCCGGGATCGAGTTCGGCGCGATCTCGAGCGCCTTAGCGTAGCTGGCACTGGCGCGGCCGCCATCGCCGAGCGCGTAGTACGCATCGCCCTGCCGCAGCAGGGCGGCGACGTCGCGCGGATGCTGCGCCAGGACCGCCTGGCTGACATGCAGCGCCAGTTGCGGTGAGCCGCCGGCCAGCGCGCTGTCGGCGAGGCCCAGACTGATGGTCGCCGGCTGATGGCTGTCGGACGTGCAGGCGGCGAGGGCGAGCAGCCCGAGCAGGGAGACGAGCAGAGGGACGGTCGAGCGGCTATGCATGCGGTCAGTGCCTGAACTTCTGGATGACCTGGACCGCGATCGGGCCGGCCACGATGAGAAACACGCAGGGCAGGATGAACAGGATCATCGGCACGGTCAGCAGCACCGGCAGCCGGGCGGCCTTTTCCTCGTAGCGCGTCAGCGTCTCCTGGCGCAGTTCGGTGGCCAGCGTGCGCAGTGCCACGCTCAGCGGCGTGCCGTACTGGATCGTCTGCACCAGCGTGCCGCCGAGCCGCCTGAGGCTGACCAGTCCGGTGCGCGCCCCCATGTTGGTCAGCGCCACGCGGCTGTCCGAGATCATGTTCAGTTCACCCGAGGTGATGGAGAGCTCTTCGGCAAGTTTCGGATGCGCATGGACGATCTCGATGCCGACCCGGCGGATCGCGGCTTCCAGCGCGAGGCCCGCCTCGGCGCAAATGATCATCATGTCGAGCGCGTCGGCAAGGCCGCGTTCGACCGCCTTGAGATATTTCTGCCGCATGTTGCGGATCACATAGTCCGGCGACAGCAGGCCGATCACCGCGGCGGCGCCGACTGCCCCGATATGCAGGATCGGCCGCATATGGACGTGGCCCAGCAGCACGAAGGCGATGACCGGCAGGATCACCACCAGCAGCATCTTGGAGCCGACGAACAAGCCGAGCCCGCTGCCGCCGCGGAAGCCCCCCGCCTGCAGCGTCTGCTCCAGTTCGGTGAGCGTTCGTTTCGAGAGCAGGCCGGTGCGCACGACGGCGAAACCGAGGCTGGCCACGCTGGCGACCAGCGGCGGCGCCTTGGCCCGCGTGACGCCGGTGTCCGCCACGATGCCGTCGGTCTGCCGGACCGCCAGCAGACGCTGCTTCAGGCGCTTGCGCCGGCGCAGCAGCGTCATGATCGGGATGGCGCAGAGCGGGACCAGGAACAGCGTCATGCCGCCGATGCCGATCAGCAGGGTCGGGTTCATGACAGGCTCTTCTGGATCATCAGGCGCATGACGAACATGCCGCCGCCGAGCAGGATCAGCGTCAGCCCGAGGATCATGTGCCCGGCATGGCTGTCGATCAGCATGTCGGCGTAGCTGGGATTGATGAACAGCAGGGCGATGAACAGCAGCACCGGCAGCGCGCTCAGCACATTGGCGCTGGTGCGCGCTTCCGCCGCCAGCGCGTAGCCGCGGGCCCGAGCGGCCACGCGCTTGCGTATCACGTCGGCGAGGTTGTCCAGCGTCTCGCTCAGGTTGCCGCCGGTCTGGCCCTGCAGGGTCAGCGCGGTGGCGAAGAAACGATATTCCGGCAGACCGTTGCGCTCGGCCATGCTGCGCAACGCCTCGTCGAGCGGCAGCCCGATCGCCATCTGGTCGGCGAGGCGGCCGAACTCGCCGGCGGTGGGCGCCTCGTTCTCGCGCGCGACCGCGCGCACCGCCTCGCTGATCGGAATGCCGACCCGCACCGCGCGCACGATCATCGCGAGCGCGTCGGGGAACTGCTTGAACAGCGTCAGCGCCCGGCGCTGGTGGAAGCGGCCGAACAGCATGCGGCTGAACACGACGCACAGCACCGGGACACCCAGCAGCGCGATCCATCCCAGGATGACCTGGAGCATCCAGCCGACGAGGCAACCCGCGATCGCGGCGACCCCGATCATGATCGGCGGGCGCGCCGGATAGAGGTCGAGCCGCGTCGCATTGAAGCCGAAGGTGCGCGCATAGCGGGCGGCCATCGTCGGCTTCGGCGCCTGGGTGGAAATCCGCGCGGTCGACGCGGCACCCGGGTCGTCGCGTCGGCGCCTGGCATAGGGGTCGAGCGCCTTGGAGAAACGTCGCCGCAGCCTGCGCTGGCGCTCGCGCAGCTGGTTGAGCAGGAACGCGCCGATGCCGACGACCGACAGCAGCAGGAACGCCAGCGGCAGCAGGAACGCGTTCATTGCGCAGCGGAATCGCCCAGGGCCGTGATCCAGGCCCGGTCGAGCCCGAAATAGGCCAGGCGCTGCTGGCAGTGCGGGCGGCTCAGGCTGGTCTTGTAGCGGCCGATCAGCTTGCCGTTCTGGTCCTCGCCGATCAACTCGAGCTGGAACACGTCGTTGAGGATGACGACGTCGCCCTCCATGCCGCAGACCTCGGTGACCTGCGTCACCCGGCGGCCGCCGTCGCGCTGGCGCTCGACCTGCACGATGAGGTCGACGGCGCTGGCGATCTGCTGGCGTATGGCGCGCGACGGCAGGCCGGTATTGCCCATCTGCACCATGTTCTCGATGCGGGTGAGCGCGTCGCGCGTGGTGTTGGCGTGCACGGTCGACATCGAGCCGTCATGGCCGGTGTTCATCGCCTGCAGCATGTCGAACGCCTCGCCCGACCGCACCTCGCCGATGATCACCCGGTCGGGGCGCATGCGCAGCGCGTTGCGCACGAGGTCGCGCTGGGTGATCTCGCCGCGTCCTTCCAGGCTGGCGGGTCGGGTTTCCAGACGCACGACATGCGGCTGCTGGAGCTGCAGCTCGGCCGCGTCCTCGATCGTCACCACGCGCTCGCCGACATCGATCATGCGCGAGATCGCGTTCATCATCGTGGTCTTGCCGGAGCCGGTGCCGCCGGAGATCACGATGTTGAGGCGCGCGCGCCCGGCGATCTCCAGCACGCGCGCGACCGGCGCGGTCAGCGCGCCGTAGCCGATCAGGCGCGGGAAATCGATCGCCTTCTTGCTGAATTTCCGGATCGAGATGTAGGGGCCGTCGAGTGCTAGCGGCTGCAGCACGATGTTGACGCGCGAGCCGTCCTTGAGGCGCGCATCCACCGTCGGGCTGCTCTCGTCGACGCGCCGGCCGACGCCCGATGCGATGCGCTGGCAGATGTTGGTGACGTGCGCGGCGTCGCGGAAATGCACGTCGGTCAGCACGACCTTGCCGTTGCGCTCGATGAACACCTTGTCGGGGCCGTTCACCATGATGTCGGCGATGGTGTCGTCGGCGAGCAGCGGCTGCAGCGGACCCAGCCCGAGCATGTCGTCGATCAGCTCCTCGGCGAGCTTGCGCTGCTCGCGGCCGTTGAGCTGCAGCCGGTGCGAGGTGGCGATCTCGGAGACCAGGCGCTCCATCTCGGAGGCGAGCCGGTGCTGCGGGATCTTGGCGACAGCCGCCGGATCGACCCGGCCTAGGCACAGCGTGCGCAGCTCGCGCAACGCCGCGGTCGGCGAGGGGGCGCCAGAAGACCCGCCAGAAGACCCGCCAGACGAGCCGCCGGACGGCGCCTGCTTCAGCGGCGCCTGGGTCAGCGGCGGCGAGGCGGCCGGCTCCGGCGCAGCGGCGTCGGCAACGCTCGCCGGCACGGTCTCGGCAGTGCCCGGGAGGATGCCGGCCGGGATGGCGGGGGGTGCGGTGGGAATGGGCGGCGGCGCGCGGGCCGGCTCCGGTGCAAGGCCCGCCCCGACATCCTCCGCCGGGTTCGCTGGGTCGGCGGCCGCCGGGGCCGGGACGCCGGGCTCCGGCTCGGGGTCATGGACGCGCGGCAGGCCGGCCGCGCGCCGGCCGAAGCTGCGTGCAGCGAGGCTCATGCCGCGCGCCCGAACAGGCGCAGCCGCGGCAGCACGCTCTGCTTGCTCTCGGCGTGCGCGCGGGCCTTCGGACCGTCGAGCAGGCGCTCGAACGCCGCCTGGCGGGCCAGTTCCAGGATGCCGGCGCGGAACCCGCCTTTCATCGCGGCCGCCGGCTCGCCCAGGGTGGCGGCGGCCGAGATCTGCTTGGGCAGGTCGGCGATCACCACGTCGGGCGCCATCTTCAGGGCGTCCTCGACCTGGCGCCGGCTCAGGCCGCCGTTCTGGCCCAGGCGGTTCAGCACGATGATCGCGCGGCGGGACTGGCTTGGGCTGTTCGGCAGCGACAGCAGGCGCAGCGTGTCGCGGATCGAGCTCAGGTTCGGTTCCATCACCAGGACGCGCTGGTGCGCCAGCGCCATCAGGTCGCGGTACAGCGGCGACGGCCGGAACGGGACGTCGGCGACGACAAAGCCGTAGCGCCGCTGCAGCAGCTGCGTCAGGCGCGTCGCGGCACCCGGCGAGTAGTTCAGGTCGTCGGTCATGCGGCAGGCGCCGGCGAGCACATGCAGGCGTTCGGCTTGCGGCGAGTTCTCGATCGGCTGCGCTGCGCGTTCGACGAACAGCTCGTCGAGCCGGTCGGGGTTCTCCAGCGCCGTGCGCAGGCCGCCGGTCGCCTTGCTGTTGAGCAGCATGGCCATGTTGCCCATGTGCAGGTCGGGATCGAGCAGCGCGGTATGACGCCGCATGTCGACCGCAAAATGCCAGGCGAGATGCACCGCGATGGTGGTGGCGCCGGTGCCGCCGCGCACGCCGGTCACGGTGACCATGCGGCCGCCCTGGATGATCTCGTGGCTGGCGGTCTGGCCGGCCATCAGCGGCGCGAAATGCCGCGACACCATGTCGCGGGTGAGCGGCTTCGGCAGATACTCGGCGCTGCCCAGGCCGCGCGTCACCTGCCGGTAGAAATCGACATCGCGCGGGTCGCCGGTGACCAGCACCTGGACTTCGGGTTCGATGATGTCCGCCAGCGCCGCGAGCGCGGTCAGCGGATGCGGCTCGCCCGACACGTCGATGATCAGCATGCGCGGTGTTGCGATCTTGCGCAGGGCGGCGACGGCGCCCTTCACGCCGCCGCGTCGCACGTCGAGCGTCATGCCCGCCACCTCGGCGAGACCCTCGCGCAGCGCCGTCTCGGTCTCGCCGTCGGTCACGAAGGCGATCATCGAGGCGCGGTCGTGGCGCGTCGGTTCCGACGGGCCGGGAGTTCCGGCGCCGCTCACGAGCCGCCTCCGGCGAGGCTGGAGGTCGGATCGACGGTCAGCTTCTTGGCCTTGTCCTGCTGCAGCCGGTCGACGGCGGCGGCATCCAGCGTTCCATTCGAGCCGGGATCGCCGTGGCCCATGACGACGTCGGTCTTGTTGGTCGCCTCGGTCTTGAGGTTGGCGTCATTCACACCGGTGGCCTGCCAGGTTCCCGGACGCTGGTACGGGTCGCCGCAGGCAGCCAGCAGCAGCGGGAGAGCCAGGATCAAGCGGGTCATTGCACAACAAATCCTGCATCGCCGGGAACCGTGACGTCCGAGCTGCCGCCATGCTGGCGCAGCAGCAGCACCCGCTCGATATCGTTTGGCGCCTTGTAGTGGTTGTCGGTGTTCTGCAGCGCGTCGGGATCGTTCACCGAGCCCACGATGTACGGCGTCACGATGATCACCAGCTCGGTCTGGTTGTGCGTGTAGCTGTCGGAGCGGAACAGCGCGCCGAGCACCGGCACCTCGCCCAGGCCGGGGAGCGCGTTGTTCGCCTGCGTCGTGTTGTCCTGCAGCAGCCCGGCGATGGCGAAGCTCTGGCCCGAGCCGAGCTCGATCGTGGTCTCGGCGCGACGGATGGTCAGCGCCGGGATCTGCAGGCTTCCGGAGCCCTGGCTGAGGGTCACGGCGCCGTCCGCCGCCGTGGTGGCGAGCGCGCTGACCTCGGGCCGGACATGCAGGCTGATGCGTCCGGAACTGAGCACCGTCGGCACGAAGGACAGCGACACGCCGTATTGCTGGTAGGTGATGGAGATCGCGTTGCTCGACGAGCCGCCCTGCGCCACGGGAACCGGATATTCGCCGCCGACGAGGAAACTCGCACTCTCGCCGCTGCGCGCGGTGAGGTTCGGCTCGGCCAGCACGCGCACCAGGTTGTCCTGCGACAGCGCCTCGAGCACGGTGTCGACCGTGATCCCCTTGTTGACGAAGGCGCTGGTAACGGTGGCGGCGACGCCGTTGGCGGTGGCAAAGCCGATCGCATACTTGCCGAGCTGGCCCATCGCCTGCCAGTCGACGCCGAGCTGGCGGGTGACCTGGCGATCCATCTCGGTGATGCGCACCTTCAGGCCGACGGTCACCGAGCCGGCGACGTTGATCTGGTTGGTGACGGTCTGGCCGGTAGGGATATAGCTGCGCACGATATCCAGGGCTTCCTGCGCATCGGCGGCGGAGGCGACGTCACCATTGATGGTGATACCGCCCGGTGTCGTCGTCAGGGTGATGTGGGAGTCCGGCAACGCCCGGGCGATCGCCTGGCCGGCGCTCGCCGCGCCGTAGGTGCCGGGCCGCACGGTGATCTCGTACTGGCCGACCGGATGGCCCGACGCGTCGAGTGCCGCGATCGTGGTGCGTCCGGGCATCAGGCCGAACACGAACAATGCCGAGGCACTCGCCGGCCGCACCTGCACGATCTTGGGGTCGGCCACGAAGACGTTGGCGGCGATGCCGGCAATCGGCATCACGCGGCCGGTGCCGGCCTCGATCGAGAAGGCGCGCTGCGCCGGCTGGCCGTCCTCGTCCGACGCCATCGGCACGTTCGAGCGGGATGCGGAGTCGTGTCCGGCCGGGGCCAGGTTGAACGGCTCGGCCGCCGCCGGGCGCAGCGCCAGCAGGCACAGGCCGGCAGCCAGGCTGCAGCGCATGGTTTCGCGGCCGAGGCGCATCAGAACTGGAAATCCTTTTCGCCGGTGCTGTCAAAGACGTGCACCGCGGTGATCGCTCCGTGCCCATCCGTCGGCGCGTTCAGGGTGTGCATGACGTCCCCGGCGCGGATCGGCGGCGGCGGTGGCGCCATCCCGCTTGCGATGTCGGCGCGCGCCAGCGTGATGCCGCCGGTGCCGGCCATGGTCTCCGCCGGCCGCACCGCGAGCGCAATCTTGCCGAGCTTCAGCGCCAGCACGAGATGCTCGGCGTCCAGCGGCGAGACCTCCAGCGTCAGGCCACCGGCGGTCGGCCCGGGAGCCGCCAGACCGACTTTCTTGTCCTTGTCCTTGTCCGCGGTTGCGCGCTGCACGAGCTGCTGGTCCACGGCCAGGACCCGGATATTCGACAGCACGGTTTCCGCGGACAAGCCGCGGGCCAGGGCAACCTTGCCGCCGGCGCCGCCGTCCTGCATCTGGGTCAGGATGAGATCGACCCGGTCGCCCGGAGAGAGCAGTGACGTGTCACCGTCGATCTCGGCGGAGCCGACCATGATCGCGCGCATTCCCGGTGCGAGGATGGCGGCGACAAATCCGTGCTCGCCGGGAAGAATGACGTCTGCCGAGGTGATCGTCTGGCCCGACGCCAGCGAATGTCGCACGAGGGCGCCGTTCAGCGCCGCCCGGTTGGCTTTCGTGTCCAGCTCGACGCTTGCGGCGAGGGTCGCCTTTTCCAGCGTCGCGGTCGAGATGTCTTCCGGTCGCAGGAAGCTGCCGCCCTGCAGGCTGGCGCCCGCGACCAGCACGGCAGCGGTGACGGGCGGCGGCGGGGCGGCATGCTGCACGCTTGCCACGACCGGCGGCGGCGGCGGTGGCGGCAGATGGGTGGCGCGCCAGGTCACGGCGCCGAAGCCCGCCAGTCCGATTGCCATCAGGGCGAACAGGGCAACACGCAGCAGCATCGATCAGCCCTCCAGCAGAACAAAAGCGGCGCCGGCGGCGATGGCAGACGCGTACGGCAGCGAGAAACCCCGCGAGATGCGGTACTGCTCGATCCGCAGCAGGCGCCAGAGCAGGACACGCGACCGACGGACCGACGGCTTCCCGACCAGGAGCCGCAGTCCGACATAGAGCAATCCAAGAATGCCGCCTGCGAGGGCGACTGAGAGTATCAGTCCGGGCACCAGGGGTGCCGGCACCAGCAAGGCAGCGGCCGCCAGCAATTTGACGTCACCGCCGCCCATCAGGCCAACGCGCCAGCAGATGGCGCCGGCAACGAAGACAGCCAGCGCTGCGCCATAGGGAGCAAGACCCGCCCCGGCTGTCGACTGCAGCAGGATGCCATCGAGAGCGATCAGAATGGACAGCTTGTTCGAAACCATTCGGGTCGCGACGTCAC
The DNA here is from genome assembly GCF_965277665.1 of Lichenicoccus sp. Taxonomy (GTDB): domain Bacteria; phylum Pseudomonadota; class Alphaproteobacteria; order Acetobacterales; family Acetobacteraceae; genus Lichenicoccus. The sequence goes on from NZ_OZ255835.1 coordinate 4,043,455, forward strand.
CAGCCGCTGCGACGAGCAGCAGCAAGACCGCAATGAAAACGGCAGCGTCGGCAATCATCGCGTGCATGGCCAGGTAGTCGTATCGATGTCCTCAGAGCCGACACCGATGAAACCAAGACAGTTCCATCGGCGGTCCCGGCTTTCGTTTTACGCGTCAGGCAGTAGTGATACTGCTGGCGACCTTGGTGAACACGGCGCTCATGTTGGTCCCGAGCGTTGTGACTGCACCGATGATGACGACGGCAATGAGGCCGGCGATAAGCGCATACTCGAGAGCGGTGACGGCACGCTCGTCCGGCTTCAGTTGCAGCCACGTCTTCAAATACTGGATCATGGTCATCTCTTCCTCATTTGGACGGTTCGCCGAAAGCCGGAAACAGAACGCGCCGAACCGCCAGCCGACATAACTATAAATTGTTCGTTAACCTCAAGGGAAAAACGTCTTGGTACCGGAACTTTGTAGAGCCTGCGGGGCCTAGATATTTAGAACGAGGCGGACGTCCCAAAATATATTCAAACCGAGGATTTTGAGCGCTCAGAAATAGCGAATAAATCTTGCTTGAAAAACTCGTGACTTAGCTCTAACGGGCAACATGGCAGGTCGCCTTCTCCTCCTTTAGCGGGCGCTGACCATGTTCAGATCCGGTCGTATCCGGTCCCGGAAACATACTTGCACGGTCACCTCAGCAAGCAGCCAATCGGTGCTGGTTTGGAAGCAGATGCGAAGCCCGTTCTCCCATTGGCCTGCCCGCGGTCCGCACGTCCGCTCGATCTGCATTTCCGTGCTTTTGCTGTTCAGCTTTGTTACGCCGGCAATGCTTTGGAAGGTCAAGCCGCCACACCGGGTCAATGACTTTTTCGCTTTCCACTCTTTCAGTGCCTTTGCCCGCCATTATCCGGCCGGCTCGATATATGACTATCGGTTGCTGCACAGCTTCCAGGGCCTGCCGCCCTGGAGCACTTTCCCGTATTTCTACCAGCCGTTGATGCTGCTCCTGGTCTCGCCGCTGGCGTACTTGCCCTACTCGATCGGGTATGTGATTTGGATGGCAGTTGGGCTGAGCGGCTGTCTGTTCGTCTTCTGCGTCATGGAAGGCAGTGCCGCAGCCATGATGGCGCTCCTTGTTGCGCCATCAACGCTCGTTGTTGCCATCAATGGGCAGAGCGGCCTGATTGCTACAGCCTTGCTGTTCGGCGGTTTCAGCCTCCTGGAGCGCCGCCCGGTACTGGCCGGTGTATTTTTCGGCATGCTTATCTACAAGCCGCAGCTCTTTGTCCTGGTGCCGGTGGCGCTGCTGGCCGGTGGCCGGTGGCGCACTATTGTCGTTGGGGGGGTCACCGCCATGCTGTTTATCCTCGCCAGCATCGTTTTGTTCGGGTTCTCTGTCTGGGCGAGCTGGTGGACTCATCTGCCGATGATCGGGGCTACGATCGTGGCCAAGGGTGTGGAATCCCGCTTCTGGATGGCAACGGTGACATCGAACCTGCTGGTGTTTGGGGTCGATCTGCACCGAGCGGCTTTGATACAGTCCGTGGCGTCACTGCTTGCCATCGTCGCCGTTACGTTTTGTGCCAGGCGTGGCAGTCCTATGCTCACGGCAGCAGCGGTCGCGGTTGGGACTTTCCTGACGACACCGTTCGCCTTCGACTATGATCTAGTCCTCGTCACCGGTGCGGTCCTCGTGCTGCTCAAAGAGCGCTGGCAGGAGGACCATGTCTTTACGTTTCTGGAGGTGGCGGTTCTTGTCGTCGCCTTCTTGATGCCGTGGTGCTTCATGTCACCGGTTTTGTTTCGCTTCAGCAGTGCGGTTGTCGCTGCCCTCTTGTGTCTGATCGTTTGTCGTGTGCAAGCGCTGTCTCGAATTGCCTCCTAGAGCTCGATCAATACGGAAACCGCGATGACCCAATCCTCGACCCACTGGCAAACCCACGATCAGCCGGCGCGCACGCTCTACAGAATGCTCCTGATCTTCTTTGCCTTCGCGACGCCTTATGTCGGCGGCCACATTCTGGCGATGGGCGTCAAGAACGACTACTTCGCGTTCTGGTCGTTTGCGACGTTCGTCAAGCTGCATTCGCCAGGCCTGATCTATGATTATGACTTGCTTCGCAGCTTCCAGCACTTGCCGAACGGATTCTTTCCATACTTTTACCAGCCGCAGATGCTGCTCGTGGTCTGGCCTTTGGCACAGTTGCCGTATGCCCTCGGCTATGCGCTCTGGATGCTGACCGGGACAGTCGCTTGCGCCACCGTCACCGGATTTGTCGCACGCAATCCGGCCGCTGTGTTCGCAGTGCTCGTCGGACCGTCCACCTTGCTGGTTTGGATTTGCGGACAGAGCAGCATGATCGCGGCGGCCCTGATGTTTGGCGGCTTCGGTCTGCTGCCTAGAAGGCCGGTATTTGCCGGAGTCCTGTTCGGCCTGATGATCTACAAACCGCAACTCGGTGTCCTGGTGCCGGTAGCTTTGCTCGCTTCGCGTCAATGGCGCACAATAGCCAGCGCATGCGTTACCGCCGTCTTGTTCCTTCTCGCCAGTGCCGCCGTGTTCGGCGTCTCGGTCTGGGTGAGCTGGTGGCAGCATCTTCCTTCGATCGGCGCCACCATCGCCTCAAAGACGGTGGAGTTTCGCTTCCTGATGGCAACCGTCACGTCCAACCTGCTGTCGTTCGGTGCGAACCCGCTGCAGGCGCATGCGGTGCAGGCGGTCTGTTCGCTGGCAATCGCAATCTTGGTGTGGCGCTGCTTTCGCGGCGGCGTCTGCATGCTTGGGGCGGCACTCGTCGGGGCCGGCACCTTCCTCGCGACGCCGTTTGCGTTCGGCTACGACCTCGCGGTGTTCAATCTCGCGGTGATCGTCACCGCCAGCGAGCGCTGGCGGCGGCACGGCAGCTTCAGTTTGCCGGAGGTCGCGATCCTGGTGCTGGGCTTCCTGCTCCCCTGGTGCGCCATCTCCCCGACGATTTTCCGGTTCAGCAGCGTCTTGGTGTTCGCCGTGCTGTGCGTGATTCTTCGCCGAATCCAGGCGGTTCGCAACGAGGGTGCTGTAGTGAACGGCGGAGCGAACGTGTTGGTCGCTACGGCGTGATGATCCTGGGCAGGCCGCGCGGGGTGCCACGGTTGCGGCCCCGCGCACCGTTCTGCGCGCCCTCCGGCGTCCACACCGTGATGGCCGAGGCCTGCGCCGAGACCAGGATGGTGAACGGGTCGGACCAGGCCGGCAGCGGTGGCGCGTCGGTACCCGCGCCGCCGGACCAGGAGCGCAGCACCGCCTGCATGTAGGGCATGCCGCGCATCGGATCGGCGGAGTGGTACAGTGCCACCGCCTGGTTCCAGTCGCCGGTGCGGGCGTGCAGGTCCTGCAGGATGCGCGAGGCGGCGGTCGCGTTGACCATCGGGTCGAGCCCGTCCTGCCAGCGCGCGAATGCCTCCGGGTGGTAATAGAGGTCGACCTGGAAGCAGCCGACATCAATGATCCGGCGTCCCTGGTCGAGCAGGCCCTGCACGTAGCTGCTCGCCGCGTCGCGGGTGGTGAACTGCACGCCCTGCTGGCCGGAATTGACGCTCCAGGGCCGGCCGCCGCTCTCGACATAGCCGATGGCCGAAAGCAGGCCTGACGGCAGCCCGGCGCTGCGCTCGGCGTCCCGCGCCGCATCGCTGCAGGCGGTGTCGGCAAAGGCCTGGTTGGGTACGACCAGGGTGATCCAGGCCAGACTGATCCTGGCCAGGCGGGGCAGGCGCATCATCAGCAGTCCACGAAATCAACCACCGATCGATCCGGTATCGTTTTGACAATAGCACGCCGGGCGGCCTTTCGATACGAAACCGCAACTCCCTTGTGCGTCCGTTCCTGAGACCCTGCCTGCGGACCGCAGGCTATCCCCCTGACCTCGCTCGGCTTCCCGAAAAAGTGCCACCGGCCGTCTGAAATCGCGCTTCCCGCTGCCTCTATGTTCACTATACGTTCCTGTCTCTGAAGCGATCCGGAGGGGGAGGGCGCGCAATGCGGAATGGGCAGAACGGTAGGATTACAGCTCTCCGCTCGCGGATCGCCGCTATCGAGCACGGCAGCGGCCGCGTCTCGGCTCGCACCGCGCTGCCGTTCGGGGTGGAGGCGATCGACCGGCACCTGCCCGGCGGCGGCCTCGCCCTCGGCGCGGTGCACGAGGTCGCTGGCGGCGGTCCGGAGGTGGAGCATGGCGCGGCCGCTGCCTTGTTCGCGGCCGGGCTGCTGGGGCGGCATCCGGGGCCGGTGCTGTGGATCCTGGGCCGGCACGACCTGTTTCCGGCCGCCTTGGCGCAGGTCGGCTTCGATCCGGGCCGGCTGGTGCTGGTGCAGGCGCGGCGAGGCGCGCTGGCGGCGATGGAGGAGGGGCTGCGCCATCCCGACCTCGCCGGCGTGGTCTGCGAGCTGGAGGGCAGGCTGGACCTTGTTGCCTCGCGCCGGCTGCAACTGGCCGCGGAAGCCTCGGACGTGCTGGGCATCGTGCTGCGGCGCAGCCGGCGCTTCGACGATCCGGCGCTGGTCGCCCCGTCCGGCGCCTGGAGCCGCTGGCGCATCACCGGCCTGCCGTCGCCGTCGCCGCTTAGGCATGCGCCGGAGGTCGACGGCGTCGGCCGGCCGATCTGGCGGCTCGAACTGCTCCGCTGCCGAGGTGCTGAGGCTGCAACCTGGACCGTGGAGGGCTGCGATGCGCAGGGTCGTCTCGCTCTGGCTCCCGTTCTGGCCGACCGACCGGCTGCGGAAATTGCGTGGCAGCGCGCCGGCTGATGGTCCAATGGTCACCAAGGGCCATGACGGGCGCCGCATGGTGATCGCCGCCGCCGACCAGCCTGCGCGCGCGCTCGGCCTGTGCGCCGGCATGCCGCTCGCGCATGCGCAGGCGATGGTGCCGGACCTGCTGGTCATGGATGCGACGCCGGCCGAGGATGCCGAGGCGCTGGCGCGTCTGGCGGCCTGGTGCCTGCGGCTGTCGCCGCTGACCGCGCCCGATCCGCCGGACGGCATCTGGATCGATGCCACCGGCTGCACCCACCTGCATGGTGGCGAGCGGCCGATGCTGGACTTGCTGGCTGGACAACTGGCGCGGCACCGGCTCTCCGGCCGGGTGGCGATCGCCGACACGCCGGGCGCCGCGCATGCGATGGCGCGGTTCGGCACCGAGGCGATCACGGTGGTCGAACCCGGTCGCCAGGCGCAGGCGCTGGCGTCGTTGCCGGTGGAGGCGCTGCGTCTCGAGGCCCGGATGGTGGACGGCCTGCGACGGCTCGGGCTGGAGCGGATCGGGCAACTGGCCGACACCGCGCGCGGGCCGCTGGCCCGCCGCTTTGGAGACGCCGCGCTGACCCGGCTCGACCAGGCGCTGGGGCGGGTGCGCGAACCGATCCGGCCGGTGTTGCCGCCGGAGACGATCATGGTGCGTCGGAGCTTCGTGGAGCCGATCGCCACCGCCGAGGCCTTCGCCAGCGTCATCCTGACCCTGGTCGGCGCGGCGTGTGCGCAACTGGAGCAGCGCGGCGAGGGCGCGCGCCGGCTCGACCTGGTGTTCGAGCGCATCGATGCGACGATGCAGGTGGTGCGCATCGGCACCGCCCGTCCGGTGCGCGACGTGCGCCACCTGGCCCGGCTGCTGGACGAGCGCATCGACACGGTCGATCCGGGACTGGGGGTGGAGGCGATGCGCCTCGTGCTCCCTTCGGTCGAGCCGCTCGCCTATGTGCAGCGAGCCGGCGATCTGGCGCCGGATGCGACGCAAGCAGCCGATCTATCTGAGCTGATCGACCGGCTGGTGAACCGGCTCGGCTCCGGCAAGGTCTATCGCCTGCAGCCGGTCGAGAGCGATGTGCCGGAACGCTCGCAGCAGCCGGTGCCGGCCCAGGCTTTGATGGAAAAAACGTCTGCTCCAACGGTTTCCGTGTGGCTGCGCCCGGTGCGCCTGCTCGATCCGCCCGAGCCGGTCGAGGCGATGGCGATGCTGCCGGACCACCCGCCGCGCGCCTTCACCTGGCGGCGGGTGCGCCACCGCATCGTGCGCGCGGACGGCCCCGAGCGCATCCACGGCGAATGGTGGCGGCATGCCTGCGAGGTCGCCGCGGTGCGCGACTACTGGATCGTCGAGACCCAACACGGACGGCGCTTCTGGCTGTTCCGCCAGGGCGACGGCGTCGATCCCGCCACCGGTCAACTTGCCTGGTTCCTGCATGGTCTTTTTTAATAAGGCAGGGGCTTTGCCCCCTCGATCCGCTTCGCGGCTCAAGCCCAGCAAAGGCGGAACCTTTGAAATCCTTTAACTTAGTAAAGCGGGTCTGGGGCCTCAGGCCCCAGCGGGTCCAGGGCAGAGCCCTGGCCTTGGCTTTCACCGCCGAGCGGCTGGTGCGGCACACGCGGCATCGGCATCCGGACGCGGACTGATCGCCGATGGCGGACTATGTCGAACTGCAGGTGACGTCGAACTACTCGTTCCTGCGCGGCGCCAGCCATGTCGAGGAGTTGTTCGTGCAGGCCAGGGACCTTGGCCTGCAGGCGATCGCGATCACCGACCACAACACGCTTGCCGGCATCGCGCGTGCGCATGCCCGTGCCGAGGAGGTCGGCATCAGGCTCATCGTCGGCTGCCGGCTCGACCTTTCCGACGGGCTGCCGGTGCTGGCCTACCCGATGGATCGCGCCAGCTACGGCCGGCTGTGCCGGCTGCTGACCCTGGGCAAGGGCCGCACCGGCAAGGGGGGTTGCGACCTTGGCTGGAAGGATCTGGCGGCGCATGGCGAGGGGCTGCTGCTGGTGCTGCTGCCGGATGCGCCCGACGCGCGGCTGGCGGACGAGCTGCGCCGCATGCGCCGCGATTTCGACGGGCGCTGCCATCTCTCGCTCGGCCTGCGCCGGCGCCCGGGCGATGCGGTCCGGCTGCGGCAGCTCGCCGACCTCGCCGAGGCGGCCGGTGTGCCTACGGTGGTGACCGGCGACGTGCTGCACCACACGCCGGAGCGGCGGATCCTGCAGGACGTGGTGACCTGCATACGCGAGGGCTGCACCATCGATGCGGCCGGGTTCCGGCGCGAGCGGTTCACCGACCGGCATCTGAAGGCGCCGGCCGAGATGGCGCGGCTGTTCGCTTCCTATCCGGACGCTCTCGCGCAGACATGCAAGATTGCCGAACGCTGCCGGTTTTCGCTTTCGGCGCTGCGCTACCAGTATCCCGACGAGGCCGAGCTGCCGGGCGAGACCCCGCAGCAGGCGCTGGCGCGGCAGGTCGCGGCCAGCCTGCCGCTCCGCTATCCGGACGGGCTGCCGGCGGGTGTCGACAAGCAGCTCCGGCACGAGCTGCGGCTGATCGCGGAACTCGAGTACGCGCCGTATTTCCTGACCGTGCACAGCATCGTCCGCTACGCCCGCTCGCAGGGCATCCTGTGCCAGGGCCGCGGGTCCGCCGCCAACTCCGCGGTCTGCTACGTGCTCGGCATCACCTCGATCGATCCGGTGCGCAGCGGCCTGCTGTTCGAGCGTTTCGTGTCGGCGGAACGGCGCGAACCGCCGGACATCGACGTCGATTTCGAGTCAGAGCGGCGCGAGGAGGTGATCCAGTGGATCTATGCCCGCTACGGGCGAGACCGCGCGGCCTTGTGTGCCACCGTCATGCGGTTCCGCGCGCGTGGCGCCATACGCGACGTCGGCAAGGTGATGGGGCTGCCCGAGGACGTGACCGCAGCGCTCGCCGGCCAGGTGTCGGCCTGGTCCGGCGACAGCGTGTCCGACGAGCATGCCGAGCAGCTCAACCTCAACCTTGCAGACCGCAGGCTGCAACTCACGCTGCAGATCGCCCGTGCGCTGATCGGGTTTCCGCGCCAGCTCGGCACCCATCCGGGTGGCTTCGTGCTGACCCAGGATCGTCTTGACGACCTGGTGCCGATCGAGCCGGCGGCGATGACCGACCGGCAGGTGATCGAGTGGGACAAGGACGATATCGACGCGTTGCGCTTCATGAAGGTCGACGTGCTCGGCCTCGGCATGCTCGGCTGCATGCGCCGCTCGTTCGAGCTGGTCGAGCAGCATCGCGGGATCAGCCTGGATGTCGCCACCATTCCCGCCGAGGATCCGGCCACCTACGCGATGATCCGGCGCGCCGACACGCTCGGCACCTTCCAGATCGAGAGCCGGGCGCAGATGTCGATGCTGCCGCGGCTGAAGCCGACCACCTTCTACGATCTCGTGGTGCAGGTGGCGATCGTGCGGCCCGGCCCGATCCAGGGCGACATGGTGCATCCGTACCTGCGGCGCCGTGAGAAAAAGGAAGCCGTCACATATCCCAAGGAGGAGCTGCGCCGGGTTCTGGGCAAGACGCTCGGCGTGCCGCTGTTCCAGGGGCAGGCGATGCAGGTGGCGATCCACTGCGCCGGCTTCACGCCGGGAGAGGCGGACCAGCTGCGCCGCTCGATGGCGACCTTCAAGTTCACCGGCGGGGTCAGCCATTTCCGCGACAAGCTGATCGGCGGCATGGTTGCGCGGGGGTATGAGCAGCCGTTCGCCGAACGCACCTTCAGTCAGCTCGAGGGGTTCGGCTCGTACGGGTTTCCGGAGAGCCACGCCGCTTCGTTCGCGCTGATCGCCTACGCCTCGTCCTGGATGAAATGCCACCATCCGGATGCGTTCTGTGCGGCGCTGCTGAACAGCCAGCCGATGGGCTTCTATGCGCCGGCGCAGGTGGTGCGCGATGCAAGCGAGCATGGCGTCGAGATACGGCCGGTCTGCGTGAATGCGTCGCGCTGGGATTGCACGCTTGAGCCGGCGAAGGGAAGCTTCATGGCGATGAGACTGGGCCTGCGCATGACCAAGGGGCTGGCCAACCAGCATGCAGCCCAACTGGTGTCAGCCCGGGGCGAGGCGTCGTATCGCAGCGTCGAGGAGATCTGGCGGCGTAGCAGGCTTCCGGCGGCGGCGCTGCAGCGGCTCGCCGAGGCGGATGCGTTCGGCTCGCTCGGGCTCGACCGGCGGCAGGCGCTCTGGCAGGTCAAGGGCCTCGCCGACAGCGTGCTGCCGCTGTTCGCCGCCGCCGATGCCGGGCGCCGTCCGCAGCCGGAACTGGTCGAGCCGGTGGTTCCCCTGGTGCCGATGACCGACGGGTGCCAGGTGGTGGAGGACTATCGCAGCGTCGGGCTGAGCCTGCGCCGGCACCCGGTCTCGTTCCTGCGGACCACGCTACAGGCGGGCGGCATGATCGCGTGCGGCGACCTGCGGCAGATCCGCGACGGCAGGCGGGTGGTGGTGCCCGGGATCGTGCTGGTGCGGCAGAAGCCGGGCTCGGCCAAGGGGGTGATGTTCATCACCATCGAGGACGAGACCGGGGTTGCCAACCTGATCCTGTGGCCGGACCGTTTCGAGCGGCAGCGTCGCCTGGTGTTGTCGGCGGCCATGATCGCCTGCCACGGCAAGGTGCAGCGCGAGGGCGAGGTGATCCATGTGGTGACCGACCGGCTGGAGGACCTGACCGGCCTGCTGCGCAGTGTCGGGCGGCAGGACGGCAGCTTCCCGATCCGGCACGGCCGCGGCGATGTCGCGACGCATCCGTCCGGCGCGCGCGACGCCCGCGACGACCAGCCTCCGGTGGGAAGGCCGCCGCGGGATATCTATGTGCCGGACCTGCGACTCGGGTCGGGCATTAAGGTCCCGACTCGGGACTTCCGGTAGATGTTTGCGAATAAAAACCGAATGGTGGTCAACTGCGCCCGATGATTTCGACCAGCCATCTCGATAAACTGAACGCCGAGCAGCGGCAGGCGGTCGAGCATGGCCTGGCCGACGAGACTTGCGGACCGCTGCTGATCATCGCCGGCGCCGGGTCGGGCAAGACCAACACGCTGGCGCACCGGGTCGCGCACCTGATCGCGCATGGCGTCGATCCGCGGCGCATCCTGCTGATGACCTTCTCGCGTCGCGCCGCCACCGAGATGACGCGCCGGGTAACGCGGATCGGCATGCAGCAGCCGGGCAACACCGCCGGGATCATGACCGACGCGCTGGCCTGGGCCGGGACCTTCCATGCCATCGGCGCGCGGCTGCTGCGCGAGCATGCCGAGCAGATCGGGCTGGCGCCGGACTTCACCATCCACGACCGCGAAGACTCCGCCGACCTGATGAACCTGGTCCGGCACGAACTGGGCTACTCGAAGACCACGAGCCGGTTTCCCACCAAGGGCACCTGCCTTGCCATCTATTCGCGCGCGGTGAATGCGGAGATGCCGCTCGAGGACGTGCTGCAGGCGCACTTCCCCTGGTGCGGCGCCTGGCACGACCAGTTGCGCGCCCTGTTCGGCGCCTACGTGCAGGCCAAGCAGGCGCAGGGCGTGCTCGATTACGACGACCTGCTGCTGTACTGGGCGCAGACCATGGCCGATCCGTGGCTCGCCGTCGAAATCGGCGATCGCTTCGATCATGTGCTGGTCGACGAATACCAGGACACCAACCGCCTGCAATCCAGCATCCTGCTGGCGCTGAAGCCGCGCGGCACCGGTCTCGCCGTGGTCGGCGACGACGCGCAGTCGATCTATGCCTTTCGTGCCGCCACCGTGCGCAACATCCTGGACTTCCCGCACCAGTTCAGCCCGCCGGCCGCGATCGTCACGCTGGATCGCAACTACCGCTCGACCCGGCCGATCCTCGCCGCCGCCAACGGCGTGATCGCGCTGGCGGCCGAGCGCTACGCCAAGACGCTCTGGACCGACCGCGCGGCGGCCGTTCGTCCCGCCCTGGTCAGCGTGCGCGACGAAGCCGACCAGGCCGGCTACATCGCCGAATGCGTGCTGGAGCAGCGCGAGGCCGGCATCGCTCTCAGGCAGCAGGCGGTGCTGTTCCGCACCTCGCACCATAGTGGCCCGCTGGAGATCGAGCTGACGCGCCGGAACATTCCGTTCGTGAAGTTCGGCGGCCTGAAATTCCTCGACACTGTTCACGTCAAGGACCTGCTGGCGGTGTTGCGCTTTGCGGAGAACCCGCGAGACCGGGTCGCGGGTTTCCGTGTCCTGCAACTGCTGCCCGCGATCGGGCCGGCCGCGGCAAGGCGCGTGCTCGACCAGATGACCGCGTCGCCCGACCCGATCGGCGCTCTTGCCGATTTGCCGCAGCCACCCCGCTCGGGGGCCGCATGGCTCGACCTCGTGCAGGCCCTGCAGCGGCTACGCTCGGGCGCCGCCGGATGGCCCGCCGATTTCGCCTGCGCGCGCCTGTGGTATGCGCCGCATCTCGAGCGCCTGCACGAGGATGCCGTCATGCGCCATGCCGACCTGCTGCAGCTGGAACAGATCGCGTCCGGCTATGCGTCGCGCCGCCAGTTCCTGACCGAGCTGACGCTCGACCCGCCGGATGCCACCAGCGACCAGGCTGGGGTGCCGCTGCACGACGAAGACTACCTGATCCTGTCCACGATCCACTCCGCCAAGGGTCAGGAATGGAACGCCGTGTATGTGCTGAACGTGGTCGATGGCTGCATGCCGTCTGACCTCGGCACCGGCACCACCGCGGATCTCGAGGAGGAGCGGCGGCTGCTCTATGTCGCGATGACCCGGGCCAGGCAGAGCCTGCACCTGGTCACGCCGCACCGATTCTTCACGCACGGCCAGAACTGGCAGGGCGACCGCCATGTGTACGCCGCGCGCACGCGCTTCATCCCCGCGGCCCTGCTGCCGCTGTTCGAGGCGGTGACCTGGCCGATGGCCACGGCAGAACCGGCCCCGACGGCGCTCCGCCAGCACCGTGTCGATGTTGGCGCCGCCATGCGCGGCATGTGGCGCTAGAGCAGCATCCGATCACTTGGAATCGCTTCGCGATCCCAAGTGACCGATAAAGCTGCTCTGTCAAACGACAAACGGAGCATGATCGATCGGATCATGCTCTAGGTCATGTGGACGGAATCGGCCAGGGATTCACAAGACGGTCGATCAGTGATTCATAGCGGGTCGGCAGAAGTGGACCTGTTTGATGCTGACGCGGATGAGCGAGGAGGATTGGGAGATCGTTCTGGAGGTCTTCCGGGGCTGTCTTCCGAGGCGGGGCGAGAAGGCTCGTGATGACAGACGCTTTCTCGAGGCGCTGCATTTCTTCACGCTGCAGAACGTCTCGTGGCGGGCGCTGCCAGCCGAATACGGGCTCTGGAACACGGTCTGGAAGCGGTTCTCGCGGCTGAGCAACAGCGGTGTCTTCGAGGCATTCTTTCAGTCGCTGGCCGAACTCAGCCCCAGAGCGCACCTCGTGCAGATGTTCGACAGCACTACGGTTCGCGCTCATGTCTCGGCCGCAGGTGCAAAAGGGGGCAGCAAAATCAGGCGCTTGGCCGGTCGCGCGGCGGCTTCTCGACCAAAATCCACCTCAAGACCGACTTCGATGGGCAGCCACTCGCCTTCCATCTGACCGGCGGCGAGGCCAACGACAGCCCGCAGTTCCCCCTGTTGCTCGGCATCGGTCCCGACATCAAGCCGCGTGCCGTGCTGACTGACAAAGGCTACGACGCCAAGAGCAACCGAAGCGCAGCACGAAAGCTTGGCATCGTCCCACTGATTCCGGTCCGCAAGATCACCGTCCACAGCCCCAGGCACTTCCCGAGGCTGCTCTACAAAACTCGCGCCCGTATCGAGCAGGCAGTCGGCAAGCTCAAGCGCTTCAAGCGAGTAACATTGCGATGCGAGAAAACCCGGCAGAACTACGAGTCAATCGTGGCCTTCGCCTGCGGCCTCATCTTGTCCAAATCCGTCCACATGACCTAGTGTCCTGAACCCGAAGTTCGCTTGAGAACTCTTGTACTCGACCTTTGTGTATGGGATACTCCTTTGGTTGGTGAGGAGCGGAACATGAGAGGTCGACCGCCTGCCGCCATAGTGTTGAGCGATGCGGAGCGTGCGGAGCTGCTGACGTTAAGCCAGCTGCGGTCGACCGCTCAAGGCCGGGCGATGCGTGCAAGGATCATTCTTGCTTGCGCCGATGGTGGCTACGGCAAGGACATCGCAGCGTCCCTCGGCGTGGATCAGGTCACCGTCAGCAAATGGCGGCGACGCTTTGCAGCGCATCGCATGGACGGGCTGCTGGACGAGCCACGCTCCGGAGCGCCGCGCACCCTTGACGATGCCCGGATCGAGGATGTGATTGTCCGGACCCTTGAGAGCCTGCCGCTCGGCGCGACCCACTGGAGTTCGCGCAGCATGGCCCGCGCCTCGGGCTTGTCGAGCACGAGCGTGCAACGGATCTGGCGGGCGTTCAGCCTGCAGCCGCACCGCGTCGAGACGTTCAAGCTGTCGACCGATCCGGATTTCGTCGCCAAGACCCGGGACGTCGTCGGCCTCTACGTCTCGCCGCCCCGGCATGCGGTTGTGCTCTGCGTCGATGAGAAGTCGCAAATCCAGGCGCTCGATCGAAGCCAGCCGATGTTGCCGTTGAGGCCGGGGCAGGTCGAGCGGCAGACCCATGATTACAAACGGCACGGCACGACATCGCTGTTTGCTGCCCTCGACATCGCCACCGGACATGTCATCGGCCGTTGCTATCCCCGGCATCGTGCTGGCGAGTTTCGCAAGTTTCTCGACGAGATCGAGGCCAATGTTCCGGCCCAGCTCGATGTCCACCTGGTGATGGACAACTACGCTACCCATAAGACGCCCTTGATCCGCAACTGGCTCGCCAAGCGCCCCCGGTGGCACATCCACCTCACGCCGACCAGCGCGTCGTGGATGAACCAGGTCGAGCGGTTCTTCGGTTTGCTGACCGAGAAGCAGATCAGACGCGGCGTTCACCGTAGCGTCGCCAGCCTCCACCAGACGATCGAGACTTTCATCAACCAGCACAACGCCGACCCGAAGCCGTTCCGTTGGACGAAGTCCGCCGACGACATCCTCGCAACCATCGAGAGGTTCTGCACCCGAACCACTTATACAGTTAATGAGCGAACTTCGGGTTCAGGACACTAGCAGGGCGCTGAAGAAGCGAGGTCGGGGCGCTGCCCCGGTCCCGCTGGGGCCCCGTCCTGGAGCAGTGGGGGCCCCAGACCCCGATTCTTGAATTCAAGGATTTCAAAGGCTGGATGTGCATTCTCTATGCCGTCACGATAGAGGTCGGCGAGACGCGGTGATCAGCGTACCGATGAGAATGCGGTCGGCGTCAGGAACGAATTCGCTACCCGCGCCACGATCATGCCGTCGGCTTCCGTCTCGCTCCTGACCTTGATCCATTCCGGATCGGCCTGGAACGCGGCCCAGCGGGTCTCGCGCTCGGCCATGCTCTCCCAGGCCAGCAGATAGGTGAGCTCGTTGCTGTCGCCGCCGACCAGCGTGGTCCAGAACCCGGCCTGCCGGATGCCGTGCCGGTCCCAGATCCGCAGCGTGTGGTCGCGGAACCGGGCCAGTACGTCCGGCAGGCGGCCGGTGACCGCCGTGTAGAGACGCAATTCGTGGATCATCGGTGTTTCCTTCTTGTTGTCACCTTGCGACGCGCAGGAACGCGTCCGCCGTGCGCAGGCTCAATGCCATGATGGTCAGCGCCGGGTTGGCGGCGAGCGAGGTCGGGAACACCGAGTTGTCGCAGATCCATAAATTGTCGATGTCGAAGCTGCGTCCGAATGGATCGACCACCGCCTGGTCTGCGTCGGTCCCCATCCTGCAGGTGCCGATCGTGTGCGCCGAGCGGGCGACGGCGATGATATCGCTGGCTCCGGCCGCCTCCCATAGCCTGGTCATGCAGGCGACCGCATGACGATCCATCGCGATTTCGCCCTCGCCATAGCTGAAATGGATACGCGCCTTGCACAGGCCGGCTTCGTCGTGCTCGTCGGCCAGCTCAAGGAAGTTGCGATCCTGGGCCAGGCATTCGCCGTTGATGCCGATGCCGGCGACATGGTTGTAGCGGTCCAGCATGTCGACCAGTCGCTGTCCCCACAGCCCGCCGCCGCGGGCAAGGATGTTGGCCCAGGTCACTGGCAGCACGCCTAGGGTCTGCACCAGGTAGCCGCCTTCATACCCGCAATCGGGCGCGCGCATCATGTCCTCGGTGATCAGCGAGGACGGATAGCCCTTGTTCGGCCGCATCTCCTGCTCGAAGGTGCCCCAGACCTGGGTCGCCACATGCGCCATGTAGTTGCGCCCGACCTGCCCGCTCGAATTGCACAGCCCGAGATTGAGCAGCAGGCGCGGCGTCTCGACCGCCCCCGCGCACAGGAGCACGGCGCGGCACCGCTGCCGACGCACGCACCCGGCCTCGCGATACACCACCGCAGTGATCCGGCCGGTGCCGTCGCGCTCGAGATCATGCACCATGCAGCCGGGGCGGATCTCGGCACCGCTTGCCACCGCCCGCGGCAGATAGGTCACATCCATGCTCGCCTTGGCGCCGATGCGGCAGCCCTGGTGGCAGTGGCCGCAATTGATGCAGGCCCGGCGCAATCCCGCCTCCGGCTGCCCCGCCTTCGGATACACGACATCCTGCGGCAGCACCGCGGCCGGTGCCGCGCAACTGCGTACGCCGAGCGCCTCGCAGGCTCGCTGCATGATTTGCGCCGGCGCGTTCAGCCGCACCGGGGGCAGCTTGTAGCGGCGGCCGGTATCCCACGGATATGCAGCCGGTCCGGACACGCCGATCGCGGTCTCGACTGCCTCGTAGTACGGCACCAGCTCCTCGTACCGGAGCGGCCAGTCGACCGCCCTGCCAAACTCGGTTCCGAGCCGCAGGTCGCGCGCATCGGCGCGCGGGGTGAAGGCGCCCCAGTGCAAGGTTGAGCCGCCGACGCCGGTGCCGCTGTTGTTGGCGCCGAACGCTTCCGGGGTGTCGCCGGCACTCAGCCGCTCGCCCAGCCAGTAGATGCCGTCGGCGGCCACCTCGTCGGCCGGGAAGTCGCGCGGGTTCCAGTTCCGGCCGGCTTCCAGCGCCACCGCGGACAGGCCGGCCCCGGCGAGCCGTGCCAGCAGCGGTGCCCCGCCGGCGCCGGTGCCGATCACCGCGACGTCCACGATCTCGTGCTCGCGATAGTGCCGCATGCCGTCGAGCCTCATCGCCCGGGCGACGCGCGTGCGCGAGCGGTGCCCGCGACCGGCTCCCAGGGTTCGCGTGCCCCGATGCCGATCTCGCGATAGCCGGCCAGGCGCTGCTGGTCGCCGCCATAGCCGATGCCCGAGTAGCCGATACGCGCCATGGTCGCCGGATGCGAGGCATAGAGCCGGGTCGCGTCCGCACAGACGTCCGCAAACCACAGACGCATCTGCGCCGCATCCAGCCGGGTTGCCTGCGCCGCGCCGGCCCGGTCCGCGCATGATCCCGCCGCGGCGTCCCCCAGCAGCAGATCCCGGGTGGCGTTATCCAGTGCGGCAAAACCCTGGCCGTGCCTGTCGCGGGCGACGGCATCGATCGTCGCGAGCCCGCGCCGGTAGGCCAGGGCATCCGGCGGCAGGGCGGCAAAGCGCCAGCCATCCCCGGCACCGTCCGCCAGCATGGCATCGATCCGGCTGGCGAGGTCGATGTGCTTTCGGCCCGGCTGCGGCAGGACCTGATCGACCAGCGCCTGCAGGATGGCGAACTCATGATGGTCGAGCGCCCGAGGCGCCGGCGGCCCGTCGGGGCGCCCGCGCGCAAGCAGCGCCGCGCGGGTGGCCGCGCTGACACGCGGCGAGGCGATCAGTGCGGCATAGTCGTCCGGATCGGGCCCGGTCGGATCCGCGGCTGCCGGCACCTGCCCGCGATCCGCCGCGGCTTCACGTACCAGCCGGACCACCTCGGCCGGGCGCTCCATCGGCAGCAGGTGCCCGGCGCCCGGCAACGCCACCAGCCGCGCATGCTCGACATGCGGCTCCATCAACGCCTGCTGCGCGGCCGGTCCGAGCTCGGCATCCTGCGTGCCGGAAATGATCAGCGCCGGCGTCCGCAGCACGCCGATGCGCTGCCGCCAGTCCTCGCGGCTGCCACGATCGAACCATGCCACCCAGGCATCGCGCCGGCAGCGCAGCACATCCTGCACCGCCTGTTCATGCCGGCCGGCGGGCAGGGGCTGGCCGACATTGCGCGTGATGAACCCGTCCGCCTGCCGGCGCGACTGCTCCGGGGTGCCGGCGAACCAGCCCAGCAGATTCCGGCGCTGCACCTCGTCCATCGGCTCCGGGGCGGGCGGCGAGCCGGCCAGCAGCACCAGCCGCTCGAGGCCGGACAGTCCTGGCGCGCCATCCTCGGCCCGCCGCGCCACCACCATTGCGACCTTGGCGCCCATGCTGTGGCCTGCCAGCAGCCAGCGTGCCGGCGCATCGGCGCGGATGCGGTCTGCGACATGGTCGGCCATGTCCGACACCGAGAAGCCGGTCAGGCCGACGGCGTCGCCGAAGCCCGGCAGGTCGATCGCCACGACCCGGAACACGTCCGCCAGGCCACCGGCGACCGCCTGCCAACTCCGAACGCTTCCGCCAAGGAAATGCAGGCAGAACAGGGTCGGCCGCTCGGGGCCGATCGCGTCGGGAGGGTGCATGGCCGAGAGGTTGGGACCGGTTTTGCGCCGCACAAGGTGACGGCGGCCGCCTCACAGGCTTGTTGGGCGGTGCGAGCCGGCCCCTGACGCATGGCGCGGTAATAACATCCTGTCGCGTCCCAGGGGCGCCCGAGGCGGCTTACGCGGCTGGAAATGCCGGCATACATTGGCTAGACAATGAAGGCCGATCCGGCGCTGGAAGAAGTATGTTAAGCGGCGGCACGACGTGATCGGCCGGCGGCGTCATGCGAGGCAGGACAGATCCAGATGCAGGCCATGGATACCACACCCGAAGCGCTTCTCGATCGTGCCGCGCGGTCCGCACCGGCGCGGGCGCTGATTGCCGATCCGGACGGATCGTTCGCGCGTCACTACAACCGCAGCAGCTTCATGTTCCCGCATGGCATCCGCGCCGGCGACGGCTTCGACGTGCCGGGCGTGGCGGCGCTCGCCGAGCGGCTGCCGCAGACCGACGAGTATGTCTATTGGTCGAACGGACCGATCGACGTGACGGCGCGGTGGGAGCAGGGGCGGGCGGAGAAGCATTCGCTGCAGGACACGGTCCGCAACATTGCGCACAACAACTCCATCGTCATCCTCAAGCACACCGAGCAGGATCCGGTGCTCGGGCCGATCCTGCGCGCCTTCCTGTCGGAGGTCGTCGACCTGTCCGGGCCGCGTATGCGCGATGATGTCGTGGTCGGCGAGGCGCTGATCCTGCTCGCATCCCCGAACCGCATCACCTCCTATCATATCGATGCCGAATGTAATTACCTGGTCCAGCTGGTCGGCGACAAGACGCTGAACGTGTTCGACCCCTCCGACCACAGCCTGATCACGCATGAGGAGCTGGAGCGCTTCCATGACGGCGACTACAATGGCGCGGTGTACAAGCCGGAGCGGCAGGAGGACGCGCAGACCTACGACCTGCGCGCCGGCCATGGCGTGCACATCCCGACCGGCGCGCCGCACTGGGTGCGGAACGGCGACAACGTCTCGATCGCGCTCAGCATCAACTACGACCTGCGTTCGGTGGACCGGATGTCGCGGCTCTACCGCTTCAACAATCGCGTCCGCCGGTTCGGCGCCAGGCCGACTGCGCCGGGCGTCTCGGCCTGGCGCGACAGGGTCAAGCTCGCGGCGGCGTCGCGGCTGATCCGCCTAGAGCCGCCGCCCGGCACCGCGGCGACCTGGACGCCCGAGCACCGGACCTAGAGCATGATCCGATCGATCACGCTCTGCTTGTCGGTTGAGAGAGCAGCTTTATCCGTCACTTGGCATCGCGAAGCGATCCCAAGTGATCGGATGCTGCTCTAGCGCCGGGCATCGGTGGGAGAGGCAGGCGAGACGGTCCGGCTCTGGCGTTGGGATCTGGACGTCCCGCCCGGGCGACTGGCGCTGTTCCGGTCGTGCCTGTCCGAGGATGAACGTGCCCGGGCCGAGCGGCGCGTCACGCCGCTCCTGCGCAATCGTGCCCTGGCTGCCCGCGGCGGCCTGCGCCAGGCGCTGGGGCGGCATCTCGGCGTTCCCGCCGCCGGCCTGCGCTTCACCTCCGGGCCCTTCGGCAAGCCGCTGCTCGCGGGTGCAGGTGCCGCGCTGCACTTCAACCTGAGCCACTCCGGCGGCCTCGCCCTGCTGGGGGTCAGCGAGCAGGGCCGCATCGGTGTCGATGTGGAGCAGGCCGCGGCGCTGCCAAGCGAGTTGCTGGCGACGCTGGCACCGGCCGAGGCCGCGCTGATCGCGGCGACCGCGGCGGCGGATCAGGCAGCCGCCTTCTTCGACTGCTGGACCCGCAAGGAGGCATTCGTGAAGGCCACCGGCCTCGGCCTGTCGCTGCCGTTCGACAGCTTCGACGTGGTCAGCCAACCCGGCTTCGTGCAGCTGCTGGCCCCGGCTCCGGATGCGGTCCGTCCTGGCGGCTCGCGGGTCTGGCGGACATGCGGCATCGGCCCAACTAACAGTTGTTTTGCCGCGATCTCCGCCGAGGGTGGCGTTGAGGACATGGGTTGGACCATCGAGGACTTGTTTGACGAAGTTTTAACTCATTCGCGTTCTAATTGATGACGTTGATTTAACTCCACGAATACACTTAAGTATTTGCTTACCCACGGGAATGGCCCTAACTATTCGTTGCGCAGGGCGTGCTTAGTTGCCGTTACCATAACAATTCGTGAATGCGGGCGATCATGAAGAGCGATCTCGACGTTCTGGACCGAGTGGCTGCTCCATCTGCGCCGCGACCGGCACGCGGCCGGTTCATGCCGGATCCCATCAGGTTCAAGGCCGACTTCGATCGCCTTCCGGTCGCGCTGCAGCATAATCTGCACGAGCTCGACATGTTCTCGGCAGACAGCCTCGAAGCCCTGTCCAGGCGGTATCTCGGCCATCCGGATGACTACTTCGTCGCCGGCAGCGCGCCGGCGCCGGGTGCCGACTTCTACTCGGTTCCGCACAGCATGGCGGATCCGGTCGAGACCCTCGCGACCCTCGGCTCGCGGCCGGCGCGGCTGTTGTTCAAGCGTCCGGAGGACCATGATTCCCGCTTCCGCTCGCTGCTCGACACCTTGTTCGGCCAGGTGGTGGCGTTGCAGCCGCAGCTCGCCCGTGAGCGGATCGTGCGGCTTGAATCGGCGGTGTTCATCACCTCGGCCGCCACCACCACACCGTTCCACTTCGATCCCGAAATCAACTTCTTCGCCCAGATCGAGGGTGAAAAGACCTACCATGTCTATGGTCCGCAGGTCCTGACCGAGCGTGAGCTCGAAGATTTCTACGCCCGCAACATCATCAATATCGGCCAGGTCGATCTCGCCAGCCGCGATGCCGCGGCGGAAGTCGTCTTCCGTCTGCGTCCGGGCCTGGGCCTGCATCAGCCGCAGAACTCGCCGCACTGGGTCGAGACCGGCGCGGGACGCTCGGTGTCCTACGCGTTCGTCTTCGAAACCGAGGGCAGCCGGGCCATCGGTCGCGCCCGCGCCTTCAACCAGAGGCTCCGCCGTGTCGGGGTGAGCCCGTTGCCCCCGGGTCTCGCTCCGGGGCGGGACGCACTCAAGTCGGAAAGCCTCAAGCTCATCCGCCCGGTGCGGCGCGCGCTGGGCCGTGCGATGCATCGCGGCAGCGGTCGCTAGTGCACCAACCCAGACAAAGCGAGCAGCTTTGTCTGGGTTAAAGGTGCCCTAGAACATTGATAGTGCAGCGACCCAAACAGACCGGCTCGGTCTGTTTGGGTCGCTGCACTAGGACCCGGCACCAGCCTCATACGCCGGAGACTGCGGCGGCTGCCTCCGCGATCGGCCGAGACGGGCTGTGATGTGGCCGCTCGCGGACGCGTGATATCCCTGCCACTCGGACCACTGCAACACGGGCGCCAGTCTCCGCGGGTTCGCGCGCTGGTTGTGCAAGCAGGCGGCGGTGCGGTAATGGCAGCCCGCGGCTGACGAGCCTGATGCTGACGCTCGCGGGGCGTCTGCGACAGGAGTGATAGCGCTGGAACCTGACCAATGAGCCTCGAGCGCCGTGCGGCAACTGGCGCGTTCTGGTCGTTCGGCGCAACCAGCGCAGAGCGGGCCGTCGGCTTCGTCATCTTTGCCGTGATCCTGCACTTCGTCCCCGTCGGCGATGTCGGCCTGGTGGCGCTCGGCTCGATGCTGGTCGAACTCGCCAATACGGTCGCGGTCGGCGGTGCAGCTGAACGTGTGGTTACTTCCGAGCGTGGCGACGTGCGCGGCGAGGCCGGCTCGTTCTGGGCGCACCTGCTGATCGCGGGCGCGCTGTCCGTCCTGCTCTGGATCGGAGCGCCGCTGGCGGCCAGCCTCTACGGCGAGCAGCGCCTGGTCTGGGTGGTGCGCTCGCTCTCCGCCATGATGCTGTTGAACGTCCTGGTGGTAGTACCGCTCGCCACGCTGACGCGCGACTTCCGCTATCGTGCCGTCGGCCTCATGTCGCTCGGGGCCACGCTCACCGGGGCGATCAGCGCGTTGCCCTTCGCGCTCTATGGTCACGGCGCCCTCGCCTTGGTGGTGCAGCGCCTGTCCGGCGTCCTGTTCTTCGTCGTTGCCGTCAGCGCCGTTGCCCGGTGGCGTCCCCGTGGTCGTATCGACGTGGCCGAAATTCGTGCCGCGCTGCGCTTCGCGCTGCCGCTGATCGGATCCAACCTTGTCGAGTATCTGGCCCGGACCGGCTTCGCCCTGATCGCCGGACTCAGGCTCGACGTCGTATCGATCGGCTATCTGCGCGTGGCCCAGCGGCTGCTCGAGGTGCTGCAGGAGGTCGTTGTCACGTCGATCAGTCGCATCTTCCTGCCGCTCTTTGTCTCGATCCGCTCCGACCCGACGCGCCGCTACGAGGTGGCTGCGCGGATCATGGGTATGATGGCGCTGACGGTCATCGGCTGTTTTGCGATCGCCGGCGCCGCTGCGGCGCCGCTGATCGACAGCATGTTCGGTACTCGGCTGCAGCCCGCGGCACCCGTCTTCACCGTGCTGTCGGCGCTGGGGCCGTATATCGTGGTCAATGCCTTCATCCGGCCGCTCCTGGTGTCGAGCGGCAGGCGCGGACAGATGCTGGGCATCTCGGCCGTCAATGCCGTCACCACGGGGGTGGTCGCATACGTTGCGGTCCCGTATGGCTTGACGACACTGGCTGCGGCGCTGGTGGCGCGTGGCTTCCTGGCCATCCTGTTCATAGCGCCGTTCATCCGGTCCGTGTTGTCGCATCCGGTGGCGCCCCTGCTGAGCAGCCTCATCGTGCCGATGGGGGGTGGCGTGATGGCGCGCCTCGCTGTGCTCGGGGTCGAGCAGGTCGTGCCCGCGCACTGGCCGGCATTGCTGCTGCTGGTCGTCGAGGGCAGTGTGGCGGCACTCTGCTACGTCGCGGTTCTGCTGCTCTGCGCCCGGTCCCGCTCCGTCGAGGTCGTTCGTCTGTTGCAACGGATGGTGTCGCGGGCGGTTCCCGGCTAATGCTGTTCACCGGCTTGCAGCGGTGCCCGGCCCGGCTGGCGCTGCTGCACAAGGCGGCGATGCAACGGCTGACTGGAAATCGCGCTCCGCATGCTGCAGTTGCCGGGAAAAGCTGCAGTGCAGAAGATTTTTGTTAGCGAATATCTGCGAAATTCATCAAGATAACTGCGTGGGAACGGGGGATGGGCGATCCAAAGCTCCGGTTCGCCCGCCATGCGTTCGATCAGAAGCGGAGCCGACCATTTCCACGGTAGCCAAGCACTTCGAGAGACAGGTTCAACTCCGTTCTGAAGCGGTGGCGCTGCAGCTCGGCCAGCGTTGCGTGACCTATGCCGCGCTGGACCAAATGTCGTTCGCCGTCGCCCGGCACCTGCGCCGGCACGGCGTGCGCCCCGGTTCCGCGGTCGGGTTCGTGCTGACCGACCGCATCGCGCAGATCGCCGCGATGCTGGGCATCCTGCGGGCCGGTGCGGCCTATGTTCCATTCGATCTCGCAAATCCGCGAGCGGTGCTCTCGGCGATGGCCGTCGATAGCGGGATCGTTGCGATGCTGGCGGATGCGGACGCCGCGCACCCAGGCACCGCACATCCAGGCACCGCGCATCTGGCCCCGGCCCGGTTCTGGAGCGTGCAGACGCTCGCCGTTCCCGGCAGCGATGATGCGCCGGGCTGGCACGACAGCCAAACCGCCACGGGTGATGCGGGCTTCGTGGCGATGCAGCCGGACGACGTTGCCACCATCATGTTCACCTCGGGTTCGACCGGTCGTCCGAAGCCGGTCGCGGTTCCGCATCGCGGCATCGTGCGGCTGGTGATCGGCGCGAACTACGTCACCCTTGGTCCCGACGAGGTCCTGCTGCAGCTCGCGCCGCTGGCGTTCGACGCCTCGACCTTCGAAGTCTGGGGCGCGCTGCTGAACGGCGGGCGCCTCGTGCTGACCTCAGTCGCGCACCCGTCGGTCGACGACATCGCCGAACTCGTATCAGGTTACGGTATCACAACACTCTGGCTCACCGCCGGCCTGTTCCACCTGATGATCGACACCAGGCTGCAGGCGCTGCGTCCGTTGCGCCAGCTGCTGGCCGGCGGCGATGTGCTGTCGCCGTCGCATGTCGGCCGTGCGCTGCACGCATTGCCGGACTGCCGTCTGATCAACGGCTACGGTCCGACCGAGAACACGACCTTCACCTGCTGCTACACGATCCGGCCCGGCGACGAGACCGGCCCGATCCCGATCGGCACGCCGATCGCCGGGACCACGATCCATGTCCTCGATGCGAACCTGCAGGCGGTGGCGCCGGGAGAGCGCGGCGAGCTGTATGCCGGCGGCGCGGGCGTTGCCCTGGGCTATCTCGGCCTGCCCGGGCTGACGGGGGAAAAGTTCCTGGCCGATCCGTTCGCGGTGGCGCCCGGTGCGCGCCTGTACCGCACCGGCGACATCGTGCGGCAGCGCCCGGACGGCAACCTGGAGTTCCATGGCCGCCGGGACGGGCAGGTCAAGCTCGACGGCAAGCGCGTGGAGCTGGCCGCGATCGAGGCGGCGCTGCGTGACGTGTCGCAACTGGGCGTGCGCGACGTGGCCGTGAGCGTGGTGGCGGAGCCGGGTGGCAAGCGGATCGTGGCGCATCTCCTGCAGCCGGAGACCGGCGCGCCTGGCGTCGATGCGGCGGCGCACGGCAACGATGATGCCCTGCGCGCGGCCGTGCGCGACGACGCCCTGCGCGCGGCCTTGCGCGACCTGCTGCCGCCCTACATGGTCCCGGCGGCGTTCATGGTGCATGCGGCATTCCCGCTGACGCCGAACGGCAAGATCGACCGTGCGGCGCTCAATGCGGCATTCACCTCTGGCGGCCGGGAGACCGAGCCCGCGGCAGACGCCGTGCCGGAAGGCCTCGCGGGGGTGATTTCCGAGATCTGGGGCCGGGTCCTCGATCTACCCGATCCGCCCCTGGACAGGAATTTCTTCGACCTTGGCGGCACGTCCCTGCAGCTCATGGCGATCCACGCCGAGATGAAGACACGCCTGCGGAACGACCTCGCCATGACCGACCTGTTCGCCCATCCGACGATTGCGTCCCTGGCCGCGCATCTGTCGCACAGTGCCGGACCCGCCGTCGCCACGCTGGCGGCGCGTGATCGTGGGGCGCGGCAGCGCGACGCGTTCGCCCGGCTTCGCCGCACGCGCGCCTGAGAGCATCACGATGCGCGACGACAACACCGAGCGTCCCGACGAAGACGCCGACGCCATCGCGATCGTCGGCATGTCCGGCCGCTTCCCGGGTGCGTCCTCGGTGCGGCAGTTCTGGGACAATCTCTGCAACGGCGTCGATGCCATCGCGCATTTCGACGAGGCCGAACTCGAAGACGCCTTCACGCCCGAGGAGCGCGCGGCGCCCAACTTCGTGCGGGCGCGTGCCGTCATCGAAGGCGTCGACCAGTTCGATGCGGCGTTCTTCGGCATGCACGCGGCGGAGGCCAGGCTGGTCGACCCGCAGCAGCGCGTGCTGCTCGAATGCGCCTGGGAGGCGATCGAGGATGCGGGGTACGACGCGGCCGCCTATGACGGCACCATCGGCGTGTTCGCCGGCAGCAGCCCGAACAGCTATTTCCTCAACAACGTCGCCGGTGACCGCGACGGCCTGCGCCGCTACACCAGCACCTACCAGGTCAGCGACTACCCGGTCCTGCTGGCGTCGGGGCTGGATTTCGTCGCCACCCGCATCGCCTACAAGCTGGATCTGCGCGGTCCCTGCCTGAGCCTGCAGACCGCCTGCTCGACCTCGCTGGTTGCCATCGTCCAGGCATGCCAGAGCCTGCTCTGCTATGCCTGCGACATGGCGCTGGCCGGCGGCGTCTCGATCACGCTGCCGCAGCGCCGCGGCTACCACTACCAGGAAGGCGGGATGGTCTCGCCGGACGGGACCTGCCGCACCTTCGACGCCGAGGCAAGCGGCACCGTGTTCGGCAGCGGCGCCGGCATCGTGCTGCTCAAGCGCCTCGCCGATGCCCTGGCCGATGGCGACCATATCTACGCGCTGATCAAGGGCTCGGCGGTCAATAATGACGGCGCGTCGAAGGTCGGTTTCACCGCGCCGAGCGTGGCTGGGCAGGCCGCCGTCATCAGCGCGGCGCAGGAGGCGGCCGGCGTCGATGCGCGGTCGATCTCGTATGTCGAGTGCCACGGCACCGCGACCCCGCTCGGCGACCCGATCGAGATCGCGGCCCTGAGCCAGGCCTTCCGTCTGCATACCGCGGACCGGCAGTTCTGCGCGGTCGGCTCGGCCAAGCCCAATGTCGGTCATCTCGATGCCGCGGCCGGCGTCACCGGCCTCATCAAGGCGGCGCTGTCGCTGCATCACCGGGTGCTGCCGGGTATGCTGCACTACCGATCGCCGAATCCCGCCATCGATTTCGCCAGCAGCCCGTTCTTCGTCGAAGCCGAGACGCGGCCCTGGCGGCAGGAAGCCGGGCCAAGACGGGCCGCCGTCAGCGCCTTCGGGGTCGGCGGCACCAATGCGCATGTCGTGCTGCAGGAGGCGCCGGTCCTGTCGTTTGCGACCGCCGGCCGGTCGCACGCGCTGCTGGTGCTGTCGGGCCGCAACGAAGCCGCCCTGCTGCAGGCGTGCCAACGGTTGGCGGCCGATCTTAGGACCCATCCGGATCGCCCGCTCGAGGCGGTGGCCGACACGCTGCAGGTCGGACGCAGCATCTTCGCGCAGCGTGCCGCCTTCGTCTGCGGCGCGACCGGTGACGCCATCACCCGCCTGGAGGCCCACCTGAACGGGGGAACCGGACGTCCCGCGACACACGCTGCCGCGTCGAAGCCGCCGGTCGCCTTCATGTTCCCGGGCCAGGGCGCGCAGTATCCGCAGATGGCGATGGACCTCTATCGCGAGCAGGCGGAATTCCGGCGCCACATCGACCAGTGCGCCGAGGTGCTGCAGGGTGGCTTCGGCATCGACCTGCGCGCGCTGCTCTATCCGCAGCAGCGCGACGCCGACAGCGACCGCCGGCTGATGGAGACCACGGCGGCGCAGCCGGCGATCTTCTCGGTGCAGTATGCGCTGGCCCGGCTGTGGATGGCCTGGGGCATCGTGCCAGACATGATGATCGGCCACAGCGTCGGCGAGCTGGTCGCGGCCTGCATCGCGGGCGTCTTCACGCTCGAGGAAGGGCTCGGCCTGGTTGCCGAACGCGGCCGGTTGATGCAGGCGCTGCCGGGAGGCGCCATGCTGGCGGTGCGCCTGGCCGAGGCCGAAATTCTGCCGCTGCTCGGCGCCGGGCTGGATATTGCGGCAGTAAACAGTCCTCGCCTGTGCGTGGTGTCCGGGCCGTACGAGGCCGTTGCCGCGCTGGAGGCGGTGCTGCAGCAGCGCGGCGATGGCTGCCGCCGGCTGCACACCTCGCACGCCTTCCATTCGGCCATGGTCGAGCCGGTCGTGGCGCCGCTGGCGGAGCGTGTGGCGCGGGTGGCGCTCGCTGCGCCGGCGATCCCGTATGTCTCCTGCGTCACCGGGACGTGGATCACCGACGCGCAGGCGATGTCGCCCGAGTACTGGGCGCGGCACTGCCGGGAGCCGGTGCGCTTTGCCGCGGCACTCGCGACGCTGATGGCCGGCCCGGCGTCAGGCGACGGCCATCCGCTGCCGATCCTCATCGAGGTCGGGCCCGGCAACACATTGCAGACCCTGGCTCTGCAGGGCGCGGCCAAAGGGCGACGCGAGCAGGTGCTGGCGTCGCTGCCGGACACGGCGCGCGAGCGTCCGGACCCGGAGGTCATGCTGACCTCGCTGGGCGCGCTCTGGGTCGCCGGCTGCAGGCCGGACTGGTCCGCCGTGCGGGACAACGCGCCGGCGAGCCGGGTCGCGCTGCCGACCTATCCCTTCCAGCGCAGCCGCTACTGGATCGACGAGCCGGTCGCCGGCGCCGCTCCCGCGAGCGCCGCGGACGCCTCGGACGCGCTTCATTCTATGCCTCCTCGTATTGCCGAGATCGCCATGCAGCAGACAGCCTCGACCTCATCTTCAGCGCCGGCGAGCCAGGGCGGCGGCCACCTTGCCGGGATCACCGGCGCGGTCACCGGGATCATCGAGGATCTGTCGGGCGAGGCGGTCGCGCCGGCCGAGGCGGACAAGAGCTTCCTGGAGCTCGGTTTCGACTCGCTGTTCCTGAGCCAGGTGACGCAGCGGCTGGACAACCGCTTCGGCCTGAAGATCAAGTTCCGGCAGCTGCTCGGCGATCTCTCGACGATCCCGGCGCTGTCTCGGTTCATCGCCGGGCACGTGCCGCCCGAGCCGCAAGCCGCGGCACCGTCGGCAGTCCAGCCTGTCCTCCCCGAGGCAGCGCTGGCGGAGGCCCCGAGCCGCGTCTCGGCGCCGTCCGCACTTCCGGCGACCGCTGCCCTGGCCTTGCCGGCGACGGCCGGCCTGGAGGCGATCCTGCGCGACCAGCTTGCCGCCATGTCGCAGCTGATGGGCCGGCAGATCGACCTGCTGCGCGGCGGGGCAGCCATCGCCGCACCGGCGCCTGCTCCGTCGCAGCCCGTGCAGGCACCGGTCAAGGCGACCGTGGCGCCGGGGGCCGCGGCGACGACGCGCTTCGAGAATTTCGGACCCACGCGCACGGTGTCCGGAACCCATCTCGACGCGACGCAGCAGCAGTATCTCGCATCGTTGACCGAGCGATACGTGCGCCGGACGCGCGGCTCGAAGGACTATACCGCGGCACATCGCGCGACCCTGGCCGATCCGCGCGTGGCCGCCGGGTTTCGCGATATCTGGAAGGAGATGGTCTACCCGATCGTCAGCGACCGGGCGAAGGGCTCGCGCATCTGGGACATCGACGGCAACGACTATGTCGATCTGGTCAACGGTTTCGGCCAGACCGCGTTCGGGCACAGCCCGGATTTCGTGGTCGACGCGGTGTCGGCGCAGCTGCAGGCCGGTTTTGCGATCGGACCGCAGGCCGACCTCGCCGGCAAGGTCGCCGAGCTGTTCTGCGAACTCACCGGCAACGAGCGCGCGACGTTCTGCAATACCGGGTCGGAAGCGGTGATGGCGGCGATGCGCATTGCGCGTACCGTCACCGGCCGCAGCCGGGTCGTGATGTTCGCGGGCTCCTACCACGGCCAGTTCGACGAGGTGCTGATCAAGGGCGGCCGGTCCAAGACGACGCCGATCGCAACCCCCGTTGCGGCCGGCATCCCGACCGGTTCGGTCGGCAACATGGTTGTACTGGACTATGCCACGCCGGAATCCCTGCAGTGGGTGCGCGATAATGCGCACGAGCTGGCGGCGGTGATCGTCGAGCCGGTGCAGAGCCGGCATCCGGCGCTGCGTCCGGTCGAGTTCCTGCGCGAGCTGCGCGAAATCACCGCCGCGTCCGGCACCGCCTTCGTGTTCGACGAGGTGGTGACCGGCTTCAGGGTGCATCCGGGCGGCATGCAGGCGGTGTTCGGCATTCGCGCGGACCTCGCTACCTACGGCAAGGTTGTCGGCGGCGGCCTGCCGATCGGCGTGCTGGCCGGCAAGGCCGCCTACATGGATGCGCTCGACGGCGGTGCGTGGGAGTACGGCGACGAGAGCGTACCGGAAGTGGCGGTGACGTTCTTCGCCGGCACCTTCGTGCGCCACCCGCTGGTGCTGGCCTCCGCCTATGCGGTGCTGAGGCACATCAAGGCGGCGGGTCCGGGACTGCAGCAGGCGCTGGAACAGCGCACCCGGCGCATGGTCGACGATATCAACGGCTTCCTGCAGGGGCGGGGTCTGGTCACGCGGGTCGAGACGTTCGCGAGCTGGTTCTATTTCAGCTTCGCAGCCGAAAGCGGGCTGGCGAGCCTGCTGTACTACGACATGCGCGAGGCCGGCATCCACATCCAGGAAGGCTTCCCGTGCTTCCTGACGACGGCGCATTCCGACGCCGACCTGTCGCGCATCGCCGACGCGTTCAAGGGTGCGGTGCTGCGGGCCCAGCAGGCCGGCGTGCTGCCCTCGCCCGATCCAGCTGCCGGCGTGCCCGCGACGCCGGAGGCGCCGTTCGAGGTGCCGCTGACCGAGCCGCAGACCGAGATCTGGCTGTCGGCACAGATGAGCGACGAGGCGTCCTGCGCGTTCAACGAGTCGGTGAGCCTCACCCTGGGCGGCGAACTCGACCTGCAGGCGCTCGAGGGCGCGCTGGCCGATGTCACGAGCCGGCACGATGCGCTGCGGGCGCGCTTCGATGCGGCCGGCACCGGCATGTGGATCGAGCCTCGCATGGCGGTTCCGCTGACGCTGGCCGAGGCAGCGGGTGGGCTCGAGGACCTGATCGGGCGTGATGCCCGCAGGCCGTTCGACCTGGTGCGCGGACCGCTGCTGCGCGCGACGCTGGCCCGGCTCGCGCCCGGCCGCGCGGTGCTTGTCCTGACCGCCCACCACATCGTCTGCGACGGCTGGTCGATCAACGTGATCGTCGGCGAGCTGGCGGAGTGCTACGCGGCGCGGCGAGAAGGCCGCGCGCACGGCCTGCCGGCGCCGCTGGCGTTCAGCCGCTATGCCCGCGACCAGTCGCGCCGCGCCGCCGCCGCCATCGCCGAGACCGACGCATTCTGGCAGCAGAGCTTCGCCACCCCGGTGCAGCCGCTCGAACTGCCGTCCGACCGCCCGCGTCCGGCGATCAAGAGCTTTTGCGGCGCCACCGAGCGCCGCCGGATCGGCCCCGACCTGTACCGGGCGGCGAAGCGGCTGGGTGCGGAAAACGGCTGCACCCTGTTCGTCACCCTGCTGGCGACGTTCCAGGCCCTGATCGGCCGTCTCGCCGACACCCAGGAGGTCGTGGTCGGCGTGCCGACGGCCGGCCAATCGGCGCTCGAGGACGAGATCCTCGTCGGGCATTGCGTGAACTTCCTGCCGCTGCGTGGCAGCTGGACCGACACCACCACCGTCGCCGAGCATCTGGCGGCGACCCGACGCGTCGTGCTCGACGCGTACGACCATCAGGACACCACCCTGGGCCGGATCGTGCGCCGGCTGGCGCTGCCGCGCGATCCGAACCGGCTGCCGCTGGCCGAGGTGCAGTTCAATTTGGAGCGCCTTGCGGACGGCCTGACATTCTCCGGGCTGGAGGTGGCGGTCGAGGCGAACACCAAGCAGTTCGTGAACTTCGACCTGTTCTGCAACATCGTCGAATCGCCGAACGGGCTGGCGATCGAGTGCGACTACAACAGCGACCTGTTCGATGGCCAGACTGTCGCGCGCTGGCTCGCGCTGTTCGAGACGCTGCTAGAGCAGATGAGCAGTCATGCCGCCGCGTCGTTGTGCACCGTGCCGATGCTGCCGGAGCAGGAGCGCCGCCAGACCATGCTGGCGCTGAACGACACCGCGCGGGCCTATCCGCGCGACGAGGCGGTGCACACGCTGGTGGCGGCGCAGGCCGCGCGCACCCCGGAGGGGATCGCTGCCAGCTTCGGCGACAGGACGATCACCTACGCCGCCCTCGACCGGCGCGCCAACCAGGTCGCGCATTATCTGCGCCGGCATATCCGCCAGGATGGCGCCCGTGTCGTCATCATGCTGGACCGGTCGCTCGAGATGCTGGTCGGCCTGCTCGGCGTCCTGAAGGCGGGCTACACCTATGTGCCGGTCGATCCGCGGCATCCGCGGGCGCGCCTGCAGCATATCCTGCGTGACAGCGAGGCGGCCGGGCTGCTGGTCTCCGGGCCGTTCGCCGTCGACGGGCAGCACGCCTTCTCCCTGGTCTGCAACCCCGCGATCGATGAGGCGGCGATCGCACAGGAGCCACAGACGCCCCCTCCCGACCGGTTCGACCCGGCCCGGCTGGCCTACATCGCCTATACATCCGGCTCGACCGGATTGCCGAAGGGCGTCCGCGTCACGCATCGCTCGGTCGTCAACCTGCTGACCGCGATGGCGCGGCGACCGGGCCTTGCGGCGCACGACGTGGTGCCGGCGATCACCACCGTCTCGTTCGACATTGCGGTGCTTGAGCTGTTCCTGCCGCTGTGCGTCGGCGCCCGCACGGTGATCGTCGAGACCGCCGAGGCGATGGACGGCACCGCGCTGCTGGCGCGCCTGCGCCGTTGCGACGCCACCCTGGTGCAGGCAACGCCGACGACGTGGCGCATGCTGCTGGAAGCCGGCTTCCAGCCGTCACCCGGTATGCGCATGCTGGCAGGCGGCGAGCCGCTGCCGCGCGCGCTGGCCGACCAGCTGCTGGCCGGCGGCGGCGAGCTGTGGAACATGTACGGTCCGACCGAGACCACAATCTGGTCAGCCGCCCATGCCGTGGCGCATGGCGCGGGCCCGGTCACCATCGGCGGCCCGATCGACAATACCAGCTTTTATATCGTCGACCGTCACGGCCAGCCGCAGCCGATCGGTGTGCCCGGCGAACTGCTGATCGGCGGCGATGGTGTCGCCGACGGCTACCACCACCGGCCGGAGCTGACCGAGGAGAAGTTCATCCCCGATCATTTTGCATCCCCGACGCCGACGTCCGCGGCCCCCGCGCGGCTGTATCGCACCGGCGACCTGGCCCGGCACCGCCCGGACGGCGAGGTGGAACTGCTCGGACGCATCGACCTGCAGGTCAAGCTGCGTGGTTTCCGTATCGAGATCGGCGAGATCGAGGCGGTCCTGGCGCGGCATGCGCTGCTGCAGGCATCCGCCGTGGTGCTGCGGGAGGAGCAGCCCGGCATGGCGCAACTGGTTGGCTGCTATGTCGAACGCGAGGGCCACGAGCACTCGCCGGCGCAGTTGCGTGCGCTGCTGACGCCCTACCTGCCTGACTACATGATCCCGACCGGGTGGGTGCGGCTGGCCGGCATGCCGACGACCGCCAATGGCAAGCTCGATCGCAAGGCGCTGGCGCATGCGGCCGGGCAGCCTCCGGTCGCAGCCGTTCGCCCGGGCACGCGTGCCGCCACTCCGCCGCGGACCGCAAGCGAGACGCTCCTGGCCGGGATCTGGGCGACGGTGCTCAATCGCGCCGAGGTCGGCGTGGACGACGACCTGTTCGACCTGGGCGCGGATTCCATCCACATCTTCCAGATCACCGCGCGTGCCAATCGCGAAGGCCTGCCGCTGGCGGCCAAGGACCTGCTCCGGCTCCGCACGGTCGCGCGGGTCTGCTCGGCGTATGCGCGCGAGAGCGAGGCTGACGCCGCTGTCGCACCGGTCTATGTGAAGCCACAGCTCAGCCAGTTCGCGCGAGCCAGGCCGCAGGGCGCTCCGGGCGTCCGTCCCGAGTAGGCCGAGGGAGTGACAGTGTCCGCCGTACAGCTTCCCGAGCATGAGCCTGTCAGGACCGCACCGGCTCCGCTGGCGGACCAGGGTCCGCTGCGGTTCCCTAGCTCGATCGCGCAGGAGCGATTCTGGGCGATCGACCGTCTCGAGCCCGGAAGCTCCGCGCTCAACATCGCGGTGCGCTGGCAGCTCGACGGACGCGTGTCGTCGGATCTGGTCCAGCGGGCGTTCGAGGCCATCATCGCGCGGCACGAGATCCTGCGCACCGCGTTCGAGGAGATCGAGGGCGCGCTGGTGCAGGTGGTGGCGCCGTCGCTGGCGTTCCGCATCGCCGCGGTCGACCTGACCGCCCTGCAGGCCGACCAGGCGCTGCAGGAGGCCGAGCGGATCGGGCGGGCCGAGGCGAGGGCCCGGTTCGATCCCGCACAGGCGCCGCTGCTGCGGGTGACGCTGGTCCGGATCGCCGAGCAGCGCACCCTGCTGCTGCTCACCGTCCACCACATGGTGTGCGACGGCTGGTCGATCGGCGTGATGGCCCGCGAGTTCGGGCTGCAGTACGACGCTGCGCGGATGCGCCGCCCCGCGCCGCTGGCGGACCTCTCGATCCAATACGGCGACTATGCGCGCTGGCATCGCGAGCGCATGCGAGGCGGCGAGTTCGAGGCGGACACCGCCTACTGGCAGCGCCAGCTCCGTGACCTGACCTATCTCGAGATTGCCCCCGACCGGCCGCATCCGCCGACCACGGCGACCGGCGCCGACATCGTCGGACTGCTGCTCGACCGCACGCTGACCGACGGGTTGCAGGAGTTCAGCCGCCGGCACGGCAACACCCTGTTCGTCACCGCGCTCGCGGCGCTGACCATCCTGCTCAACCGCTATACCGGCGAGACCGACATCGCCATCGGTACCCAGGTGATCGGGCGCGACGAGGTCGAGCTCGAGGACATGGTGGGCGTGTTCATCAACACGCTGGTGCTGCGCCAGGACGTCGCCGACCGGCCCGGGCTGGCGCAGCTGCTGCACCGCACGCAGGAGATGGTGCAGGCGGCACTCGACCACCAGAACCTGCCGATGGAGCAGTTGATACAGCTCCTGCAGCCGAAGCGCGACATGACGCGCAACCCGTTCTTTTCGATCAACTTCATCTTCCAGCGCTCGTTCATAAGCAACGAGAGCCGGTCCGAATTCGACCTGGTGGACCTGCCGTCGCATTCACCCGGCGGCCTCTACGACCTGAATTTCTTCATGGTCGAGCGCCCCGAGGGATGGCGCCTGTCCTGCGAGTACAACAGCGACCTGTTCCGGCGCGAAACCGTCGGGCATCAGCTCGCGGCGCTGCGTTGCCTGCTGGCCGAGTTCGTCCGCAACCCCGATTGCGACATTGCCGAGTTGCCGCTGCTCGATGCTGCGGAGCAGGCACGGATCCTGGCGCTGGGGCGAGGAGCCAGCGCGGCGCCGCCGCCGCGTCCGTCGATCCATGGGCTGTTCGAGCGCCAGGTCGCGCGCGATCCCCGGGCTCCGGCCTTGCTGCAGGGCGGCCGCCGCATGACCTATGGCGAGCTCGACCGCACGGCGAACCGGCTGGCACGTCATCTGCGCCGGAACGGGCTGATGCCGGGCATGCGCGTCGGGCTCATCCTGCCGCGCGAGGCCGACCTCCTGGTGAGCCTGCTCGCGGTGCTCAAGGCGGGCGCCGGCTTCGTGCTGTTCGATGCCGACACTGCGGCCGGCCCGCTCGAGCGGATGCTACGCGAGGCACGGTTGCCTTTCATCCTGACGCAGGGGATCCGATCCGAACTGCTCGACAAGGCGGAGCGCGTCATCGCGCTCGATCCGGTGCGCAAGACCTTCGCCCACGAGCCTGCGGTGGCGCTCGACGTGGACGAGTTGGAGGACGCCATCGCGTGCGCCGTCTTCATCCAGGGCAGGAACGAGCGTCAGGGCTCCGTCGAGATCACGCATCGCCAGCTCGCCCACATGCTGAGTACCATGGCCGGGATGTTGCCGTGCGATGCCGGGGACGGGCTGGTCAGCGTGGACGCCGCCGGCGCCGAAGCGGTCCTCGAGCTGCTGTTGCCCCTGACGACGGGGGCAAGGCTGGTGCTGGCCAGCGCCGCCGAGGCGGCTGACGGCGCTGCGCTGCTCGGGCTGCTGCGCGACGCGCGGGCGACGATCCTGCAGGGCCGTCCCGCGATGTGGTTGCGGCTGCTCCA
This sequence comes from Lichenicoccus sp., assembly GCF_965277665.1. Taxonomy (GTDB): domain Bacteria; phylum Pseudomonadota; class Alphaproteobacteria; order Acetobacterales; family Acetobacteraceae; genus Lichenicoccus. The sequence goes on from NZ_OZ255835.1 coordinate 4,078,345, forward strand.
GGCCGGCTGGAGCGGCCAGCCGCGCCTGAAAATGCTGTGCGGCGGCAACGAGAGCATGACGCGCGCGCTCGCCGATCGGCTGCTGGCGGTGGGCGGCCCGCTCTGGAGCCTGTATGGCGAGGCGGGAGCGATCTGGACGGCGGTGGCGCGGGTCGAACCAGGAGAGGAGCGGCCTCCGCTCGGCCAGCCGCTGCCGGGCGCGGTCCTGCAGGTGATCGATCGTCATGGCGGCCTGTTGCCGATCGGGGCCGCGGGCGAGCTTGCGATTGCAGGTGCTGGCGGCCCGCCGCGCCGGACCGGCGAGATGGTGCGGCGGCGCGATGACGGCAGGATCGAGCGCCTCGGCGGCCATCCCGGTCGCCCGGTCCGGGTGCGCGGGTTCCTCGTCGAGCCGACCTGGATCGAGGACGAGATCCTGCGCCATTCCGGGGTCGCCGAGGCCTGCGTCGTGCTGATGCGCGAAGCCGGGCAGGAGGTGCTGGCGGCCTTCGTGGTGCCGAATGTCAGCCCCGGCGCGGTTAATCCGGACCTGCTGACCGAGGCCCTGCGCATCCGGCTCGCGCGCGCGTTCGCACGCTACATGGTGCCCGACGCAATCACGCTGCTGCCCGCCATGCCGCTGACCGCGGACGGGCATATCGACCGCGCGCGGCTGGGCGAGCCGGTCGAAGCCGCAGCCCCTCCGGAGGGCAGGCCGGCGGGGGCTGCGATCGAGGACCGGTTGATCGCGCTCTGGAGCGCGCTGCTCGGCCGCACCGACATCGTTCCCACCGACGACTTCTTCGCCCTGGGCGGCCACTCGCTGCTGGCGGCGCGGCTGCTTGCCGGCATTGCCCGGGAGTTCGGCCGGAAGATCGATTTCGCGAGCCTGTTCCATGCGCCGACCATCCGCGAACTGGCACGGCTGCTGGTCGAGGAGCGTGGCCCGGACGAGGCCGGCCAGATCGTGACGGTGCAACCCGACGGCGCGCTGCCGCCGGTGTTCGCGATCGACCACACCTGGATCTACGACAACCTGGGCCGCCAGCTCGGTCCGGAGCGGCCGTTCTTTGCGTTGCCGGCGACGCTCGGGCGTGCCGGGGACGGCCTCACCCTGCAGCAGATGGCCGCCGACCAGATCAGGACCATCCGGCGCCAGCAGCCGGCCGGCCCCTACATCCTGCTCGGACTCTGCACCGCCGGGGTGCTCGCCTTCGAGATCGCCCAGCAACTGCAGGACCAGGGCGAGGCCGTGCCGCTGCTGGTGATGATCGATACCTGGTCGCCGGGCTATCTGCAGCGGCAGCCGCCGGGCCGGGCCAGGCTGGCGGACTGGTCGTACCGCTGGCAGACGCTGGTCTCCGACTTCCGGCGCAACGATGACGGCGTGCTGCAGACGAGGATGGCCTTCGTCCTGAGCCATCTGCATGATTTCGTTGGCCGACGCCTCGGCCGCGTGGTCGCCCGGGCGCCGGTGATGCTGGAGCACCAGGGCAATATCGATCGGGTGGCCCTGCTCGACGCGGCAGCCCGTACGGCGACGCAGCGGCCGTTCACCGGCCGGATCTGCCTGTTCCACCGCGAGAGCATGCCGTCCGGCCGCTACCTCGATGCGCAACTCGGCTGGGGCGACCTCGCGGCCGGCGGCATCGAGGTGCATCCGCTGCCGGGTGACCATTTCAGCATGTTCCGCGAGCCCGGCGTGACGACGATGGCGACGATCGTCGGTGGCATTCTCGATGCCGAGAGGTTCCAGGGAGTGGGCCGATCCTTCGAGCGGCACCCGGCGAGGAGCACCCAGGCAGACCCGGTCTAGCCGGCATGCGTGCGTGGTTGCTGGCGAAGCTGTCCGCCGTTCTGGCGTTCGGCATCGGGTCCTGGCTGGAGTTGGCCTATCCCGGCCTGTCGAGGCCGAATGGCGACCTGCCGGTCGGCCGCTTCGGCATGGATGCGGCGCAACTCGGCATGCCGGTCGCTCAGCTGCCCCTGCCCGCGGCGGCAGGGCCTGCGGACCGCGCCGGCTTCACGCGCACCATGCAGGCGGACTTCTTCTATCCGGCGCCGGCGGCTGCCCAGCGCGACGGCAGCGTCGCCCGGGCGGCTGCCGCGCCGGTGCTGATCTACTTTCCGGGCTGGCCCGGCACGGAGTCGGACAACCCGCGCCTGCTGACGGACCTGGCAAGCCACGGCTATGTCGTGGTCCAGGCGCGGATCGTGCAGGAAGATCCGCGGCTGGCCGGCGCGATGGATTTCTCGACCGATGCGGCGGCGAAGGCGACCCTGCTCAAGGCGCAGGCCAAGGTCGGCCTGCAGGCGCACGATGCGACCGCGCTGCTGGATGCCCTGCACCGCCTCGCCGCATCCGGCGCGGACCGGCGGTTCGGGCCGCTCGCCCTCGACCGCGTCGGGATCCTGGGCTTCTCGTTCGGTGGCGCCGTCGCGGCGCAGGCGGCGGCGACCGACCGGCGCTTCCTGGCGGTGCTCAACATGGACGGGTGGCTGTTCGGACAGGGCGCCGAGCTTGGCTTTCCGCAACCGTACTTCCTGATGAGCGACGACGAGGCCGACCCGACCGCGGCGGACCTCGCCTCGCCCGACACGGCGACGCGCGAGACGGCGAGACTGACCGAACGCGACCTCCGGCGGATGCGCAGCCGACTGCAGGCAGCTGGAGCGTTCATGCCCGGAGCGTTCATGCCCGGAGCGCTCATGCCCGGAGCGCTCATGCCCGGAGCGCTCATGATGGTCATCAAGGGCACCGGCCACGAGAGCTTCTCGGACAGTCCGTTGCATTACGCGCTCAGGGGCCATGGCATGCCCGGGCCGGTGCAGGCGCTCCGGGTCTCGGTGATGATACGCCGCTACGCGGAGGCGTTCTTCGCGCAGCAGCTCAGGGGCGAGGCGTCCCCACTGCTCGCATCCGCCGCATCGCCCTACAAGGAGATCACGCTGACGCTGCCGCCCTGAGCAAGATCGGCTCCGACAGAGCCGATTAACTTGCCCTATTCTGTTGTCATAGGGGCTGGTTCACAGGCTCTCAGCATGATGGCGACTGCGCTCGCGGGCGAACGCCTCGCTCGCCGCCTTCCAGTCGCCCTCGCACTCGGTCAGCTTGCAGATGAGGTTGAGGTGCAGGTCCTCGTCGCCTTCGGGTGGCCGGTCGGTGGTTGCCAGCCAGCCGGGCACGTTCTGCGCGTCCAGCCGGCGCACGAATTCCCGGAACGAGCCGTCCCCCTCCAGCGAGGCCGGATCGAGGATGAAGTAGCGGCCGTCCTGCGTGACCGCGAGCCAGTGCCAAGCCTCTGAGTCCATGTCCCGCGTCCCAGGTCACCCTACCCTTGGCTACGGCAAGGCAAGGCGCCCGGATGCGTTAACCGTGCGTCAAATCGCACCTCTCCGGCGAACCGGTCGGCCAGCGCCGGTGCAGCCAGAGCCAGGCGCCAGGATCCTGTCGGATCCAGTGTTCCAGCCGCTGGTTGATCGCCAGGCTGAGCGCAAAGATGTCGTCGTGCCGGCGTCCGGTCAGGGCCACCGCGAGTGGCGCCTCCACCACCACGGCGAAGCGCGCCGGACCGCGCCGGATCACCCTGATCGGGATGAGCGGGAGCCTGTAGCGCAAGGCGAGCTGCGCCAGGGCGGGCGCCGTCATCGCCGGCCGCCCGAAGAACGGCACCGGGATCCCGTCATTCATCTTCTGGTCCACCAGCATGCCCAGCGATCCGCCGTGCTGCAGGTGCGAGAGCGCCGCCCGCGCGCCGGCGGCACCTTTCGGGAACATCGACACGCCGCCACTCCCGGGCGTGCTGCGCAGCGACTGGATGATGCCGTCGATGCGCGCATCGGCGGCGGCGCGGTAGAAGCCGGACACCTGCAGGCCCAGGCTGGCGGCGATCGGCAGCACCAGTTCCCAGTTGCCGAAATGCCCGGAAAAGAACAGCGACTGCTCGCCGCCCAGCGTGGCGGCAAGATGCTGCTCGCCCTCGATGGTCCAGCTGGCCGCTCCCAGGCTGCCCGCGAGCCTCGCGAGATGCGGCAGTTCGGTGACGTTGCGGCCGAGATTGTCCCAGACCGCGGCGATGATCCTGGCGCGTGCGCCGGCATCGAGGGCAGGCAGCGCGTGGCGCAGGTTCATGTCGGCCGTACGCGATGCGGGCAGCAACGGGCCCAGCCGCCGGCCGACCCACCCACCCAGGTTCGATGCATTGACCGGGCCGAGCCGTCGCAGCAGGCCGATGCCTGCCCGCAGCAGCAGGGCCTGGCTGCCGGACGCGATCTCGCCCCGGAGCCTGCGCGGTGTTGCCCCCGTACGAGCGGGTTGCTGGCGACCTCGGCGGCCAGCACGGCGCTGCGTCACTCGTCCCAGCAGGCCAGATCCTGCGGCGCGACCGTGGCCGCGCCGAGCACGAACCGGCGGCCGGCGCGCTCGGGCAAGGTCCAGGCGTCGGGGCCGTAGTTGAAGGCAAACCGCCGTCCGCCGCGCCGCCGCAGCCGCACGCCTGGCGGCAACGTGACGATGTCGCCGCCGCCCGCCGCGATCACATGCCGGACCGCGGCGTCGAGCAGTGCCCGGTCCGGCCAGCAGGCGAGATAGACGCAGCGATCGGACGCGATGGCGGCCGGCATGTCATCGTCGAAGCGTGCCAGCATCTCGGCATCGGTGTCGATCCATTCGCGCCAGCGCACCGCGGCACCCGCCAGCCCGCCGGTCACGCCGTGCGCAAGCCCCGGCCGCAGCGAGGCGACCTGGGTGACGCGCATCGGCAGCAGCGCCTGCAGCGGCCCCGGCGGCAGGGTGTCGGGGATGGCGAAATCCGGCGTCCGCGACCCGGTGCGCGGTCCGATCAGCATCGCGCTTTTGGTGTCGCGCAGCGCCGCCAGGGCCGCGTCCGAGACATGCGGCAGCGACGGCACCAGCACCGCCCGGTAGCCGGCGAGCGGGCGGCCGGGGGCCACGATGTCGACATCCTGCCCCAGCCGGCGCGCCGCCTCGTACCAGCGCAGGCAGAGCTCCAAGTAGTTGAAATCCGCGCCCTGCGGCTGGATGCGCAGCATCCAGGCAGCCTCGTAGTCGAACACCAGCGCGATCGGGGCCGGTCCGGGCTTGGCCGCAAGCGCGACCGCGCGCAATTCGCCGGCGACCCGGAGCGCCTCCTCGCCGCCCGCCGAGCGGGAACGATCCGGGCGTTGCAGCCCGGCATGCAGCTGCTCCTGGCCGAACGGACATTGCCGCCAGCGGAAATAGCTGACCACCTCGGCCCCGTGCGCGAACGCCTCCCAGGTCCAGAGCCGGACCATGCCGGGCTTCGGCACCGGGTTCCAGGGCGCCCAGTTCACCGGGCCGGGCTGCTGCTCCATGACCCAGAACCGCCCGCTTCCGACGCCGCGATACAGGTCGTGGTGGAAGGCCGCGATATCGGGATGCGCCGTCTCGGCGAACAGCGCGCGCTCGGCGGCATCGAGCGGAAACTGCTCGGTGAAGCCGAGCGGGTAGGAGTCCCAGCTGGCGAAATCCAGCGTCTCTGCGACCGCATAATGGTCGAACTCGACGAAGCGGCCCATGAAGTTGTGCGTCACGAACCGGCCGGGCGAATGCCGCCGCAGGATCTCCGCCTGCAGGCGGCAGTATTGCGCCACCTGGTCGGAAGCGAAGCGCTGGTAGTCCAGCCGCGCCGCCGGCAGCGTCTCGGTGACGGCACCCGCTGGCAGCGGCACCTCGTCGAAGTCGCGGAACTCGCCGGACCAGAACACGCTGCCCCAGGCCGCATTGAGGCGCCCGATGCTGCCGTGGCGCGCCCGCAGCCAGAGCCGGAAGGCGCGCAGGTCGTGGGCGCCATACGAGCGCACGGTGTCGTGGCAGCCGAACTCGTTGTCGATCTGCCAGCCGGCGACATGCGGCGAGGCGCCGCAATGCCGCGCCACCGCCTCGGTGATGCGCCGGGTCTCGCGCAGCCAGGGCTCGGACGAGAAGCTGCTATGCCGGCGTGAGCCGAAGCCGCGGACCTGGCCGTCGTCGGCCACCGGCAGGATGCCGGGTTCGCGATCGATCAGCCATTTCGGCGGCGTCGCGGTCGGCGTGCACATCACGACGCGCAGGCCGGCCGCCCCCAGCACCTCGATGGCGCGGTCGAGCCAGTCCCAGGCGAAGCGCCCGGGTTCGGGCTCGATCCGGCTCCAGGCGAACTCGGCGATCCGGACATAGGTGATGCCGGCCTCGCGCATCTGGCGGGCATCCTCGACCCACCAGGATTCCGGCCAATGTTCGGGGTAGTAGCAGACGCCGAGTGCGGCACCGGGCGGCTGCGGGGCATCAGTCAAGGTGGCTGGCCTCCAGAATGAGGGCGGTCTCCGGCTGCAGTTCCGGCAGCGCGATGCCGACGCTCGCGAGCAGCGCGCCCGGGACGATCAGGCCGTCCTCGAACAGCCGGCGCTGCGACGCCGAGAGCCGGACGTCGAGATGCTGCGGCGGCGGTGCCTGCAGCCGGTAGGTGAAACGCCGGTCGAGACCCGGGAGTGCCAACGGCGGCGCGCGATGCGGATCGGTGTGCTCCTGCGCCACCAGGAATACCGCGTGCCGGCCATCGGCGGCCACCACCCCGCGCACCGACCGACCCGCCTGTACCGGACGCGCCTGGTGCAGCCCCGCATGCAGCAGCGGGCGCAGGCGCTTGTGCAGCGCAATCCAGGCCGCCAGCTCGTCCTGCTCGTCGGTGGCGAGCGTGGTCGGATCGAGCTCCACGCCCATATGCCCGAACAGGGCGACCGCGGCGCGGAAGCCCAGCGTGTGCCGCCGCCCGGTCTGGTGGTTCGGCGAGGCCGCGACATGCGCGCCCATCAGCTCGGGCGGCAGGAACCGCGAATACCCGCGCTGGATCGCGAGGCGTTCGAGCGCATCGGTGCAGTCCGAGGTCCAGACCCGGTGCGTATGGCGCAGGATGCCGAGGTCCGGCCGGCCGCCGCCGGAGGCGCAGCTCTCGATCTCGACGGCGGGGAACGCCTCACGCAGCCGGGCCAGCAGGGCGTAGGTCGCCAGCAGGTGGCGCCGGGTGGCGGGGCTGCCGTCGCGGTCGCCGGCGGCGACGAAGTCCCGGTTCATGTCCCATTTCAGGGCGGCGATCGGATGCGCGCGCAGCAGGGCGGCGAGCTGGCCGAAGATGATCTGGGCGATCTCCGGACGGGTCAGGTCGAGGATGAGCTGGTGCCGCGAGGTGTGAAGCGGCCGGCCCGCGACATGCAGCACCGCGTCGGGATGCGCGCGATACAGCTCGCTGTCGGGGTTTACCATTTCCGGCTCGACCCAGAGCCCGAACTCCAGTCCGAGACGGGTGACCGCATCGATCAGCGGGCCCAGGCCGCGCGGATACTTGGCGGCATCCGGGCGCCAGTCGCCGAGGCCGGCGCGCTCGTCGTTTCGACCGGCCATCCAGCCGTCATCGAGCACGAAGCGCTCGATCCCGATCCGTGCCGCCGCCGTCGCCTGCGCCACCAGCCGGTCATGGTCATGGCTGAAATAGTTGCCCTCCCAGGTGTTCAGCGTGACCGGGCGCGGGCGCATCGTCCCGCCCGGCCAGTCGAGCACGGTGCGCCGGATGCCCTCGTGGAAGCGCTGCGACAGCCCGGAGAGGCCGTCCGGCGCCACCGCGGCATAAGCGATCGGGGTGTGCGCCGCCTTGCCCGGTTCGAGCACCAGTTCGCCGGGATGCAGCCACTCTCCGGTGGTGACCAGGATGCGGCCATCCTCGAGCCGCTCGGCGCCGGTGCGGTGGTTGCCGCTCCAGCCGAGATGCATGCCGTACACCAGGCCGCGATCCTCGTCGAAGCCGGGATGGCCCAGGATCAGGCCCGGGAAGCGGTCATGCGACCGGCCGCGCCGGTTTTCCGACGCCCAGCTGCCGCTGGCGAGCGAGATCCGTCGCTCGGAGAATTCCCGGCCCCAGCGTCCGTCGAACACCAGCAGCTCGTCCGCCTCCGAGGGCACCAGGAACACGCCGGCGGCGAGCCGCTCCACCTGCAGCGGCGTCGTGCCGGTATTGTGCAGGAGGCTGTGCATGGTGAGCAGGTCGCCGTCCGGCGGCAGCTCGAGGACGATCTCCAGACGCAGGGCGGCGACCGGATCGTCTGCCACCACCCGCAACCGCCCGGGCGCGTCCAGCACCGAAACCTCGGTAAAATCCGCCGTCCAGTCAGTGCCCCCGCGGCTCGCGACCAGGCCCGGCGCGCGCAGCGTTGCGGTGCCCAGCGTCGGCATCAGCACCGCCTCGACATGATCCTCGTCGAGGCCGTTGCGCCGGGTCGCCCGGTCGCGCAGGCCGGCGGCGGCCTCGAGCGACAGGCCGTCCGGCAGCCGGGTGCCCCACCAGGCGATCTCGGGAAGCGCCGATCCGCGCTGCAGCAGCAGCAGCGTCGTGTCGCGGCCATCCAGGCGATGGATGCTCATTCCTTGACCGCTCCCAATGTCAGGCCGGAGATGAAGTGGCGCTGCATCAGGAAGAAGATCGCAACCGAGGGCGTGGCGGCGACGATGGCGCCGGCCGACATCAGTTGCCACGAGGCAAGCCACATGCCTTGCAGCGCCTGCAGCCCGGCGGTGATCGGACGCGCGCTGTCGGACTGCACCAGAACCAGGGCCCAGAAATAGTCGTTCCAGATGAAGGTGAACTCCAGCACCGCGAGGGCGGCGAGTGCCGGGCGGATCAGCGGCAGCACGATCAGCCGGAACACCGAGAACTCGCCGGCGCCATCCATGCGCGAGGCCTCGATCAGGCTGTCGGGCAGTTCGCGTATGAAGTTGCGCATGAACAGGGTGCAGAAGCCGGTCTGGAAGGCGGCATGGAACACCACCAGCGCCCAGATCGTGTCATAGAGCGGGAACACATGGATCATCAGGTCCCGAACCGGGATCATCAGGATCTGGAACGGCACGAAATTGCCGGCGATGAAGATCGCCAGCACCGCGGTGTTGCCCGGGAACCGGTATTTCGCCAGCCCGAAGCCGGCGAGCGTGGACAGGATCAGCGTGGCGGCGACCGCGGGAAGGGTGATTTCCACCGAGTTCAGCAGGTAGCGGCCCATCGGCGAACTGGTGAACACGGCCTCGTAGTTGCCGACCAGGTGGGTGCCGTGCGGCCAGCCCCAGTAGTTGCCGGCGGCAAGATCCTGCGCCGAGCGCGCCGAGGTCAGGAAGATCGCCAGCAGCGGCAGCAGCCAGATCACCAGGCTGACCGGCAGTGCGATCCGGTACAGCGTCTGCGCGCCGGGCGATGCGGTCTGGATCGGACGCGGAAACATCAGCGCCGCTCCCGCCGCAGCATGGCGATCAGGAAGAAGCCGATATACACGTCCATGATCGCGAACAGCACCACCGCGATCGCGGCGCCGTAGCCGTAGCGGAACGACAGGAAGGTCTGCTCGTACATGTAGTAGGCGAGCACCGCCGAGCTGTCGTACGGGCCGCCCCTGGTCATGATCGAGACCAGGTCGAACGAGCGCAGCGCGCCCACCACCGATACCACCACGGCGATGAAGGTGGCCGGGCGCAGCTGCGGGATGATGATGTTCCACAGCATCGCCCAGCCGCGCGCGCCGTCCATCCGGGCGGCTTCCACGACCTCGCCGTTCACGGCGGTGAGCCCGGTCAGATACAGGATCATGCAATAGGCGGTCTGCGGCCAGAGCCCGGCCACGATCGTCGCCGGCGTCGACCAGTTCGCGTCCCCCAGCAGCGAGACGCCGTGCAGCCCCACTGCGCGCAGGCCGAGATTGAGCAGGCCGAAATCGCCGTTGAAGAACCAGGAGAACACCAGTCCGACCACCACCTGGGACAGCACGAACGGGAAGAAGAACAGCGACTTGTAGAGCCGCATGCCGAGCACGTTCTGGTTCAGGAACAGCGCGATCGCGAGGCCGCCGACGGGGGCCAGCATGTAGGCCAGCAGCCACCAGATGTTGTTGACCAGGGCGGTCCAGAACACGTCGTCACCGAACAGCTCGACATAGTTGCCAATGCCGATCCAGCGCATCGGATGCACGCCGTCCCAGTCATGCAGCGAGACCCAGATGCTGTCGGCGATCGGCCAGAGCACGAAGACCGCAAAGAACAAGGCGGCCGGGGCGATGAACGGCAGCGGCGCCAGGCTGCCGGCGCGCCGGGTCCGCGTGCGCGGCAACGCGACCGTTGCCATACGCGACATCGTCGTTCAGTTCGTCGTCGCGTAGATGCGCAGCCGGGCGCGGTCGATACCGGCCAGGATACGATCGAGCCGCGCCGGGCGCACCATGAACTCCTGGAAGCCCTTCATCGCCAGCGTCGCCAGCGCCTCGTTGGTGTCGCGATCGAAGAACTGCGCGTGATCCGGCGTCGCGGCGAGCAGGGCGCGGCCTTCGACCAGATAGGGGTCGTCGATCAGCTTGGCCTGGCCGTTGGCCGGGATCTGCTTTTCGTGGGCGTTGATCATCGCCTGGATATCCGGCTGCATCATGAAGGCGAGGAACTTCATCGCACCCGCCTTGTTCCTGGCACCCTGCGGGATCGAGACGCTGTCCATCGGTGCGTCCTCGGCGCGTGCGACGGAGGTGGTGATCGACGGGAACGGCTCGAACTTCATCACCTTCTGCATGTCGGGCGAGAAGTTCTCGGTGATGAAGTTGCCGATCAGCATCATGCCGGCGCGGCCCTGGTACAGCAGTGGCTGGCTCTCCTGCATGCTGAGCTCGGTATGGTTGGCGTTGAAGCATTTATGGTCGAGCAGCTGCTTCCAGTGCGCGAAGACGTTGCGCACCTTGGGGTCGGTGTAGGACATCTTGCCCGACATCAGCTGCATGTGCGCGGCGTAGCCGTTGATGCGCAGGTCGAGATAGTCGAACCAGGCCGCGGTCGGCCACAGATCCTTCGAGCCGAGGGCGATGGGTGCCACGCCGGCGGCGTTGAGCTTGTCGCAGGCGCCGAGCAGGGCGTCCCAGGTCGTGATCGGCCCGACCCCGGCCTTCTGCAGGATGTCGCTGCGATAATAGAGCCCGTACTGGTATTGCGTGTACGGCACGGCGTATTGGCGGCCGTCGTCGGTGACGAGTGCCACGGCGGTGGTGCCGAAGGCCTGCTTCATCGGCGCCGTCCACACCGCGCTCACGTCCGCGAGCAGGCCGGGCCGCACGAATTGGCGCATGCGGGTGCCGGTGTACCAGAGCACCACGTCCGGAGGGGCCGAGGTCAGCCAGTTGCGGATCGACTGCTTGTAGCTCTCATGGTCATAGACGTTGAGCGTCACCTGGGTGCCGGGATTGGCCGCCTGGAACCGGTGGACCACCTCCTGGAAGGCGGCCTTGGGCTGGGCGTCCGAGGTGTCGGCATTGACCGTCAGGCTGTCGGCTCGTGCCGGCGCGGAGGCGGCGAGGCCGACCCCGAATGCGGCGGCCGCGACGGCTCGCCACAGGCTGACTGGCCTGGATAGGCTGGGCATGCTTACTCTCTCCCGGACGTTCCCTGGGCCTTCATCGAGTCGAGGCCGTTGCCGACGACTATGGCCATACGAGGCGAAGCTGTCATCCGGTTTGGCGCGGCGTCGGATCGCCCGAGCCGCACGATATAAAGACGTGAACCCCTTGGGCCGCGCGGAGTTGATCGGCAAACAGCTTGCGTCGCCGCGCGCGCGGGAATGCTATTGAGGCCGTGCTCTTGCATGGTGTGGTGTGACCATGTCGTATGCTGACCTGCTCGATCATCTTCATGAGGACGTTGCCGCGCCGCATCATCTTCGCGACGATCACGGCTCAGAGTTCCGCCGTTGCTTCAACCAGCGCAGCTTCCTGTTCGAGCACGATCTCGACCGCGAGCCCTTGCTGTCCCTGCCAAGCCTTGCGGCGCTCGCCGCCCGCCTGGAGCCCCAGGGCAGCTACTACTGGTCTAAGGACGCCGCCGCCATCGGCGACGGGTGGGACGCCGGCCGCGCCGCGCGTTGCGGGCTTGCCGAAGCGGTCGCCACGATCGAGCGGCAGAACTCGCTCATCATGCTGAAGAATGCGATCGACGATCCGCTGTTCGGTCCGCTGTTCCATGGCATCGTCGAGCAGATCCATGCGTTGTGCGGGATCGCCATGCGCGACGACGTTGTCGTGGCGCGCGCGACCATCCTGATCGCATCGCCGGGGCGATGGACCCCGTACCACGCCGATGCCGACAGCAACTTCCTGATGCAGATCGCCGGCGACAAGACGTTCGGCGTGTTCAGCCACACCGACCGCACGCTCGTGACCCACGGCGAGATCGAGCGACTGCTGTGCGGGGACCTCAACGGCGTCTGCTACAAGCCGGACCGTCGGCACGACGCGGCCGTGCATGACCTGCGTCCGGGCCATGGCATCCACGTCCCGACATTCGCGCCGCACTGGGCCAGGAACGGGAGCGACGTCTCCATTGCATTGAGCCTGAATTTCGACCTGAAATCCATCGGCCGCCTTGCATCCGTCTGCAGGGTCAACCGGCACATGCGCCGGCTCGGGCTGCGTCCGGCAGCCCCTGGGCTGCATCCCTGGCGCGACGAGGCCAAGGCCCTGGCCGCGAGCATGCGGCCCGGAAGGTTGCTGCGACAGCCGCGAGGACGCTAGGCTTACAAACTAGAGCATGAAGACGATGGTTGGGATCGCTCTGCGATGCCAACTAACTCATAAAGCTGCTCTATTTCACTCTCAAGCGGAGCATGATGCACGCATCATGCTCTAGCCGCAGGAGCCGATGCATGGCCAGGACCGTTGCCGACCAGATGGTCGAGACCTTCGTCGCGGCCGGGGTCGAGCGTATCTACGGCCTGGTCGGGGACAGCCTGAACGGCTTCACCGATGCCCTGCGGCGCCAGGCCGGGATCCAGTGGCTGCATGTCCGCCACGAGGAGGTGGCGGCGTTCGCCGCCGGTGCCGACGCTCACGTCAGCGGCGGCCTTGCGGTCTGTGCCGGAAGCTGCGGGCCCGGCAACCTGCACCTGATCAATGGCCTGTTCGACTGCCACCGCTCGCGGGTGCCGGTGGTGGCCATCGCGGCGCATATCCCGTCGCCCGAGATCGGTTCGGGCTATTTCCAGGAGACCCATCCGGAGCTCCTGTTCCGCGAATGCAGCCTCTATTGCGAGCTGGTCAGCAGCGCCGAGCAGCTGCCGCGCGTGCTGGAGATCGCCATCCGCCGCGCCACCGCCGAGCGTGGCGTCGCCGTGGTGGTGATCCCGGGCGACGTCACGCTGCGCCCCGCCGCCGAGGCGCCGGCGCCGCAGCCGGCCGGTCTGCTGCCCGCGCGTCCGACCGTCATCCCGCCGGACGCGGCACTCGATGCGCTGGCGGCGCTGCTCAATACCAGCCGCCGCGTCACCCTGCTGTGCGGCGGCGGCTGCGAGGGGGCGCACGCCGAACTGCTGCAACTCGCCGAAATCCTGCAGGCGCCGATCGTGCACGCGCTGCGCGGCAAGGAGCATGTCGAGTGGGAGAACCCGTTCGATGTCGGCATGACCGGGCTGATCGGCTTCTCGTCGGGCTACCACGCGATGGAGGCCTGCGATGCCTTGCTGATGCTGGGCACCGACTTTCCGTATCGCCAGTTCTACCCGAAGGCCGCCCGGATCGCGCAGATCGACCTGCGACCGGAGGCGATCGGCCGTCGCGCGCCGGTCGAGATCGGCCTGGTCGGTGGGGTGATCCCGACACTGGCCCGGCTGCTGCCGCGGCTCGAGGTGAAGTCCGGCCGCGCGCATCTCGATGCGGCGCTCAGGCACTACAAGGAGGCCCGCCATGGCCTCGACGAACTGGCGAGCGGGCGTCCCGGCGGCCGGCTGCATCCGCAGCAGGTGACGGCAGCGGTCAGCCGGATCGCCGGCGACGATGCGATCTTCACCTGCGATGTCGGGCTGCCCACGGTCTGGGCGGCGCGCTACCTCGCCATGAACGGGCGGCGCCGGCTACTTGGGTCATTCTGGCACGGCTCTATGGCGAACGCGATGGCGCAGGCGATCGGCGCGCAGGCGGCCTCGCCCGGCCTTGAGGTGGTGTCGCTGTCCGGCGATGGCGGCTTCACCATGCTGATGGGCGACCTGCTGAGCCTGGTCCAGCTCAAGCTGCCGGTGCGCGTCGTGGTGTTCAACAACGGCTCGCTCGGCTTCATCGAGCTCGAGCAGAAATCGTCCGGCTTTCTCGATACCGGGACCGAGCTGGTCAATCCGGATTTTGCCGCGATGGCCGAGGCGGTCGGCATCAAGGGCGTGCGCATCACCGATCCTGCCGATGTCGACAGCAAGCTTGCGGAGGCGTTCGCGCATCCGGGACCCGTGCTGGTGGACGCCGTCGTCAACCGCATGGAGCTTGCGATGCCGCCGGTCATCACCGCCGAGATGGCGAAGGGGTTCAGCCTCTACATGCTCAAGGCGGTGCTGAACGGCCGCGTCGACGAGGTGGTCGAGCTGGCCCGCGGCAACCTGCGCCGGTAGAAGGCAAGGCCAGGGCGCTGCCCTGGACCCGCTGGGGCCGGAGGCCCCAGGCCCCAATTCCTGGCAACGGCACGCGGGCCTGACCGACCCGCGTGCCTTTTGCCGGCCCGGTCGCGTGATCAGGGCGAGAGCGGAGCCTTGACGGTCCAGGAGCTGTCGTTCGGGAAGCCGATCGTGGTGTCCCAGGCGTTGGTGCCGCCGTCTCCGGCGACGTAGACGTTGTAGTTGTAGTCCCGGATGAACTTGGTCGGGTAATTGAACGACTGGAACGACTTGCCGCTGCCATCGTTGCCTTTGACCGGGCAGAACGTGCCATCCTCCTCGAACTGCGACGTCCCGTCATAGGACTCGCGCATCAGCTGGAAGTTGTAGTGGCGGAGATAATCGCCCGGACGATTGCGCGCCTCGAAGGAGAGGCAGGTCGCATTGGCAAGGCCCGGACGAACGATCCAGGTTGCGTCGGCCGCCTCGGTGGCGTTGCCCGTCGCGACCGGCGCGATCACCGCCGCGGTCGAGGCACTCCCCTGGTGGCTCAGATAGTAGTCCTGGCAACAGGGCGACTGGGTCAGCAACGAGATCTCCGCATTCGACTTCAGGTTGCCAACGATGCCGGTCGCGCCGCCATAGCCGACGCTCACAATATTGGCCTGGACCTCGTTGTCGGTCGCGTCGGTCGGGAAGCCGGCGGTCATGACGCCTTCGAAGAACGAACCGATCGAGCCGTTGCTGTTGTCGCCACCCGTGCCGAGCACGATTGCGCCTTCCTGATGCATCGGTGAATAGCCGCCGCCGTTCACCACGGGCTCGCCGCCGCTGAAGGTCGTGCTGAGCAAGCCCTGCGTCGCGTCGCCTGCCTTGATGGCCATGGCGTTCTGGCCGTTGTTCTTGATCAGGGCGGTGACGAACGGGCTGGTGTTGCCGGTGTTGGCGGTGTCTTCCGACACGCCCTCGTTGGATGCGAACAGGCCGTTCTCCATGTCGGCCTGAACCCACGGGCCGGTGCCGTAGCATTTCGCGAACCAGCACTCGGTGCCGAAATTGATCGCGTCCATATGGCCGTTGCCATTGTCGTCGTTGTTCACCTCGGCGTTGCCGTAGTCAAAGCAGCAGGCGCCGTTCACGTGCGTGCCCGAGGTGACCATGTACATGCCTTCGGGTTGGCCGTTGGTCGCGACACCGATGGTCTTGTCGTTGCGATAGCCGACTCCGGCGAACACCAGCAATCCATAGACGGCGTGGCCGTCCACCACGACCGGTAGCGCATCGGCCCGAGCGCCGACATCCGCGTGGCCATTGCCGCCGCTGCCCTCCACCGTCAGGTCGTTGTGCAATGGCGACTGATCATAGATGCGCGTGATCATGCACACCGTGTTCTTGCAGAACGCATCCTGTGCGGCCGCATTCGCATAGCCGCCGGTGGTCAACAGCCCGATCTTCTTCACCTTGCTGTCCGAGAACCGGGCGACATCGTAGAGCGGCCCGTCATAGCTGGCGTAGAGCGCGCGCGTCGTGCTGTGGGCCGCGACGCAAGGCGTGCCCGTATTCCCGTAGATGTCGCACGGGCCGAGTGCTGCCGCATGGGCACTGCCGCCGTGCGTGGTGATCAGCCATGCAGCCAGCATCGCGAAGGCCGCGGTCAGCAGCCTCCTCCGGCACCCGAGCAAGGGGGCAGGCGCACGTCCCCGCGTCGCGCGGAGCACCTTCAGCTTCCACATAGTCCCTCTCCTTGTCGTTTCCTCGATGGCCGGCTTGGCGCCGATCTCATCCGCCCCCGACACCGCGCTGTCGCGACCGTGGCCGGAGGCGATGATATGTATGAGTAATGGACCATGATCCGGAAGCGTCCACGACCTGCCGCCGCATCATAAAATCGTGAACAAAGGAGGTCTGGACGTCGGACCGTCTGACCCATTTCGTGGGCGACGGGGCTCAGCGCGCGGGCTCAGATCGTAACGTGGCCGCGCAATGTCGCCTCGTCGAGCGTGTCGGACGCGCCCGCCATCACCACCTGGCCGCGGTCGAGCACGGTGATCTGCTGCGCCAGCGAGCGGGCGAAGTCGTAGTACTGCTCGACCAGCAATATCGCCATCTCTCCGCGACTGCGCAGCAAGGCGATGACGCGGCCGATATCCTTGATGATGCTGGGCTGGATGCCTTCGGTCGGCTCGTCCAGCACCAGCAGCCTGGGGCGTATCACCAGGGCGCGGCCGATGGCGAGCTGCTGCTGCTGGCCGCCGGACAGGTCGCCGCCGCGGCGCTTGAGCATGCTGCCCAGGATCGGGAACAGATCGAAGATCTCGTCGGGAATGCGGCGCTGCCGGCGCGGCAGCAGGCCGAAGCCGGTCTCGAGATTGTCCTTCACCGTGAGTAGCGGAAACACGTCGCGGCCCTGCGGCACCGACGCGATCCCCCGCCGCGCGCGCTCGTAGGCCGGCAGCCTGGTGATGTCGTCGCCGTTCCAGCGTATCGTGCCCCTGGTCACCGGATGCACGCCGGTCACCGCGCGCAGCAGGCTGGTCTTGCCGACGCCGTTGCGTCCGAGCAGGCAGGTGACGTCGCCGGCGCGCGCGTTGATCGAGACGCCGCGCAGCGCGATCGCGGCACCGTAATGCAGGTCTATGGTCTCGACATCGAGCATGGGTCCAATCCTTACCGGCCGAGATAGACCTCGATCACGCGGGGCTCGTTGCTGACCTCGTCCAGGCTGCCCTCGGCCAGCACGCTGCCCTCGTGCAGCACGGTGACGCCGACGCCCAGCGCCCGGACGAAATCCATGTCGTGCTCCACCACCACCACGCTGCGGGTACGGTTGATGTCGCGCAACAGGTCGGCGGTCTGGGCGGTCTCGGCGTCGGTCATGCCGGCGACCGGTTCGTCCACCAGCAGCAGCTCCGGCTCCTGCCCGAGCAGCATGCCGATCTCCAGCCACTGCTTCTGGCCGTGGCTAAGCGCGCCGGCCAGGCGATCCACATGCTGGCCGAGACGGGTGGTCTGCAGGATGCCGGAGATGCGGTCGCGTTCCTCGGCGGTCTCGCGCGCGAACAGCACGTTGAACGGGCGGCGATGGCCGGCGAGCGACAGCAGCAGGTTGTCGCGTACGCTGAGACGCTCGAACACGGTCGGTTTCTGGAACTTGCGGCCGATGCCCAGCCGCGCGATCGACGGCTCGTCGAGCCTGGTGAGATCGATCTTGTTGTGGAACAGCACGTCGCCCTTGTCCGGCCGGGTCTTGCCGGTGATGACGTCCATCATCGTGGTCTTGCCGGCGCCGTTCGGGCCGATGATGGCGCGCATCTCTCCCGGTGCGAGCAGCAGCGACAGCGCATTCAGGGCGCGGAACCCGTCGAAGCTGACTGAGACATTGTCGAGATAGAGCAGGCTCGGGACACTCATGCGCCGTCCTCCGGCACCCCGAGTTCGGGCGTCACCGGCGCCGGTTCGTCCATGACCCGGTCGGTATCCGGCGCACGACGCAGGCCCATCAGGCCGCGCGGCAAAAACAAGGTGGTCAGGATGAACAGGGCGCCCAGCGCATACAGCCAGAACTCGGGCAGCAGGCCGGTGAACAGCGTCTTGCCGAGATTGACCAGCACCGCGCCGATCACAGCGCCCGACAAGGTGCCGCGGCCACCGACGGCGACCCAGATCACCGCCTCGATCGAGTTGCCGGGCGCGAACTCGCCGGGATTGATGATGCCGACCTGGATCACGTAGAGCGCGCCGCCGAGGCCCGCGATGATCGCCGACAGCACCCAGACCAGCAGCTTGGCGTGTTCCGGCCGGTAGCCGAGGAAGCGCGTGCGGTTCTCGGCGTCGCGCACCGCGGTCAGCAGGCGCCCGTAGCGTCCGGCCAGCACCGCGCGGGTGAGCAGCAGGGAGCCCGCGACACTGAGCGCGGTGATCACCAGCAGCACCGCGCGCGTCAGTGGCGCGTGCAGGTCGGCGCCGAGGATGTCCTTGAAGTCGGTCAGCCCGTTATTGCCGCCGAAGCCCATGTCGTTGCGGAAGAATGCCAGCATCAGCGCATAGGTCAGCGCCTGCGTGATGATGGAAAGATACACGCCGGAGACACGCGAGCGGAAGGTGAGTGCGCCGAACCCGGCAGCGAGCAGGCCGGGCACGACCAGCGCCATCAGCAGGGCGAACGGAAAGACGCTGAAGCCGTACCAGTACCAGGGCAGGTGGGTCCAGGACAGGAACACCATGAAGTCCGGCAGGTCGGCATTGGCATAGACGCCACGGGTGCCGATCTCGCGCATCAGGTACATGCCCATCGCGTAGCCGCCGAGGGCAAAGAACGCGGCATGGCCGAGGGTCAGGATGCCGGCAAAGCCCCAGACGAGATCGACGGCCAGGGCAAGCAGGGCGTAGGACAGATATTTCGCGCTCAGCGACACCGCGAAGTCCGGCACGTGCAGCGGCGAGGCCAGCGGCACCAGGTTCAGCGCCGCCATCAGCAACGCGGCGGCGACCACGACGCAAGCGGTGACGATGGTTCCCGGCAGATAGGTCCCCAGGCTTGCCGGCAGGGTCAGGCGGGACTGCGCGGTCATGACTCGACGCCGCGCCCCTTGAGCGGGAACATGCCGCGCGGCCGTCTCTGGATGAACAGGATCAGCAGCACCAGCACCACGATCTTGCCGAGGACGGCGCCCGCCACCGGCTCGAGGATCTTGTTGGCGATGCCCAGGGTCGCGGCACCGGCGAGCGTCCCCCACAGATTGCCGACGCCGCCGAACACCACCACCATGAAGCTGTCGATGATGTAGCCCTGGCCGAGATTGGGGCTGACATTGTCGATCTGGCTGATCGCGACCCCGGCGAGGCCAGCGACCCCCGAACCCAGCCCGAAGGTGAGCGCATCCACGCGCGGCGTGCGTATGCCCATCAGTGCCGCCATGCGGCGGTTCTGCGTCACCGCGCGCATCTCGAGGCCGAGCGGCGTGCGGCGCAGCACCAGGCTGAGTGCGGCCATCACCAGGCCCGCGAAGATCATGATCGCGAGCCGGTTCAGCGTGATCACCAGCCCGCCCCAGTGCAGGGCCCCGGACAGCCAGCCGGGGGTGACGACGGCGATGTTTGTCGGACCGAACAGCGAGCGGACCGCCTGCTGCAGCACCAGGGACAGCCCCCAGGTGGCGAGCAGGGTCTCCAGCGGCCGGCCATACAGGAACCGGATCAGGCCGCGCTCGATGGCAACCCCGATGGCGCCGCAGACCAGGAACGCCGCCGGGATCGCGAGCAGGATGCTGACCGGTGCCAGCGCGGGGATGGCGGCGCTTACCGCCTGCTGCACCAGGTAGGTGGTGTAGGCGCCGATCATCATGACCTCGCCATGCGCCATGTTGATCACGCCCATGACGCCGAAGGTGATGGCCAGGCCCATGGCGGCCAGCAGCAGGACGGAGCCGAGGCTCAGGCCGTAGAACAGGTCCTGCGCGATGCTCCACAGCCGCAGCCGCAGGTCGATCGAGGACAGCGCCTGCGTCACCGCGGCCTGCACCGCGGCCGGCTGGTCGTGCAGGCCGGCCAGGATGGCGCGCGCCGGCAGGCCGCCGCTGGCGGC
This sequence comes from Lichenicoccus sp., assembly GCF_965277665.1. Lineage (GTDB taxonomy): Bacteria > Pseudomonadota > Alphaproteobacteria > Acetobacterales > Acetobacteraceae > Lichenicoccus. Next base: position 4,098,346 of record NZ_OZ255835.1, read on the forward strand.
AAGCGTGCGTACGGCGTCGATCCGCGCCTGCACCGCGCCCGCATCTGTTGCCTGGACCGAACCTGACAGCAGTGCCGCCGCGCGCGCCTCGCGCAGCCGGTGCGCGACCGATGCGTCGGGTTCGTGCGCGAGTGCCCGGTCGAGCACCGGCAATGCGGACGGATCGTGCGCGTCGTAGGCGGCGCCGGCGGCCTGCAGGCGGGTCGCGGGATCAGGCGCCGACAACCCGAACAGCGCCAGCGCGCCGGCGACCGCCTCGCGTATGCGGTTGTTGACCCGGACCGGGCGGATCGCGGCCGGGTCGGGCTGTGCCGCGGCCCCGGTGCGCGCGTCGAGATAGGCGCTGCCGTCCCGGATATACAGCGCGCTGCCGGAGCGGGCCGCATACAGGTGACGCTCGCCGAGCGCCGTGATCACCGCCTGGGCGCGCGGCGCGCCGGAGGCGGCCAGGGTGGTGACCGAGGCCGCGACTGCGTTGAAGCTGGTCAGCGAGAGGCCGGCAAAGGCATCGGGCGCCTGCGCGGCGGCGGGAGCCCTGGTGACGGCGAACAGGCAGCAGGCCACAGCCAGCCCCGCCACTGCCCATCGCAGCCAGCCCGGCTTGTCAGGCATGACGCTGGCCGACACAGCTTTTTGCCACCGTGTTGTAGTTGCCGCACGAGATCGGCTTGCTCCAGTCGCCGATCAGGTTGCGTGTCTCGGCGACATACGGCGACCACGCCTGCGCCGCGATCGGGGCCGGGGAATTCCACACCACGTTGAACTGGCCGTCATCCTGGATCTCGCCGATGAACACCGGCTTGGTGAGGTGGTGGTTCGGCAGCAGGGTGGCGACGCTGCCGGTCAGGTTCGGCTGCTTGATGCCGATCATCGCATCGATGATGGTGTCATGGTCGACGGTCCTGGTCTTCTCTACCGCCTGCACCCACATGTTGAAGCCGATATAGTGTGCCTCCATCGGGTCGTTGGTGGTGCGCTTCGCATTCCCGGTGAATTTGTGCCAGGACTCGATGAACGCCTTGTTCTCGGGCGTATCGATGCTCTCGAAATAATTCCACGCGGCGAGCTGGCCGACCAGCGGTCGCGTATCCATGCCCGCGAGCTCCTCCTCGCCGACGCTGAATGCCACCACCGGAATGTCTGTCGCCTTGATGCCCTGGTTGCCGAGTTCCTTGTAGAACGGCACGTTGGCGTCGCCGTTGATGGTGGAGACCACCGCGGTCTTCTTGCCGCCGGAGCCGAAATTCTTGATGCCGGCGACGATGTTCTGCCAGTCGGACTGCCCGAACGGCGTATAGTTGATCATGATGTCCGCCGGCGCCACGCCCTTCGCGGCGAGGTAGGCCTGCAGGATCTGGTTGGTGGTGCGCGGATAGACATAGTCGGTGCCGGCCAGCACCCAGCGCTGCACTTTTTCCTCGCTCATCAGGTAATCGACGGCCGGGATTGCCTGCTGATTGGGCGCGGCCCCGGTGTAGAACACGTTGCGGCTGCATTCCTGGCCTTCGTACTGGACCGGGTAGAACAATATCCCGTTCAGCTCCTCGAACACCGGCAGCACGGACTTGCGCGAGACGCTGGTCCAGCAGCCGAATACCGCCGAAACCTTGTCGACGCTGAGCAGCTGGCGAGCCTTTTCCGCGAACAGCGGCCAGTTCGAGGCGGGATCGACCACCACCGGGACCAGCGGCCGGCCGAGCAGGCCGCCGCGGGCGTTCTGCTCGGCAATCAGCATCAGCATGACATCCTTCAGCGTGGTCTCGCTGATCGCCATCGTGCCCGACAGCGAGTGCAGGATGCCGACCTTGATCGGCTCGCCGGTCGGCGCCGCGACGGCCCCCCCGGCCTGCAGCAGCGGAGACATCAGGGCGGTCGAGCCGGCAGCCAGCCCGAGATGCGAGAAGCAGCGGCGGGTCAGGCCCGAAGGGTGGCGGATCATTGCTGGAGTTCCCCGATCGTGTTGGTTGGGTTCCTGCAACGGCCGTGCCAGCATCCTTTGCTGCCCAGGGCCGCGGCACCGAGCCGCAAGCCCCGCCCCTGCGGTCGCCGCCAGGTTTGCATATTCGCCACCGGACGCGCCTATGGTGGCGCGTCGAAACCTGATCCAGGTCAAGAGCTCTCAGGCGACCTCGCCTGACCATGACCGACCGGCGCGCGGCATGCGCAGGACACGCCGGCGCCATGCGGCAGGACCGCCTGGCGTGCACCGCACAGGAGACACGCATGGACGTCATCACCGCGGCCGAAGCCGATGGCCCGCGCACCGAAGGGCAGCTCGATCTCATGCAGGGCTGCTGGCGCGCGGCGAACTATCTCTCGGTCGGCCAGATCTACCTGCAGGACAACCCGCTGCTGCGCGAGACGCTGAGCAGCGCGCACATCAGGCCCAGGCTGCTCGGCCATTTCGGCACCACGCCGGGATTGAACTTCATCTATCCGCACCGCAACCGGGTCATCAAGGATGGCGGCCTCGACATCATGTTCATCGCCGGTCCGGTCCGGTCATGAACAACGCACCCGGGCCGGTCCGCCGCTCGCACGAGCTGGAACAGTATTTGCCGCGCACGCGCATCGCGTATCTCACCATGGAGATCGCGCTCGAGCCGGACATCCCGACCTATAGCGGCGGCCTGGGCATCCTGGCCGGCGACGCCGCGCGCAGCGCCGCCGATCTCGGGCTGCCGATGGTGTTCGTGACCCTGGCCAGCCGCGACGGCTACCTGCACCAGGATCTCGACGCGCAGGGCGGCCAGCTGGACAGTCCCGACCGATGGGACCCGGCGACGCGGGCGGTGGCGTTGCAGGCGATGGTCGCGGTCGAGATCGGCGGCCGCCAGGTGTGGATACGGCCCTGGCTCTACGTGCTGGAGCGTCCGCTGGGCCGCTCGGTGCCGGTGCTGCTGCTGGATACCGATCTCGCCGAGAACGATCCGGCCGATCGCGGCATCAGCGCGCGGCTGTACGGCGGCGACGCCGGGATGCGGCTGCGCCAGGAGATCGTGCTCGGGATCGGCGGCGAGATGATGCTCGCCGCGCTGGGCTTCGAGATCGCCACCTTCCATCTCAACGAAGGCCACGCCGCCTTGCTGCCGCTCGCCCTGCTGCGGCGCTACCCGCTGCGCCACGGACATGTGGAGGATGCGGTGCCGTACGACATCGAGCGCGTGGTGCAGCGCTGCGTGTTCACCACGCATACGCCGATCGCCGCCGGGCACGACCGCTTCGACTACGCGCTGGTGGCCGCCCTGCTCGGCGACTTCTTCGACCTGCCGGCGCTGCGTCACCTCGCCGGCGACGATGCGCTGAACATGACCAGGCTCGCGATCAATCTCAGCGGCTACATCAACGGGGTCGCCAAGCGGCACCAGCAGACCGCCCAGGCGATGTTCCCCGGCATCGCGATCCGCTCTGTCACCAACGGCGTACATCCAGAGACGTGGGTGCAGCCGGCGCTGGCAAGCCTCTATGCAACGCTCGATGCGCAATGGACCACCGAGCCGGAAGTGCTGGTGCGCGCGGACACGTTGCCGCCGGATGCCGTGCTCGCGGCGCACGCCGAGGCCAAGGCGCGGCTGCTGGATGCGGTGTATCGCGCGACCGGCCGCGCCCTGTCGCCCGACCTGCCGACCATCGTGTTCGCGCGCCGGATGACCGGCTACAAGCGCGCCGACCTGCTGCTCGCCGATCCCGAACGGCTGGTGCGGATCGCACGGCACGCGCCGTTCCAGGTGCTGTATGCCGGCAAGGCGCATCCGCAGGACGGCGAGGGCAGGGCGCTGATCGGCCGCATCCAGGAGGCCTCGCGGCGGCTCTCGCACGACCTGCCGATCGTGTTCGTGCCCGGCTACGACTTCGCCCTGGCCAAGCTCCTGGTCGCCGGCGCCGATGTCTGGCTGAACACGCCGCAGCCGCCGCTGGAAGCCTCGGGCACCAGCGGCATGAAGGCGGCGCTGAGCGGCGTGCCCAGCCTGAGCGTGCTCGACGGCTGGTGGCTGGAGGCCTGCATCGAGGGCGTGACCGGCTGGGCGATCGGCGATCCGGAGCAGCCGGCGACGCACGCGGCGATCCTGCTCGACAAGCTCGAGACCACCGTGCTGCCGCTGTTTGCCGACCGCGCCGCCTGGGCGCGGATCATGATGGGTGCGATCTCGAAATCCGGCGCGGTCTTCACCAGCCACCGCATGATGCGGCGGTATGCAGCCGAAGCCTACCTAAACGCTGAGCCCGTTCGATAATGCTACTACGGTGGTCATCCCCCGCTTTCCTTGGCGACGCGGCTGTCTGCGCTTCCGGTGCTCACGGCCATGAAGGCCGCTCCGCTCCGGTTCTCGACAGCCACGCCGGGCGGCGCCTCCGGCGCCTCTGACAGAACCGTAGCGCATTCTCGAACGGGCTCCCGGGGATTGGCTAGGCGCCGTATTTCCTGTTGCGCGACGCGGCTGCGGGGCTCGCCTCAGTGCGACAGCAGGACGCAGCGGTCGAGGTGCAGCAGCAGGTCGCGGGTGACGCCGCCCAGGACCCACTCGCGCAGCCGCCCGTGGCCGTAGGCGCCTGCCACCACGAGGTCTGCCGCCATCTCCTGCGCCACCGCGCGCAACTGGTTGGCATCCTCGCCGTGGGACGGCTGCACCGTCGCCTCGGCCTGGATGCCATGTGCGCGCATCCATCCGGCCACGTCGGCGACGCGACGGCGCGCGGATGCAGCGGCTTCCGTGGAGGCGATCTCGACGACAGCGACATCGGTCGCCAGCTTCAGCAGCGGCACGGCATCGAGCGTCGCCCGCCGCGCCTCCCGTGTGTCCTTCCAGGCGACCATGATCCGGTCAAGCGCCAGGGTCGGCGCTTCCCTCGGCGCCACCAGGACCGGCCGGCCAGCCTGCATGACCAGCGCGCCCAGATCGGGATCGCGTGTCTCGCGGATCGGGTGCGTGGCGGGCGCGCCGACGATGACGAGGTCGGCGTGGCGCGCCTGCGCCGCCAGATACTCCGCCGGCTTGATCGGGGTGATCTGCGAGCGCCACGCCGCCTCGCCCGCGAACGCGCCCGGCATGCCGCGGAATTCGGCCTCGGCATCTGCGATCTCGTGGAGCATCGCGACCCGGTCCTGCTCGATCAGGTCGCCCATGTAGCAGCTCTCGTTGTAGACGATCAGCATCGGCTGGCAGGCGGTGATGCCGATCAACCGGGCGCCGCAGCGTCCGGCAAGGTCGCCTGCGACCTGCAGCAGGGCGGCATTGGAGCGGCCGGGCTGCAGATGCACCATGAAGGTGGCGGAAGTCACGTCGGTTCTCCTGGTACGGTTCGCCAAAGCGAGACGATGTTACAGCCGTAACCGACGCGAAACCCGTGCGTTCTGCCGTCCTCGCCGGAAGAACCTACGCCAATCCCTGCTCTCCCGCCCGCAGCCCGGCCCACCTGGAGAAAAGCCATGATCGATCCGTCCGTCCCGTTTCGCCTGGCCGGCAAGGTCGCGGTTGTGACCGGCGCCGCGCGTGGCATCGGCCGCGCCGCTTCGGTGGCCCTGGCCCAGGCCGGCGCCGATGTGGTCGGCATCGACATTGCCGGGCCGGCCAGCGCGCATGTCGACTTCAATCCGGCGGATGCGGCGGAGCTCGCTGCAACCGGGGCACTGGTGGCGGCAGCCGGCCGGCGCTGGACCGCGATCACGCTCGACCAGCGGGACCTGCCGGCCCTGCGCGCCGCGGCTGCCGCCGTCCGGTCGGGCTTCGGTGGGCTGGACATCCTGTTCGCCAATGCCGGCATCCAGGCGTTCAAGCCGATCCTCGAGATGCAGGATCCGGACTGGCACGACCAGATCGACGTCAACCTCACCGGGACGATGAACGCGCTGCGCGCCTTCGCGCCGCTGCTGGTCGAGCGCGGCGGCGGCCGGATCATCGTGACCTCGTCGACCCAGGGCCAGCACGGCATGAAGAACGGCTCGGCCTACGCCGCCTCGAAATGGGGAATCATCGGCTTGATGAAATCGGCCGCGATGGAGTTCGGCGAGCACAAGATCACCGTCAACGCGCTGATCCCTGGCCTGATCGACACGCCGCTCACGCGGCACGAGGATCGCTACGCGCAGGCGATCCAGACGGCGGGCGGGCAGGCCAGCTCAGACGTGGCGAAGGACGAGGCGGCCGCCCGGACCTCGCTTGCGGCGAAGTCGCCGCTCGGCGTGCCGTGGATCGCGCCCGAGGACGTGGCTCCGATGGTGGTGTTCCTCGCCTCGGACGAGGCGAGGATGGTGAGCGGCGGCACCTATGCGGTCACCGCGGGCGACAGCGCGAATATCGGTGCCTGATCCGGTCCAGAGACCGGTCCTCAGCGCCCGGGCTTTGCCAGGTCGCGCATCGCGACGACCAGCCTGACGTGCGGCGCCAGCACGCGCTGCGGCAGCGCAGGCAGGTGGATACGGATGATTTCGAGCTTCTTCGAGTCGGGCAATTCGGCATAGGTCGGACGCGAGGCGGACGGCTCCGCCCCGGCCTCGTAGCTCCGCGCGATCGCGGCCGCGAGATCCGGCGGCACCGAAGCCAGCAGCGCCTTGTGCGCGGGGCTCAACGCCCGGTCGCGCAACGGGCCGGACAGGGTACGTGTTTCCGCCACCTTCGGTGTCTCGTACGGCTTGAGCCGGTCCAGCGGAAACTCGACCTCGACGCCGTTCTCCTGCATGACGTAGCCGGTGGCGCCGTCGATATCGACCAGCCTGCCCGCATGCGCGCCACTCAGATCCGAGACATGGTCGCCAATCGAGAGCCGGGTCATGCGCGGGTCCTCATGCTGGTCCTGGGGCGGCCCTGTCGGCGCCCTCCTGCCACCAGTACCACATCCGCGGCCGGCCGATGCGGTGGCCGGACCGGGGGCCGGATCATGCGGCCGGCGAACATTGCGGACTTCGCGACGTTCGCCTGGGGCATACGCGGCTCCGGAGCGCGCTGCGAGGAGGGAACCATGGCCGCCACGGCATTGCCACGCATCGAGACCGACATCCCGGCCCGCCTCGACCGGCTGCCCTGGAGCCGCTTTCACCTCATGGTGATCATCGCCCTCGGGGTGACCTGGATCCTCGACGGCCTGGAGGTCACCATCGTCGGCTCGATCGGCCCGGCGCTACAGGAGCGCGGCGCCCTGGCGCTGAGCGCCGACCAGATCGGCGCGGCCGCCTCCGCCTACATCGCCGGCGCCGTGTCCGGAGCGCTGCTGTTCGGCTGGCTCACCGACCGGGTCGGACGCCGGGCGATCTTCGCCGTCACCCTCGGGGTGTATGTGGTCGGCGTACTCGGCTCGGCCTGCTCGTTCGACGTCATCAGCTTCGACCTGTCGCGGGTGCTGACCGGCATCGGCATCGGCGGCGAATATGCCGCGATCAATTCCGCGGTCGACGAGATGACCCCGGCGCACATGCGCGGGCGCGTCAACCTCGCGGTCAATGCCAGCTACTGGGCCGGAGCGGCACTCGGCGCGGTGGCCTCGCTGCTCGTCACCAACCATCATTTCATCCCGCCCAACTTCGGCTGGCGCCTGGGCTTCGCGGTCGGCGGCATCCTCGGCCTGCCGGTGATCTGGCTGCGCCGCTTCGTGCCCGAGAGCCCGCGCTGGCTGGTCACGCACGGCTACCTGCCGGAGGCGGAAGCGGCCACCGCGCGCATCGAGCACGCCGTGCGCAGCCTCGGCCACAAGCTGTCGGCACCAAGGGGCACCCTGCAGATCCGCCCGCGCCGGAGCTTCGGGCTCGGGGTCGTGCTGCACGCCATGTTCGTGACGCATCGCAAGCGCAGCTTCCTGGTCATGGTGCTGATGGTGTCGCAGGCCTTTCTGTTCAACGCGATCTTCTTCACCTACGGGCTGGTGCTGACCAAGTTCTATGCGGTGCCGGTCGACCGGATCGGGCTGCATATCCTGCCGCTGGCGGCCGGCAACCTGTTCGGCCCGTTCATCCTCGGGCCGCTGTTCGACAGCGTCGGCCGCCGCCGCATGATCGGCGGCACCTTTGCGATGTCGGCGATCCTGCTGGTGGCGACCGCGATCCTGTTCGGCCTCGGGCTGCTCGATGCCCTGACCCAGACCCTGCTCTGGATGGCGATCTTCTTCGTCTCGTCCTCGGCCGCCTGTGGCGCCTACCTCACCGCGAGCGAGATCTTCCCGCTGGAGACCCGCGCCATGGCGATCGCGGTATTCTACGCCTTCGGCACCGCGATGGGCGGCCTCGGCGCGCCGTATGTGCTCGGGCGGCTGATCGGCACCGGCGAAGCCTGGTCGGTCAGCATCGGCTACCTGATCGCCGCCTTCCTGATGGGCTGCGGCGCGCTCGCGGAGTTCACGCTCGGCATCGACGCCGAAGGCAAGTCGCTCGAGGACGTGGCCGAGATCCTGTCGGTCTGAGATGGGAGCCCTCCTCTGATCGATGTCGGACTGGCTGCTTTCGACCGATTGCGTTGAAAAAGGCGGTTGTAGCGGCGCGGCAGGGCTGATTCGATTCTCGGGGCGATAACGAGGACCCGGCCATGATGGGCGAGCGCGCGATCCGGCAGGAAGCGCTGTTTTTTGGCTTCAACCTCGACGAGCACGTGCCCGCTGATCACCTGCTGCGCTCCATCGACCGCTTCGTCGAACCGTCCGACATCCGCCGCCAACTTGCCCCCTACTACAGCGCCATCGGCCGTCCCTCGATCGACCCCGAGCTGATGATCCGCATGCTGCTGATCGGCTATTGCTGCGGCATCCGCTCCGAGCGGCGGCTGTGCGAGGAGGTCCATCTCAACTTGGCCTATCGCTGGTTCTGCCGCCTCGGGCTGACCGACGCGGTGCCGGACCACTCGACCTTCTCCAAGAACCGGCATGGCCGGTTTCGCGACAGCGACCTGCTCAGGCAGTTGTTTGAGGCCACGGTCCGACGCTGCATGACGGAGGGCATCGTCGGCAGCCAGGGTTTTGCGGTGGATGCCAGCCTGATCCGGGCCGATGCGCACCGCCAGAAAGGCGTCGCCAATCGCGAGGAACTGGATCCTGAGGACACCACCCGAGCCGTCACCGAGTATCTGGCCGTGATGGACGATGCCGCGTTTGGCGCGGCGACCGAGGTCGTGCCCAAGTTCATCTCGCCGACCGACCCAGCCGCGCGTTGGACAGCGGCCGCCGGTGGCCCGGCCTGCTACGCCTACTGCGACAACTACCTGATCGACTTCGAGCACGCCGTGATCGCGGACGTGCAAGCAACTACCGCCGTACGCCAAGCCGAGGTCGGTGCGGCGCAGGTCATGCTGACCCGCACGGCCGACCGGTTCGGTCTATGGCCCGAGCGCCTGGACCTGGGTAGAAGGGTGCACGGTTCACCTCGTTACTCGTTGACCGTCACCTTCATCGAGGCGGTCCCAGGGGGCAGGTCAAGCGCGATCTGCTGACGAGCAGCTCGACTAGGTGTTAAGTCCCGGATTGTGGTGGTGCATCATATGAGCATCTCCGGAGGGACGTCAGGTTCTCCAGGGTTGCGCCAAGACGACGCACGCTGTCCGAGCTGAGCTACAGCGATCGCGCGCATCGGTCGCGACGCTCGCCCGGCAGTTGAGGATCAACCCCAAGACGGTCCTGAAGTAGCGCAAGCGCGCGGTCGTCCAGGACTATCCGATGGGACCAAAGGAAGCACGCTCGACCGTGCTGACGCCGCTCGAGGAGGCGGCCATCGTTGCGTTCCGCAAGCAGACGCTGCTGCCGCTCGACGACGTGCTGTTCGCGCTGCAGCCGCAGATCCCGAACCTGACCCGCTCCAGCCTGCATAGGCTCCTGGAGCGCCACGGCTCAGCGGTCTCTTGCCGCTGAACCCGCCTGCCCAAGAGCGACACCTCAAGGCAGCGAAACCGCGCTTCAAGAGCTATCCGATCGGCTTCTTCCACATCGACATCGCCGAAGTGCGTTGCGAGGACGGCAAGCTGTTCCTCTATGTCGGCATCGACCGGACGGCGAAGTTCGCCTACGCGGAGCTCCATCCCGAGGCGACAAGACCAGTCGCCACCCAGATGCTGAGCAACCTCATCGAGGCCGTGCCCTACCGCATCCACACGGTGCTCACTGACAACGGCCTTCAGTTCACCCACAAGCCAGGCACCTCGACCTACAGCATGCACGCCTTCGACCGCGTCTGCCTGGCCAACGGCATCGAGCACCGGCTCACCCAGCCCAATCATCCCTGGACAAACGGGCAGGTCGAACGGATGAACCGCACCATCAAGGACGCGACCGTGCGGGCCTTCCATTATGCCTCGGCGAGCGAGCTGAAACAGCACCTCCACGCCTTCCTGCTCGCCTACAACTGCGCCCGCAGACTGAAAACGCTCAAGAGCAGCACACCCTACGAATTCCTCTGCCGCCAGTGGACGGTCGAGCCCGAACGCTTCAAGCTAAACCCGAACCACCACAATCCGGGACTAAACACCTAGCCGACAAGGAGGGACGCAAATAGCGCAGGCTGCAAGGACCGCTTTCCACCAGATCGTGACAGACCAATGTCTATCAGAGATCGACCTTTAGCAGCCATACCAACGTAGGTGATGGGTTTGGCCGCCGAAGTGCCGGACGCTCAGCCTGGGTGTCACCTTCGACTATAACCGTGAAGCGATGTTGGCGGCATCGCTTGCTGAGGAGACGGTAGCATGACACGCGTTCTTCTGATCGGCATCAAGCCCGAGGCAGTAGATTTCTCCGATCCTGACCTGCCGTCGGGCTTCACAGCCGAGATGATCGCGGCTGGAATAGACGTGGCCTTGTCGGACATGAAGGCGCGCGGTTGGGAGGGCGCTTTTTGCTCAATCCTGCCGGACAACAGCGCCGAAGCGACGATCGCCGCGTCGCTTGCTGAGCACTGGGATTGCATCGTCATCGGCGGCGGCATCCGAGTGCCATCAAAGGGTCTGCTGTTGTTCGAGCGGGTCCTCAACGCCATCCACCGCGGCGCTTCAAAGACGCCGATCGCGTTCAACACCTCTCCAAACAATACTGCCGATGCGGCGGCAAGGTGGTTGGACTAACCGCTACCGGCTCCCAGGTCCGGCGTCGTACGGAGTGACCGCCGTGTCGGAGGACGGTCGCCTCAAGGAGAGGCGAGGAGTCCGAATTCCACCAAAACAAGATGATCAGGTTGCAGGCCGGGAGGCGCCTGGCGCCCTCGCGATCTGCTCGAGGAGGCGCGTCCGCTGCGGCCGATCGGCGAAACCGAGCAGCAGGACCGAGGCGCCGGTCGCGAATGCCGGCCCGAGTTCCGCGTCCTGCAGTTCACCGGCTATCCAGAACGAAACGCAGCCGCGGAACTGAAAGGCGAGTAGCCCGGCGAGCACCCGCTCCGCGGCCGGCCTGACCGCAGCCGCGAGGCCGGCATGGTCGCCGAGCGCCAGCGACCAGAGCGCGCCGGAATGCGGCCGGATCGCGCCCGGCGCCTGGTTTGCCACCCCGAGCGAGCCCACCACCGCCTTGCTCACCTCAGGCTGCTCGAGCAGAAGGCCGGTCGCAATCCCACCCATGACCAGGACACGACCGATCGCCGTCTCGGCCTTCGGCCCGGCGGCCGGCGGTCGCTGGCGGAAGCGCTCGGCCATGCTGTCGATCAACCGCGCCGACAGCGCCTGCATGATCGCGTTCTTGTTGCCGAAATGATTGAAGGGCGTCGCGAAGCCGACATCGGCCTCCGCCGCCAGCGCACGCATCGAGAAGTCAGCCGACGCATCCTCGCGCAACAGCCGCTCGGCGGCATCCAGGATCAGGCCGCGGGCGGCCTGCCGGTTGCGCTCCCTCAGTGGCGGCCGCTTCAGCTCGTCCATGCGGTCATTCAATCCCCCCTTGCAGAATCTGTATCACGATATCAACTCATATCACGATATCATAATCGTTCAAGGAGCCGATCATGGCGGACACAAGGACCTTTCTCATCACAGGCGTCAGTTCCGGTCTCGGCAGGGCGTTCGCGGCCGGAGCCTTGCAGGCCGGGCACCGGGTGATCGGCACCGTCCGCCACCCGGACGCTGTGGCGGCGCACGAGGCGCTGGCGCCCGGCCGTGCCTCGGCCGTCATTCTGGATGTGACCGACTTCGACGCTGTCCCCGCTGCGGTCAGTCGCGTGGAGCGCGAGGTCGGTCCCATCGATGTCCTGGTCAACAATGCCGGCTACGGGCACGAAGGCATCCTCGAGGAATCGACGCTCGACGACGTCCGGCGGCAATTCGACGCCAACGTGTTCGGTGCCGTCGCGATGATCAAGGCTGTGCTGCCTGGGATGCGGGCACGCCGCTCCGGGCACATCGTCAATGTCACCTCCATGGGCGGCTTCATCACCATGCCCGGCATTACCGCCTATTGCGGCAGCAAGTTCGCACTCGAGGGCATCTCGGAGGCCCTGGCCAAGGAGGTGAGGGCGCTCGGGGTGTGGGTAACTGCGCTGGCGCCTGGCCAGTTCCGCACCGACTGGGCCGGGCGGTCGATGGACCGGGCGCCCCGCAGCATCTCCGAGTACGATGCGGTGATGGATCCGATCCGGGCGGCGCGGCAGGCCAAGAGCGGGCGGCAGCCGGGTGATCCGGCCAGGGCGGCCGAGGCGCTGCTCAAGCTAGTCGCCTCCGACGATCCGCCGGTCCGGCTCTATCTCGGCGCCGATGCAATGCAACTCGTCGGCGACAAGATCGCAGCGATGCGGACCGAAATGGCGGCCTGGGAGACGGTCTCCCGATCCACCGACTTCGCCTAGCGGTTACCTGCAAGCTGGCCGACGCCTGCACGGGACTCGACCGTCGATGCTCTCCAGAATGGACAGTCTGGAGGATGCGATGCCCGCTCAGCGATGGACGATGATCATCCTGTGCGCCCTGGCGACCACGATCAACTATGTCGATCGCGCGACCCTGTCGGTCGCCGCTCCCGCGATGCAACGCGCGCTGCATCTCGGCCCGGCGACCATGGGGTTGCTGCTCGGCGCGTTCTTCTGGACCTATGCCCTGATGCAGATTCCCGGTGGCTGGGTCGTGGACCGCATCGGCGCGCGAGCCGCCTACGCGGGCGCGGTGGCGTGGTGGTCGACCTGCACCGCGGCGACCGCGCTGGTGCGGGGCGCCGGCACGACTTTCGGGCTCCGGCTGCTGCTCGGCGTCGGCGAGGCCGGCAGCTATCCCTCGAACACCAAGGTCGCGGCGCTGTGCCGGGACTGGTCTCGATCCCGTCCGCCTGGCTGGGGGGCTGGACGTCGGACCAGATGTATCGGCGCGGCTTCAGCCTGACGCCGCGCGCAAGACCTGCCTTGTCGGCGGCCTGCTGATGTCGTCGGTGATCGCGCTGGCGGCCTTCGTGCGATCGACCGATGCGGCCGTGCTGCTGCTCGCCTTGTCCTACGGCAGCATTGCCTTTACCGGGCGAACATGTGGGCGTTGCCGGGCGACGTGGCACCGACCCCGGCGCACGTGGCGTCCCTGGCCGGCATCCAGAACGGCGCTGCCAATCTCGCCGGCATCGCGATCTCGACCTTCACCGGCGTCATGCTGGCGATCACGCACGGCTCGTTCCTGGTGCCGCTCTGCGTGGCCGGCGGCTTCTGCATCCTGGGTGCGCTGATCTACCTGTTGCTGGTCGGACGCATCGAGCCGCTGGAACTTTGACACCCCCGCAAGCCGGATCATCAGCTTTCGGGACAGCGAGTTATCCGGAGCGCAACGAGTGAAGGCCTGGCTTTGCCCGGAACCCATCCCCTGAATTCAAGAATCAGGGTCTGGGGCCTCAGGCCCCAGCGGGTCAAGGGCGGAGCCCTTGCGCTTGGTTTTTCGCAGGCCGCTAGACCGAAGCGCGAAACCCGCCGAGCACCACCTCGTGGCCGCTTCGTACGATGACGGTGACGCCGCTGCCCGGGCGCACGCGCATCTGCGGGCGCAAATCGTCCACCGGCGCCGCACCCGGCGCCTGCACCGCGAGCACCAGGAACCCGTGCGCTGCCTGCTGCTCGATCTCGGCGACGGTGAGGTCGGCGAACGCGCTGCCGGGCTCGGCGATCACCATCTCGAGTTCGAGTCCCAGCTTGCGCAGGCTGGTGGACGCCTCTCGCTCGGAGTTGCGGATCGAGTTGCTCAGTTCCGGATACATGATGATCTCCGCGATCCGCTCGGCGCCGATCGCGGTCGGCAGCACGACCCGGTTCGCACCCGCCTGCAGCAGCTTGCTCTCGGTGGCCGGCGCCTCGCCGCGCGCGATGATGATCATGCTGGAATTCAGGCTGCGTGCGGTGAGCGTGATGAACACGTTGGCCGCATCGTCGGGCAGCACGGTCGCGAGCGCATGGGCGCGGTCGATGCCGGCCGACCGCAGCGCCTCCTCCTCGGTCGCATCGCCGATCAGGCTGAGATAGCCCTGCGCCTGCGCCTGGGCATGGCGCGCCTCGCTGCGTTCCAGGATCACCAGGCGCTGGCCGCCGGCCTTGAGTTCGCCGGCCAGCATGCTCCCGATGCGGCCGAAACCGCAGATGATGATATGCTCGCGCAGCTCGTCGATCTGCGTCTTCATGCGCCTGCCTCCGAGAATCTCGTTGAACTGGTTGAAGGTAATGAACTGCACGAGGGCGCCGGTGACGAAGATGGTGCCGGAGCAGCCCAGCACGATCAGGCTCATCGTGACGATCCGCAGGCCCTCGGTGTCGATCGGCCGCACCTCGCCATAGCCCACGGTGAACACCGTCAGGATGGTGAAATAGAGTGCGTCGTCGAACGACCAGCCATGCAGCATGAAGGCGGTAATGGCGCCGGCACTGACGGCCAGCACGAAGGCGATGCCGCAGAGCAGGTTGCGCAGCGGACCCGAAACGGTGTTCCTCATCGACGGCGGCGCCTGCCGCGGAGGCTCTGATGCCCAAACCCGGCCTCGCCTGGCTGCCGGCCGCCGACGCCTTCAATGCCGGGCTGAAGCGGCTGCAGGAGGCAGGCGCGCGACAGGAGGGGGGGCGCGCCCACTGGGACGCGCTGGTTGCCCTGGCCAGGCTGCGGCTCGACTTCCTGCGCACCGACCGGCTCGATGCGGTGCTGCGTCGCGATTATCCGCAGCCGCCGGATCACAACCCGGGCCGCCCGGTGCGCCTTGCGGTGCTGGGATCCTCGACGACCGCGCATCTCGCCGCACCGATCCGCATTGCCGGCCTGCGCCGCGCCATCCATGTCACCATCCATGAAGGCGAGTATGGCCAGTATCTGCAGGAACTGGGCGACGTAAACTCCGCGCTGCACCGTTTTTGTCCCGATACGGTGCTGCTGGCGCTCGATGCGCGGCACCTCACGCTGGGACTCGCACCGGGTGCCGACGGGGCGCAGGCGCAGGCCAGCCTCGACGCGGTGATCGCGACCTTGCGCGCTTGCTGGCGGATGGCGCGCGACCTCGGCGCGAGCGTGATCCAGCAGGCGGCGGTGGCGGTGCTGCCCGGCATGGTCGGCAACAACGAGCAGCGCCTGCCCGGCTCGCCTGCCGGCATGCTGGTCCGCCTGAATGCGGCGCTGCGCGAGGCGGCCGATGCCGACGGCGTGCATGTCCTGGCCATCGACGAGGCGGCGGCGCGCGACGGCATCGGCGAATGGCACGATCCCGTGCTCTGGCATCGGACGAAGCAGGAGATCTCGCCGGTCGCCGCCCCGGTCTATGGCGACCTCGTTGGCCGCCTGCTCGCGGCCCTGCAGGGACGATCCGCCAAGTGCCTGGTGCTCGACCTCGACAACACGCTCTGGGGCGGCGACATCGGCGATGACGGGATCGACGGCATCGTGCTCGGCCAGGGCTCGGCACTCGGCGAGGCGCATCTCGCGGTGCAGCACTACGCGCGCGCCCTGGCCGCGCGCGGGGTGATGCTGGCGATCTGCTCGAGGAACGACGAGGCCGTGGCACTCGCGGCGTTCGAGGGACATCCGGAGATGCTGCTGCTTCGGTCCGACATCGCCGCGTTCGTCGCCAACCGGGACGACAAGGCCACCAACCTGCGTCGCATCGCGGCCGCGCTGCATATCGGCCTCGACAGCCTGGTCCTGCTCGACGACAGCGCCTTCGAGCGCAATCTGGTGCGCGTGGCACTTCCCGAGATAGCGGTCCCCGAGGTGCCGGACGACGAGCCGGCGCTGATGCCGTCGGTGCTCGCGGCGGCGGGCTATTTCGAGACGGTCTCGATCACCGACGGCGCGCGCTATGCCGCGGAGCGCGACCGCGACCGGACCGTCCCGGAAGCGACGGCCGACCTGCCGGGCTACCTGCGCTCCCTGGAGATGACGCTGACCTGGCGTCGGTTCGACCGCATGGCGCTGCAGCGCATCGTGCAGCTCGTCAACAAGACCAACCAGTTCAACCTGACGACGCGCCGCACGACCGCCGCCGGCATCCTCGCCTTGATCGACGACCCGGCGGCGTTCGGCCTGCAGTTGCGGCTGCGCGACCGGCACGGCGACAGCGGCATCATCGCGGTGGTGATCGGCCGGATGCAGCCGGACCATGTCTGCCGGATCGAGACCTGGCTGATGTCGTGCCGGGTGCTCGGGCGCGGCGTCGAGCGGGCAGTGCTGGCCGTGCTAGCGTCGCAGGCGACCGCGCGCGGCGCCACCGCGCTGCATGGCGAATACATCCCGAGCGGCCGCAACGGCATGGTATCGACGCACTATCAAAGGCTCGGCTTTGCCGTGGGCGCCGAGGCAGCGGATGGCGGCCACGACGCGATCCTCGACCTGCAGGGACTCGTTTCGCCGGACCCCGGCATGGCGATCGTCGAAGGGACCTGAGAATGAGCGATTCTGTGGAGGACCCTGGGGGCGACGCCGCGATCTATGCCGGCCTGACCGAGGTGTTCCACGAGGTGTTCGGTGATGACAGCCTGGTGCTCGACGCCGGCACCGCCGCGGACACCGTGGCGGGGTGGGACTCGATCAGGATGGTGAGCATCATCCTGGGGGTTGAACGGCATTTCGCCGTCAGGCTGCGCTCGCGCGAGGTGGACAAGCTGCGCAATGTGGGCGATCTCGCAGAGCTGGTGAGGATCAAGACCGCTGCGCCGTCGTAGCGGCAAGGTCGTATCAGCGTTGGCGAGGGACCGATGGGCGCTGGGTTGCAGCAGGCGGCGATTGGGCCGGAGCCGATCGAAACGCTGGCCGGTGCCGCGCGACGGGCCGGCCGCGTGCTGGCCCGGTCGGCGACCGCCACCCGCAATGCGGCACTGCACGCCGCAGCCGCTGCCTTGCGCGACACCAGCGCTGCGATCCTGGACGCCAATGCCCGCGATCTGGACGCCTGCACCGGCGCGAATGCTGCGTTCCGCGACCGCCTGGCCCTGACGCCGGAACGGATCGAGGCGATGGCGTCGGGGCTGCAGGCTATCGCCGCGCTGCCGGATCCGGTCGGACGGGTGCTCGCCGAATGGGACCGGCCGAACGGCCTGCACCTGCGCCGGGTGGCGACGCCGATCGGTGTCATCGGCATGATCTACGAGAGCCGTCCGAATGTCGGCGCGGATGCCGCCGGCCTGTGCCTGAAGTCGGGCAACGCGGTGCTGCTGCGCGGCGGCTCGGAAAGCCTGCACAGCGCGCGCGCCATCCAGTCGGCGATGCAGGCCGGGTTGCGCGATGCCGGGCTGCCGGAGGCGGCGGTGCAGATGGCGCCGGATGCCGATCGCGCGCATGTCGCAGCCATGCTGGCAGCGGCCGGGCTGATCGACCTGATCATTCCGCGCGGCGGCCGGTCGCTGGTCGAGCGCGTGCAGCGCGAGGCGCGGGTGCCGGTGCTGGCACACGCGGAAGGGCTCTGCCACACCTATGTCGATGCATCAGCCGATCCGGCGATGGCGCTGCGTGTCCTGGGCAACGCCAAGATGCGCCGCACCGGGGTCTGCGGCGCGACCGAGACCCTGCTGATCGACCGCGGCATCGCGCCCTCGCAACTGCCCGGGCTGATCGCGGGCCTGCGCGCGCTCGGCTGCGATTTCCGCGCCGATGCCGCGGCGCGTGCCATCGTGCCCGACCTCACCGCGGCGGATGCGGACAGCTTCGATACGGAGTGGCTCGACGCCGTGCTGTCGGTGGCCGTCGTCGATGGTGTCGATGGCGCGCTCGCGCATATCGCGCAGCACTCCAGCGCGCATACCGAGGCGATCATCGCCGAGGATGCCGCCGTCGCGCGGCAATTCCTCGCAGGCACCGACAGTGCGGTGGTGCTGTGGAACGCCTCGACGCAGTTCTGCGACGGCGGCGAATTCGGCTTCGGCGCCGAGATCGGCATCGCGACCGGGCGGCTGCATGCGCGTGGCCCGGTCGGCCTGGAGCAGCTCACCAGCTTTCGGTACGAGGTGATCGGCACCGGCCAGACGCGGCCCTGAGAGCCGGCGCCAGCGCGGCATCCGGATGCAGCCCGCCTCGCACCCCGGAGCACGCGCGCGCATGCTGCCGCCCGGCGGCGACAAGCGGCGGATGCGCGTGGGCCTGCTCGGCGGCTCGTTCAACCCCGCCCATCACGGACATCTTCAGCTGGCGCAGCGCGCCTTGCGCCAGTTGCGGCTGGACCAGGTGTGGCTGCTGGTGTCGCCGGGCAACCCGCTCAAGCCGGTGGCCGGCATGGCGGCGCTCGAGCAGCGGCTGGCCGGCGCGCAGGCGCTGACACGCGATCGCCGGATCCTTGCAACCGACATCGAGCGGCGTCTCGGTACGCGATACACTGTCGACACGGTGCAGGCGTTGCGCCGCCGCTTTCCGCTGGTGCAGTTCGTGTGGCTGATGGGAGCGGACGGGTTCGCCGAGTTGCCGCGCTGGCGACGCTGGACGCAACTCGCGCGGCTGGTGCCGTTTGCGGTGCTGCCCCGCCCAACCTACAATCAGCGGGCCCTGGCGGGGCAGGCGGCACTGCGCTGGCGGCGGGCGCGGCGGCCGGCACGCGAGGCGGTGATCCTGCCGGCGCATCCGGTGCCGTCCTGGATCTTCCTGCCGGCTCCGCAGAACGATATATCGGCAACGGCCCTGCGCGCCGCGCGCCGGCCCGGAGCGTCCGACGCCTGAAACGCGGGTCCCTGAAACGCGGGTCATGGTCCGGCGATCATGCTTCAGTCACCATCGAACGACGAGCCTGCGTACTCATCAGGCACAGGAGAGAGATCATCGCCAGGAAGCCCCCCGCCGATCCCGGCAAGCCGTCGCGGTCCACCGGCGCCGACAGCAAGCCGCGCACGCGCGCAACCGGCCCCACCCTGGCGTCGCTGGCCGAGGCGGCCCGTGCGCCCGGCACGCCGCGCAAGAAGGCTGCGGTCGCGGGACCACGACGTCGGGTGGCGAACCGCGCGCCGGCCGAGCCGGAACTGCTCGAGCGTTGGACTGGGATCATCACCGAGAGCCTCGCCGACGACAAGGCGGAGGAGATCGTCGTGCTCGAACTTACCGGCCGTGCCGCCTTTGCCGATCGCATGGTGATTGCCACCGGCCTTGCCGACCGGCAGATCAGCGCGATGGCGACCCATCTCGAGGAGAAGCTGGGCGCGGCGGGCCTGAAGCGGGTGCTGATCGAGGGCGCCGGCGGATCGGACTGGGTGCTGATCGATGCCGGGGACATCATCGTCCACCTGTTCAAGCGCGAGGCGCGCGCGCTCTATGCGCTGGAGCGCATGTGGGGCGCCGACCTCGACGAGCGCGACGGCGATCCGGGCGAAGTCACCCAGGTCTGAGGGGGGTCAAGGCGGCATTGCGTCTGATCGCGATCGGGCGCGCCCGGCGCGGGCCGGAACAGGAGCTGTTCGCGCGCTACGCCGCGCGCCTGCGACCGAAGCTCGAGCTGACCGAACTGGCCGATGGCCATGGCAGCGTGGCCGAGATCAAGCGGCGCGAGGCGCAGGCGCTGCTCGCCTGCCTGCCGTCGCATGCGTATCTGGTCGCGCTGGACCAGGCCGGCGAACAGCCGGACAGCGCAAGGCTGGCGTCACGGCTGGAGGGTTGGCTCGGGCTGCAGCGTCCGCTCTGCTTCGTGATCGGCGGGGCGGAGGGGCTGGACGAGACTGTCGTCCGTCGCGCCGACCACACAATGTCCCTCGGCGCGCTGACCTGGCCGCACCTGCTGGCGCGGGTGATGCTGGCCGAACAGCTCTATCGGGCTCGCACGATCACCGCCGGTCATCCCTACCACCGGTCGGGAAGACCGTGAGGCAGTCGGCTGCTACTGCAGGCTGCGGTTCGGGGCGTCGTCGCCGAGCAGGTTGGTGCTGGCGAATTCGGGGGTCAGCGCCGGCGCTTCGGCGACTTCGGTGCCCGCGCCCTGCAGCCTGGCCGAGCTCTGGACGGCGACGCGTACCGGCGCCGCATCGCCGCGCGCGGTGATGATCTCGCCGCTGGGATCGGCACGCGGATAGATGAAGCCGTAGGTCGGATAGATGCTGCCGAAGGTGCCGCGATGGCCGATCTCGACGCGCACCGCGCTCCAGTCGTTGTTCTGCGAGACGTCGACCACCGAGACATCCCGGCTGATGCCGTTGGCGTTCCAGTGCGACTGGTCGATCTGGATGGTCCTGCTGTCGACGATGTCGGTCACGACAGCGACGTGGCCGAGACGCATGCGGCTGATGGCGCGGAAGTTCAGCACGCTGCCGACCTCGGGCGCGGTGCCGCGGGCATAGACGCCTTCCGCCTTCTGCCACCAGTTCACCGCGTTGCCGCGCAGGACGATATCGGAGGCGGAGCGCACGAACGCCACGCACTGGAGCACATGCGGCGTGGCACTGGCGTAATGCCGGTGATGATGCCGGGCATGGGCGCCGGCCGGAGTGCCGAAGCAGGTGGCGGCGGTCACGGCGACCATCAAGCCAAGTATCCCCGTGAAACCAAGTTGCCGCCCGGTCTGCCGCATCGCTACCCGCCTCACTCTTCCGTGAAGGGGAGCTAGCAACCGTGTTGCAACTCTGACAAGCCGCTGAAGCGCATCACGCGCCGATCAGGCGGAAATAGTCAGAAAACCGGTCTCACCGGACGGGATTCAAGGACTATAGTCCTTTCAGCCGGGGTCCGATGACCGATCGCAACGAATACGCCGGCGTCACGATGAAAGCCAGCTCAAGCGCGGGGGGGAATCCAGCTCAAGCACCGGCTCGCTCCGAAAGCCGCTCGCTTGTTGCGGGCAGGCAACAGATGCGCGCCTCCGGGCGCTCGGCCTATTTCGTGGTGACCAGCATGATCTCCACCAGGATGCGCGGATCGGCCAGGACCGCCTGCACGCAGGCGCGTGCCGGGGCGGCGCCGTGCGGCAGCCAGGCGGACCAGATCTCGTTCAGCACGTCCCGGTCGCTGATGCTCTTGAGCCAGATCTGCGCCTGCAGGATGCGTGTGTTGTCGGTGCCGTGCTCCTCGAGCAACGCGTCGAGCTGGTCCAGCACGTCCCGCGTCTGGCCGGCGGCGTCGGCCGAGAGGTCGCCGGCCACGACGCCCTGGGTGAAGATGAAGCCGTGGTACTCGACCACCTTCGACAGGATCGCATTCGCCTCGGTACGGATGATCTTGCTCATGGCGTGGCTCCCAGGCCCGCGGCGGACTGCATGCGGGCTGCATGATGACAGGCGGCTGTTCTGGTCAACCGGCCGCCCCCCGTCAACGCAGGTCGTCCCCCGTCAACCCAGGGCGGTCGATGCGCGCATCAGACAAGCGTCGCGAACAGCTCCAGCCGGTCCGGCGTGTCGAAATCCTCCAGCACCCCCGGATCGTCGACAGCCAGTTCGAGAACCTGGTCGGCGTGACGCCGCAGCAGCTCCCGGCCGCCAGCGTCGCCGGACAGGGACAGCAGCGCCGGGAACAACGCCCGCCGCCACAGCACCGGATTGCCGCGCCGTCCCCGATAGGCCGGAACGATCGCCTGGGCCGCGCCGGCTTCCGGCAGGGCGGTGATCATGCGGTCCAGCGTCTGCGGCCGCAGCAGCGGCATGTCGGCCAGGCAGATCGCGGCAGACTCGGCCGGTGTGCCGCCGAGGGTGGCGATGCCGGTGCGCAGGCTGGCCGCCATGCCCTCCGCGGCCTGGTCGTCGCATGTCAGCAACCGCAGCCGCTCGTCGGGCTGCAGGCCTGCCTCGGCGAGCGCGTCGCGTATCGCTTCGGCCTGGTGCCCGAGCACGACGAAGACCGGGTTGGCGCGGCTCCGCACGACGGTGTCCACGCTGCACGCGATCATTCGCCGGCCGCGTCCGTTGCGGGCCAGCAGCTTGTTGGCGGTGCCGGTGCCGGACGCCCGGCGGCTGAGGCCGGCGGCCAGGATGATGGCGGCCGTCAGCCGGCGACGACCGCAAGGCCGCCGAGCGGCGCCCGGCGGCGCACCGCTACCAGCTCGGCGACGATGGACACGGCGATCTCGTTCGGGCCGACGGCGCCGATGGCCAGGCCCACCGGTCCGTGCAGGCGGGCGAGCGCCGCGTCGCCGTGGCCCAGCGCGCGCAGCCGCTCGCGCCGCGCTGCCTGCGTCTTTCTCGATCCGAGCGCGCCGACATAGAAGGCATCGCTCGCCAGCGCCGCATGCAGCGCCGGATCGTCCAGCCGCGCCTCATGGCTGAGCGTCACGATGGCGGTCCGGCTGTCGATCCGCAGCCCGGTCAAGGCCTCGTCCGGCCAGAGCCGCAGCAGTTCGGTGCCGGGAAAGCGCGCCTCGGTGGCAAAACCCTGGCGCGGATCGATGACCGTGACGGCAACGCCGGCCGCCTGCGCGAGCGGCGCCAGCGCCTGCGCCACATGCACCGCCCCGACCAGGAGCAGCCGTGGCGCCGGCAGGTGGACCTGCAGGAACCAGTCCTCGGCGTCCAGGGTGACGGTGCGGCTGCGGTCGGCAACGACGGCAGCGCGCGCCGCTTCCAGCAAGGCGGGAGCGATCCCGGCTCCGGCTTCGGCATCCGGCTGGACCAGCAGACGCTGCCATCCATCGGCGAGGCGTGTCGCCAGCACCGCGGAGGCGCGCTGCCGCCGCGCCTGCATGAGCGACGCGAGCGTGTCCGGCGTCATCCCGGGGCCGTCATCATGCGGGGAGCCGGTTTCATGCCGGACGCAGGGCTTCCACGAACACCTTGATGGTGCCGCCGCAGGCGAGCCCGACCGACCAGGCGCTGCCGTCGCTGACCGCGAACGACAGCAGTCGCGGCGCGCCGTCGGCGATGGCATCCTGGGCCGCCTGCACCACGGCCGCTTCGACACAGCCGCCGCTCACCGAGCCCTCGATCCGCCCGGAGCCGGAGACGGCCATCATGCTGCCGACCGGGCAGGGGGCGCTGCCCCAGGTCTCGGTGACCGTCGCCAGCGCCACCGTGTCGCCGCCGGCATGCCAGCTCCGCGCGTGCTCGAGCGCATCGGCAGGCCCTGCTTCCCCGGGCCTGAGCGGTCCGGCCATCAGAAGATGCCGACCATGAACAGGAGCACCACGAGGAACAGCACGCCGCCGATCGCCGCCGGGTTGAGCACGGCGGCCCAGGCAGCGGCGGCGTCCGCCTCGGCCGACGGCTCGGCGGTCATGCGCGCGGTGGGCTGGGCGCCTGGCTCGGTGGCGGCCTGGACCGCGCTCGCCAGGCCACCGGCACCAATCTCGGCAGGACCGGCGGCCTGCTGGATGAACCGGTCGAGCGCCTGCTGGACCCGCGCCTGCAGGTTCTGCTCGCGTGCGTCGGACGTGCCCCGCGGACCGGGCGCGTTAGACGTGTCCTGCGGACGGGGCTCGTCCAGATCGGCCAGCGAGATCTCGTAGCTCAGGCGGGTATAGACGCCGTGCTCGGCAAGCCGGATCAGCAGCATCTGGGTGGCGGGGCTGGCGGGATCGATGCGCCAGCCGAGGGTCGCGAACGGCTCGCGTATGGTGGGGCGGGCCCGCAGCACCCTGTCGCCCAGCCCGGACAGCACCAGGTCATTGCCTTCCGGCGTGACCTTCAGGCCCGGCAGGCAATCCTGCAGCACGCCAGCATCCGCAAGCGCCTTCCAGACCCGCTCGCGCGGCGCCGGCACCTGCCGCTCCCCGGTGATGTGCATGGGTCGAACTACTCCACGGTGTCAGGATCAGGGTGGCAGAATTGGGGTGGCAGGATCGGGGTGACAGGATCGAGGAGGGCGGCGGCGGATGTCCGGCGGGTCTCGACCGCTGCGAGCGATGACTTAGAGTAACGCACACGCAGCGCAAAGGGATCGACCCGCCATGGCAGCAAACCCGTTTCCGGATCACGCGCACGGCGTGCCGCTCGCCGATCTCGACAGCATTCCCGGCCTCGAAACGGTCGTGGTGACGCCGTTCGAGCAGAACTGCTCCGTCCTGTTCGATCCGGCAACCCGACGCGGCGCGGTGATCGATCCCGGCGGCGACGTGGCCCGCATCATGTCCCGGATCGGCGAGCTGGGGGTTACGGTGGAGGCGGTCCTGCTCACGCATGGCCATCTGGATCACGCCGGCGGGGCAGAGGAGCTGCGGCGCGCGCTGCCGCCCGCGCCCGGCGGCCAGCCGATCCAGGTCATCGGCCCGGACCGGCGCGACGAGTTCCTGCTGTCCAACATCAGCCGGCAGGCGGCCGCCTACGGGGTCACCGGCCTGCACGACGCCTTTCCCGACCGGTGGCTCACGAGCGGGGAGACGCTCGCCTTCGCCGGCCGCGCGCTCGAGGTGCTGTTCGTGCCGGGCCATACCCCCGGGCATGTGGCGTTCTTCGATCGCAACGGCCGCCTGCTGATCGGCGGTGATACCCTGTTTGCCGGGTCCGTCGGCCGCACCGACCTGCCGCAGGGCGACGGTCCGCTGCTGGTGCGCTCGATCCGCGCGGCGCTGCTGCCGCTCGGGGATGCGGTCACGGTGATCCCCGGGCACGGACCGCGCACGCGCATCGGTGACGAACGGCGCGGCAACCCCTTCCTTCAGTGATAGGCTGGCCTGCAGTGAGACGCTGGTCAGCGTCGATGCGTGATGTGGCCGATGCATGATGTCATTTCCGCGGCGCCGATCCTGATCGGCAGCGAGATCTACCGGCACTCCTCGTTCGGCCCGCGGCATCCGCTGGCGGTGCCCCGGGTGAGTGTCGCCATCGATCTCGTGCGCACGATGGGATGGCTCAACGAGGCCTGCTACCGCGCAGCCCCGGTCGCCGAGCGCGAGGCGGTGCTGCGGTATCACGCTGCGGACTATGTCGATGCGCTGTTCGCGGCCGAGCGGGACCAGGCGGTGAGCGCTGGGGTGCAGGCGCGCTACCGGCTCGGCGTCGGCGACAACCCGGTCTATCCCGAGATGTATCGCCGTTCGATGACCGGCGCCGGCGGTCTGATGCTGGCCGCCCGGCTGACCGGCCAGCACTGGAGCAGAACGGGGGAAACCCGGATCGTGCACTGCCTGGGCGGCGGCACCCATCATGGTCGGCCGGACCGGGCCGCCGGGTTCTGCTACCTCAACGATATCGTGCTGGCCCTGATGGTCTGGCGAGAGTTCGGGCTGCGGCGCATTGCCTATGTCGATATCGACGCGCATCACGGCGATGGCGTGCAGGACGCGTTTGCCGAGGACCCCGATGTGCTCACCCTGAGCATTCACGAGGCGATGCGCTGGCCGCTGCGCCGCGTCGAGGCGGGCGGCGACCTGCGCGGCAGCGGACTGGCGGGGGACCGGGCCGGCGGTGCGGCACGGAATTTCCCGGTGCCGGCCGGGCTGAACGATACCGAGATGCGCCTGCTGGTGGACGCGGCGGTGCTGCCCCTGGTGCGGGTGCATCGCCCGGACGCGATCTTCCTGCAATGTGGCGCCGATGCGCTGGAGGAGGATCCGCTCTCGCGCCTGGCGCTCTCCAACAACGCCCATATCGAGGTCGCGTCGAAGCTTCGCGACCTGGCGGCAGAGCGCGGCATCCCCCTGATCGTGAGCGGCGGCGGCGGCTATAATCCGTACAGCGTCGGCCGGTGCTGGGCCTGTGTCTGGGCGGCGCTGAACGCGATCGAGAGTGCCGGGCCGGCGACGCAAGCCGCCGAGGCGGTGCTGCGCCGCCTGCACTATCCGCGGGCGGCAGGGCGCAATCCGCCGCTGCACTGGCTGACCACCTTGCGCGACGCGCCGCGCGAGGGTCCTGTGCGCGACGCCGTGCGGTACTGTGCCGACCAGGCGATGAAACGGCCGTGACGCTGGAGGGATGCTGATCGATGCGACGGGCTCGCCTTTTCACCCTGGTCCTGGTTGGTGCCCCGATCCTGTCCGGGACAGTGTCGGGCATCACCTCGACCCGATCGCATGCCCAGGCATCGCGTGCCCGCGATACCAGCCAGACGGGTGAGCCGACCCAGGCGCAGCCCGAGTTGCAGAAACAGCCGCTGACCATCATCTCCCGCGGCGGCGTCCGGCACGACTTCTCGCTCGAGCTGGCACGTACGCCACGCGAGCAGCAGGTCGGCCTGATGTTCCGGACCGTGATCCCGGACACTGGCGGCATGTTGTTCATCTGGCCGGCGCCGCAGGACAGCGCGATGTGGATGGAGAACTGCCCGGTGCCGGAGGACATGGTGTTCGTGAACGCCGACGGCACCATCCGCACGATCGTCGAGAACACGGTGCCGCAGAGCCTGGCGCAGATCTCGAGCGGCGGGCCGGTGCTGGCGACGGTCGAGCTGCAGGGAGGCATCACCGCCAGGCTCGGCGTCCGGGTCGGCGACAGGATCGAGAGCAAGG
>NZ_OZ255835.1:4130000-4132674 GCF_965277665.1 Lichenicoccus sp.
TAGTGAACAAGTACCGTGAGGGAAAGGTGAAAAGCACCCCGACGAGGGGAGTGAAATAGACCTGAAACCGGATGCCTACAAGCAGTCGGAGCCTCCTATGGGGTGACGGCGTACCTTTTGTATAATGGGTCAGCGAGTTTCTGTTTGCAGCGAGCTTAAGCCGGTAGGTGTAGGCGCAGCGAAAGCGAGTCTGAAATGGGCTATGAGTTGCTGGCAGAAGACCCGAAACCGAGTGATCTAGCCATGGCCAGGCTGAAGGTGCGGTAACACGCACTGGAGGGCCGAACCCACGCCTGTTGAAAAAGTCGGGGATGAGCTGTGGCTAGGGGTGAAAGGCCAATCAAACTCGGAGATAGCTGGTTCTCCGCGAAATCTATTGAGGTAGATCGTCAGGTGTTTATCCCGGGGGGTAGAGCACTGGATGGGCTAGGGGGGCCCAAAGCCTTACCAAACCTAACCAAACTCCGAATACCCGGAAATATAGCCTGGCAGACAGACGGTGGGTGCTAAGGTCCATCGTCGAGAGGGAAACAGCCCAGACCACCAGCTAAGGCCCCCAAATCGTGGCTAAGTGGGAAAGGATGTGGGGATTCCAAAACAACCAGGAGGTTGGCTTAGAAGCAGCCATCCTTTAAAGAAAGCGTAATAGCTCACTGGTCTATTAGAAACCCTGCGCCGAAGATGTAACGGGGCTCAAGCCACGTGCCGAAGCTGTGGGTGTATGCGCAAGCATACGCGGTAGCGGAGCGTTCCGTAGGTCTGTGAAGGGGATGGGGTGATCCTCCCTGGAGATATCGGAAGTGCGAATGCTGACATGAGTAGCGACAAACAGTGCGAGAAACACTGTCGCCGAAAGTCCAAGGGTTCCTGCGCAAGGTTAATCCGCGCAGGGTGAGCCGGCTCCTAAGGCGAGGGCGAAAGCCGTAGTCGATGGGAATGAGGTGAATATTCCTCAGCCTGCCAGAAGTGACGAATGCGAGATGTTGTCGGGTCTTATCGGATTGATCCGGCTTTTTGAGCATTCCGGGAAATAGCTCTGGCATACAGACCGTACCCTAAACCGACACAGGTGGACTGGTAGAGCATACCAAGGCGCTTGAGAGAACGATGCTGAAGGAACTAGGCAAATTGCTCGCGTAACTTCGGGATAAGCGAGACCACCGTGTGGGCAACCATGCGGTGGTGGCACAGACCAGGGGGTAGCGACTGTTTAGTAAAAACACAGGGCTCTGCGAAGTCGAAAGACGACGTATAGGGTCTGACGCCTGCCCGGTGCCGGAAGGTTAAGAGGAGGTGTGCAAGCACTGAATTGAAGCCCCGGTAAACGGCGGCCGTAACTATAACGGTCCTAAGGTAGCGAAATTCCTTGTCGGGTAAGTTCCGACCTGCACGAATGGCGTAACGACTTCCCCGCTGTCTCCAGCATCGGCTCAGCGAAATTGAATTCCCCGTGAAGATGCGGGGTACCCGCGGTCAGACGGAAAGACCCTATGAACCTTTACTGCAGCTTTGCAGTGGCATCAGGAAAATGCTGTGTAGGATAGGTGGGAGGCTATGAAGCCGGGGCGCTAGCTCAGGTGGAGCCATCCTTGAAATACCACCCTGAATTTTTCTGATGTCTAACCGCGTCCGGTCAGCCCGGACCGGGACCCTGCATGGTGGGCAGTTTGACTGGGGCGGTCGCCTCCCAAAGTGTAACGGAGGCGCGCGATGGTGGGCTCAGGCCGGTCGGACATCGGCTGCTGAGTGCAATGGCATAAGCCCGCCTGACTGCGAGAGCGACAGCTCGAGCAGAGACGAAAGTCGGCCATAGTGATCCGGTGGTCCCGCGTGGAAGGGCCATCGCTCAACGGATAAAAGGTACTCTAGGGATAACAGGCTGATCTCCCCCAAGAGTCCACATCGACGGGGAGGTTTGGCACCTCGATGTCGGCTCATCACATCCTGGGGCTGGAGCAGGTCCCAAGGGTTCGGCTGTTCGCCGATTAAAGTGGTACGTGAGCTGGGTTTAGAACGTCGTGAGACAGTTCGGTCCCTATCTGCCGTGGGTGTTGGAGACTTGAGAGGATTTGTCCCTAGTACGAGAGGACCGGGATGAACGCACCTCTGGTGCACCGGTTGTCGCGCCAGCGGCACCGCCGGGTAGCTACGTGCGGACAAGATAATCGCTGAAAGCATCTAAGCGAGAAACTTACCTCAAAACCAGGTCTCCCAGAGGGCCGTGATAGACCATCACGTCGATAGGCCAGATGTATACGTGCAGCAATGCACTCAGCTAACTGGTCCTAATCGCCCAATAGGCTCAAAACACAAATACACCACCACACGCACAGCAGTCATCCACATCACACAACACCGCGCACCAACCCACTCACTCGCCCGAACCTCCCCCAGAGGTTGGCTCGGACGACCTGGTGGCCATGGCGGGGAATGATCCACCCGATCCCATCCCGAACTCGGCCGTGAAAACCCCCAGCGCCCATGATACTGCATCTCAAGATGCGGGAAAGTCGGTCGCCGCCAGGTCTTCCGAACCAACCCATTACACACACATCGAGGCCGCATACTCACAGCAGCCTCACCACCGCGGGGTGGAGCAGCCCGGTAGCTCGTCAGGCTCATAACCTGAAGGTCACAGGTTCAAATCCTGTCCCCGCAACCACCAATCGTTGAC